>NZ_WVUH01000153.1 GCF_017614955.1 Micromonospora echinofusca
GTGCCCCCGTGAACCCCGCCCCTCCTTGAGCTGTTGCGTCAAGCCGACGAGCCCTGTTGCGTCGCGCTCCGGCTCAACCCGTCCGGCCCATGCGGCAGGCCAAGCCCGGCCGGACCGTCCGCAGCCGGAACACCGCGAGCAGGCCATGGGCGAGCGCGTACATCGCGCCGTGTCCGCGCCGGTGCACGGCCGCAGGGGCCACTTCTCGAACGTGTCCGGCAGCTTCCGGACAGGATCCGGACATCGCTGCGAGCAGGCCGGACAGGCGGGGTACCTGTCCGGGACGGCACAAGGTCTTTCGAGGTTCCCGCCGGGTTTGCCATGGTGCCGACAGACACCACAGGGGTACGAAAGGGGAGATCCTCGATGCTGAGAAAACTCGCGGCTACGGTCGCGGTGACCGGGATCGCGACGGCGACCGCACTCGTCGCAGCGACCGGGCCCGCTGCTGCCGCCGACACGTGGTGCGGGACGGCCCGGGACTACAAGGTCGTCGCGCCCAATCAGATTCAGTCCTCGGCGGAGGGCCGGACGACAGCCATCCGGTTCTACCAAAGCCACGTCTTCGCGGTCATCTACGGCGGCAAATCCGGCGACGCGGTCGCCATGGGATGGAACTACACGGGCAACAGCGTTTCGTACTGGTGCGGCGGGTACGGCGGCTCATGGCCGACCTGGTCCACGGTAGCCAGCGGCAAGAACTCGGCCTTCACCGCAGCGGTGCCCTTCAACCAGGTCAACTGGGCGTTCTCCAGGGGGCGGCTGGCCGTGACGGCGTACACCTTCGACTCCGGCAAGGTCTACGTCTGACGGCAGGAGGTGGGCGTCGCATCCTTGCGGCGCCCACCTCGTTGCTGCTCCCCTGATCCGGAACGACATAGGAAAGGGTTCGGATGAACATCCGCAGATGGGTGGGGACCATCTCGCTCGCGGCCCTGCTGCTGCCGCTGGCCACTGCTTGTGGAGACGGCGACGTTCCGGAGCGGACAAAAGTACCAAGAAATCCAGAGGAACCCTCGCTGGTCTCGGTGCCAGTTCCGCGTTCGGCGACGGACTTCGTACTACCGCTGAGCAGGTTCGAGTTGACGCCCGAGCAGTACCAGCGGGTTCAGCAGGCTCGGATGCTCCTGCTACGACGCTGCATGAGCCGTTTCGGCATCCGGTTGGCACTCCCGGAGATCCGGCTCGTGGTGTTCCAACGGGCACCGGAACTGGCTGGCTGGCTGGACAGCCGCGAACCGGCCCGCTACGGGTACCGCGGTCCGGCAGGCTACCAGAGTGACCTCTTCGCAGCTGCGACGCGTGGGCTCACCAAGGCACTGACAGTACCGGAGGCGTACACGCCGGTCTTCGAGGGAACGGTCGAGGTCTTCGCCGGAACACCCGTACCGAGCGGCGGCTGCGACGGGCAGGTACGACGCGAGCTCGACGGCCCGGAGGGCGTACCGTTGCGCGCGGTGATCAAGGATGATCGAGCCGTGCCGTGGACAGCTCTGGCCGATCTGGAGCTGGAAGCCACCCGACGGGTCGGGAACGACAGCCGGTACCTGGGTGTCCAGCGGGCATGGAGCGAATGCATGCGCCGCACGGGATACGAATACGCCAGCACGGCTGATGCGGAGGCGGACACACGCTGGGTCAGCTCCGTGTCGATCACGAGCGAGGAACCGGAACGTGCCGTCTCGGCGGACGAGATCGCGACCGCGACCGCCGATCAGCGATGTCGCACCGAGGTGAACCTCTCCGGGCTGGCGATCGCGTTGCACTCGCTGTACCAGGAGGAACTCATTGCCGCCCGCCATGATCAGCTTGACGGTGTCAGGCAACTCCTCACCAGACAGGCATTGAACAGCGCAGCCACGATCCGGCTCATCGGGTAGGCCGTTCCCAGCGCCACCGACCGGACACGTTACCCGCACAGCGCGGCGGAGGCGGGCGTTGCCGCCCGATGGCGTTGGTGGCGCAGTTGACGGTACAGATCTCGGCATCGAAGGCCAGGAACAGCACGAACTCCGCTTCCCGAAGCCACTACTGCTCGTCGTGGTCATCGGACTCTTCGGCTGGCCGACGATAGCCAACTGTCGAAACCGGCGCATCGCCGTCCGGCACCCGGTCCGGTTGTCGGCTCCGCCTGGGTGGGAGTCTGCTACGTACAGTTGGCTGCTGTGATGGAGTTGCCAGGTCCCGGGCTGCCGTTGGGGCGGCTGCTGGCGCACCGACGGACCGATCCGGCAACGGTGGCGCGGGCTGCGGGCGTGACCGTACCGGAACTTGACGTCGTGCTGGCCGGCGGCCACGCCGGTGTTCCCCTGTTGCGTCGGCTGGCGCCCGCGTTGGGTCTGCACACTGCGGACCTGTTCGTGATCACCGGTCAGGACGTGCCGGTCGACCTGGCTCCCGCAAGAGGTACCCGTCCCTGGAATGTCGGGCACGTCATGAGATCGGCTATGCGCCTGTTCGGGGAAGACTTCGACCGGTTGCACGAGTTCGTCCGGTCACGCTCGGTGCTCCTGCGTGCCGAGACGCTTCCGCCGCCAGCGCGACCTCCAGCAGGGCCCGGTGGGTTGCTGGTGGGCTTGCTGGCCAATCGAAACATGCGCCCGCACATCGCGCAGTTGCTGCACGGCGTGGGCGATGGACCGTATGTCTCGGACTCGACGATCTACCGCGTGCTGTACGGCCATTCGGCGTTGACTCCGCGATACGTGACCGCGTTCGCGGCGGTGCTGGGTATTCCGGCCGGTGACCTGGTGTCAACGGTCATTTGGATCGCCGGGTGGGCGGACGTTGGGCATCCGGGTGGGCGGACAGCTTTTCTCCGGGTGGGCGGTCACGAGATCTGGTTGTTGTTCAGGTCAGGGGCAGGACTCCTTTCCCGGCGAGTGCCTCGGCGAGGCGGTGGCTGTCGCCCTTGGTCAGGACCAGGTGGGCGTGGTGCAGAAGTCGGTCGACGGTCGCGGTGGCGAGGGTCTTGGGCATGATCGTGTCGAAGCCGCTGGGGTGGATGTTGCTGGTCACGGCGATGGACCTGCGTTCGTAGGCGGCGTCGATGACGCGGTAGAACGCTTCTGCGGCGTCCTGACCTGCGGGCAGCATGCCGATGTCGTCGACGACGATCAGGTCGACGCCGCAGATCCGGGCGATGGTCCGGGCGACGGATGCGTCCACTTTCGCTTTCCCGATGGTCTGGGTCAGCGTTTCGAGGGTGAACCAGACGACCCGCATGTCGGACTCGATCGCCGCCGCGGCCAGGCCTTCGACGAAGTGCGATTTACCGGTCCCGGATGGGCCAGACACGACGAGGTTCTCGTGCCGGCGGATCCATTCCAGGGTAGTCAGGGCGTTCTGGGTGGCTTCGGAGATCGAGGAGTCCTCGGGACGCCAGGACGTCAGGGTCTTGCCGCTGGGGAAGTTCGCGGTCTTGCGCCGTAACCGCCGGGTCGCGGCGTCGCGGCCGGTGACCTCCTCGTTGAGGAGGACCCGGAGGACCTCGGCGGGGTCCCAGCGTTGCGCACGGGCGGTCGCCAACACGTCGGGTGCCGCTTTGCGGAGGTAGGGCAGGCGCATCCGGCGCAGGATCTGTTCCAGATCCTCCGGCATCGGTGTGGGTTGAGGCCGGGTCATGAGCCGAATCCTTCCCAAGGGCCGGTGCCGGGCTGAACCGAATGGCTCTCGTCGACGAACACGACATCTGTTGGCGGAGCAGCGGTGGCGAGGTGGTCCAGGATGGACACGAGGTCGCCGTCGTCGAAGCGGCCTGCGATCGCCGCGAGGCCGAGAGCGTGGTCGACCTGCTGCCGGTCGAGTGCCGCGGCCAGTTCAACGGCCTTGCGCATCTTCGCCCGGACCCGGACCGCGCCGGCGGCACCGGCTTCGATGAGCCACCGGTGGGCGCCTTCACCCAGCTCCAGGAACGCGGCCTCCTCGCAGGTCCGCGGCCTGGGCCGCGGCGGACGCGGCAGGTTCCCGCCGGGATGGTGCGGGTAGTGGGTGTCGACGATCGACGGGTTACCCGGCGTCGACAGCCGATGACGGGCGATCTCGGCCAGGCCGGCTCTGGTCCGCCCGACGATCACCAGTTCGTCGCCGGCGACCCGGCACCACACTTTCGTGGCGACGTGTCCTGGCGGGGTCGAGTAGCGCACCGACCCGAACGACACCGTCTGGTCGTCGTTGACCAGGCGTTCCTCACCCAACGCCACCGCGTGCGGCTGGGTGGGCAGGACATGCAGGTGACGGCGTTCCTCCACGAGACGGACCGCCGGGATGGCCCTGGTCTCCCGGTGCACCCGGTTGTTGACCCGTTCGCACCAGTCGAAGCAGGCATCCTCCAACTCGGCGAACGACCCGTAGGCCGGCGCGAGGTTCGCCGATGTCGGCACCAGATCCGCTTTCGCGACCTTCACCGTCGCTTCGACGCCACCTTTCGACTCCGGATCAAACGGTTCACACGTCTCGACCTTGCAGCCGTAGTGCCGGCCAGCGGCCACGATCTCCGGATGACGGATCGCGACGCCGGCGACGTGCTCGACCGTCACCGTCTTCGCGTTGTCGGTCAGCACATACGTCGGCGCGCCGCCGATGCGTCGCAGTGTCGCGTCCAGACACGACACCAACGTCGGTAGCGTCTGGTCCCAGACCGGCAACACGACCCGGAACCGTGACCACGACAACCACGCGCAGAACAGACTCGTTCTGCGCCCGGCGATGACCGGCCCGGCACCCCAGTCGAACTGGATCCACATCCCGGGCTCAGGCGACCACGGCCGATACGAACGCCGCCTGCCCGCTTTCCACGCCGCCTTCGCCTCCGCGACCGCCCGTCTCGTCGAACGCTCATTACCGGTGAACCCCATCGCCGTCAGACGCTGATGCACCACATCAGCGCGGATCCGCGCCTGGGACTTCTCCACCAACTCCTCGATCTTGTCCACGAACGGGTCCGTCACCCGCGGTCGACGCGAACGCGAGAACGGGTCACCACCCTCGTCACGGATCGCCACATACCTGACCACCGTCTTCTCATCGACCCCGACGAGCTGCGCCGCCGAATGCGCACAGCGAGTCAGATCGAACGCTTCCAGAATCTCCACGATTTCCCTGCCAGACTTGGTCACAGGTCCCCCGGCGTTGCAGCAGCTGATCTTCGACAATCAGTGCAACGACGCGGGGACCACCTACATATCGGGGCGTCATCCACCGATCTCGTGACCGTCCACCCGGAGTTCTGCTGTCCGCCAGCCCGGAGACAAATGTCCGCCCACCCGGATCATTCCCTGGCCGCTGACACCTGGCCGCCCTGACCGGCGTCGGCCCGCCCGTCGACACCGCACGGTTGTACCCGCGCCGGGCGGAACTGGCTGCGCTGGCCTGGGATGCGCGGCGGCTGAACAGCGAGCAGCTGTCACAGGTTCAGCAACTAGCGTGCGACCTGGCACGAGTGGGCGCGAGGCGCGAGGAAGGCGACTGCCCGGCGTGCGATCGCGGCCGATGTGAACACGCCGGGCGGTCACCTTCCGGAGCGTGGCTACCGTGACGTCATGCCGCACCTGAGGTATCCACAGCTCTCCAGGTTCGGGAGAAACCTGGCCGCACCAGCGGCGTTCCTGATTCGCCTGGCGGCACGTGCTGCCGGCCGCCACGCGATGTCAGCCGGTGTCATGCTCGTGGCGGAGGCGGTGCGACGCCGGCGGTGCCACCCGAGTTGGTCAACCGGCGGCCAGCACCTCCCGTAGCCTCGCGGCGAACTCTTCGGGCTTGCCGGCGTAACCGAACTGGCCACCGAGGAAGCCGCCGTGATGACTCGGGAACACCGTGGCCTCCTGGCCGAGCAGGGCCGCGGTGCCGACGGCCGTCCGCGCGGTGTACGTCCCCGCCGACTCCTCGCCGACCGCGATCACGATCCGGGTCGGTGCCGCGGTCAGCGCCTCCGCGTCGGGTCGGTAGTCGGTGACCGCCCCGAGTTCTTCGACAGCAGCGGATCGTCGCGGGTACCGTCGTCGTCGGTCGGCAGCCCGAACATCGCCGGGTCCGGCGCGGACTGGGCGAAGTAGGCGTCGGTGAACTCACCCCGCCACGACGTCATCGCGATGAACGCGGCCATGCCCGCGCCGGTACCCCTCGCCCGGTACGCCTCATGGACGGCGGCCTGGGCACGTTCGGCGGCGGTAGCGTCGGGTAGCACGGCGTTGATCGGCGGCTCGTGCGCCACCAGCGTGCCGACGTCCCCGGGGTGCGTCGCGACCAGTTCGAGCGCGGTCACCGCACCGCCGCTGCTGGCGAACATGTCGACCGGCCCGACGCCGAGCGCCTCGACCAGCAGGTGCAGGTCGGCGGCCTGTTGCTGCGGCGTGTGATCGGACCGGCCGTCCGTGCGGACGCTACGGCCCAGGCCGCGCGGATCGTAGGTGACGACCGTGCGGTCGGTGAAGTGGGCGGCGAGCGCTTCGAAGCCCTCCGCCGTCATCGGCTGACCGATCATGACCAGCGCCGGACGTCCGCCCGCCGGTGGGAGCGGGCCGCGAACGTCGTAGACCAGGTCGACGCCCGGCAGGGCAAGGGTATGTGTCTGCTTCCCCGTCATGACGCTGAGACTACGGCCAGCGGTGCCACCCGCACCGTAACGACCGACAGTCGTGCGAGACCAACCGGTGGGGTCCGTTCCGGCAGACGGGTCACGCGGAACAGGCCGGTCCAGTCGATCGAGTGCGGTGTACCTCGGAGAAGCCGGCGCTGCCGGCTGCTGGCCGCACCGCGTTCCTCGTAACCCGTCGGTACCGCCGGTTTCTGGTCGCGTGTGGCTTGGCGGATCGCCATCTTGTCGGTCTTCCAGACGATGCCGTACCGCGCCCGCCAGGAATCCGGATCGGATAGGTATCTCTTCTCCGCCGTGAGATCTCGGTCCCTCACATTCTGGCAGAAGTGAACCGTGGGCACCCGGAGTCGCACGGCTTGCACGCCCACGTCGTCTCCCTTCGACGGCCATCCTGATTCGCCATGCAAACCACCGCCTCTTCTCCTCAGGAGCCTCTGTTGTCCGCGTGCCGGGCGAGGTCTTCCTGGCTACTACGTATGGCCAGGCGACTTGGTTCAACCCGATGAGAGATCCGATCGGCCAGTTTTTTCCGTCCATCGAGCGGATCCACTTTACGAACTCGCCGGCGGCTAGCATCTGCGGCCAAGTGACAATGACCGAGTCAATAGCAGGGCGGTGCTTTTGGTGTTGGACCTCTCAGACACGAAGCGATCGCGGCTCGACGGCCTGACCGCTGTGATCACTGGCGGTACACGGGGGCTGGGTCGCGCTCTGACCGAGGGATTCCTCGATTCTGGTGCTTCCGTGTTGGCCGCAGCCCGCACGGAAGGCGACTTCGGCGAGATCGCCGACCGGTACGGCGAACGGGCCGCTTTTCATCCGGTCGACGTCTGCGACGCCGACTCCCTCAACCGGCTGATGTCCGCAGCGGTGGAACAGTTCGGGCGGCTCGATATTGTCGTCGCCAATGCGGGTGTCACCCGCAACGGCCTCATTCACAAGATGAGTCCGACCGAATGGCGAGACGTGATGAACACCAACCTGGACGGGCTTTTCCACACCGTCCAGGCCGCACTCCCCCATTTTGGGGAAAGCGGCGGAAGCATTCTCACGGTCTCCTCAGGAATGGCCTCCTATGCAGCGCCCGGCGCCAGCGCCTACATCGCCTCCAAAGCGGCAACCGAGGCGTTCACGCGCTGCTGTGCCGCAGAGTTCGCCAACCGCAACATTCGAGTCAACTGCATTTCTCCGGGAATCCTGACCGTCGGTATGGGCGCTGCGGTGGGAGCAAACGAACGGCTCCGCCAACTGTACTGGCCGCGAATGCTGGCCGGCCGTGCCGGTGAGCCACACGAAGTGGTGGCAGCGGCAGTTTTTCTGGCCAGCCCCGCAGCTTCCTACATCAACGGCCACGTACTCGACGTCACGGGAGGACTACGGTGAGCGTCACGGTTCGTTACGACGACGGGGCGACCGCCTGGATCCTCCTGGACCGCCCCCCGCTGAACCTGTTCGACACGACGATGCAGCTCGGCCTACGTGCGGCCGTCGCTGAGGTGCGACAGCGAGCCGAGGTGCGGGCTGTCGTCATCAAGGGCGCCAATGGCAACTTCTCCGCCGGGGGTGACCTGAAGGAGATGTCCACCCTGTCAGGAACACGCATCGACGAGTACGCGACGCAGATCAGCCGGCTCGCCGAAGAGATCGCCGCGCTTCCGGTACCGGTCGTCGCCGCGGTGACCGGCGCGGCGGTGGGCGGCGGCTGCGAACTGAGCCTGGCAGCGGATTTCCGGATCTGCTCCCCCACCGCCCGCTTCGGGCTGCCCGAAGTCGCGTTGGGTGTCATTCCCGGAGCCGGTGGCACCCAGCGTCTCCCGCGCCTCATCGGAATGGCGCGGGCCAAGGAACTCATCTTCTCGGGCCGGCACATCGACGCCACCGAAGCGGTCGGCATCGGACTGGCGGACCAGGTGGTCGCCGAAACAGCGCTCGACGCCACAGCCCGGCAGTGGGTGCAGCGGTTCTCCCACCATCCGGCCGGTGCGCTGCGGGCCGCCAAACAGGCCGTGAACCAGGGCGTGGAGATGCCGTTGGCGCAGGGCCTGGGGCTGGAGCGCGAGCTTTTCGCCGACCTGCTCGCCCACGGCGAACACACCAGCACATTCCATCATTTCGGGACACGCCGTGGCTGACCGGCAGGAAGCGGTGGACCTCACCACCGCGGAACACGTCCGGGACCCGTATCCGCTCTTCGCCCGACTCCGCGAAGAGAACCCGGTGTGCCCGATGCAGCGCCGCCGTGGCCGGACGTCCTGGCTGGTGACCCGGTACGACGACATCGTCCGCGCCGTCCTCGACCCCGCTCTGCGCAACGACCCACGCTCGGTGTCGACCGTCACCGAGGGGCCCAGGTTTCCGATGGGCCGGCACATGGTGGCGAGCGACCCACCCGACCATGGACGCCTCCGCCGGCTGGTCGCCGGAGCGCTCAGCCCTCGTCGTACCGGTCGCCTGGCACCGCACATCGCTCGAACCGCCAACGACCTGCTTGCGGCGCTGCCGACGGATGAGCCGGTGGAACTGGCGCAGGACTTCGCCTTCCCGCTCGCGCTGGCGGTCATCTCCGAACTGCTCGGTGTGCCACATGCCGATCGGGCGGACCTCAGCCGGTGGACCCTGTCGATTCTCTCGTCCCCCGCCGACGCCACCGCACAGTTCTTCGCCGACGCGAACGCCTTCCACGACTACCTGAACGACCTCATCGAGACGAAGCGCCGAAACCCCGACGACGCCGTGATCAGCGCCATGGTCGCCGCCCACGACCACGAGGGCCTGGTGTCCGCGGAGGAACTCGTGTCCAGTGTCTTCCAACTCGTCATCGCCGGGTACGAGAGCAGCGCGAGCACCATCTGCACCGCCACTCTGGCCCTGCTGGAACATCCGGAGGAACTCGGGTACTTCCGCGCCGCGCGGGGCCGGGAACTCGACCAGGCGGTCGAGGAACTGCTACGGCACACCTCGACCCTGCAGGTGTTGGCCCAACGCTTCGTGGTGGCCCCGCTGACCATCGGCCCGGTGACCATCCCCGCCGGTGAGACCGTGCTGCTGGCCGTCGGATCAGGCAACCACGACCCACGACGCTTCGCCGACCCGGACCGCCTGGACCTACGGCGGGAGAACAACCAACACTTCGCCTTCGGGTACGGCCGCCACCTCTGCCTCGGCGCCACGCTCGGCCGTCTCGAGATCAAGATCGCGATGGCGCTCCTGATCGGCCAGTTTCCCGCACTGCGACTGGCGATCCCGCCGAACGAACTGAACTGGCGGCCCGGCCTCGGATTCCGGGCGCTCAGCACACTGCCGATCGTTCTCGGCCCCCGGCATCCGGGACCCCGAAACGACGAGATCGCATCCTGACATCTCCCCAGCTGTCCGCTTCCTCCCCCGCCTGACGGCCGAAGTATCCACGGAAGGCATCCGATGAACAGCACCACCCGGTCCCACCTTGAGTCACCCTTCGGCATCATCGGTCTCGGCAGCTACGTACCCGAAGGCCGGGTCGACAACGTAGAGCTGGCACAGCGCATCGGCATGGATCCCGAATGGATCATGCGGCGAACCGGCATCCTCTCCCGAGCCACCACCCGGCAGGAAGAGACACTGACCCACATGGCCAGCGAAGCCGGCCGACGGGCGCTGGCGAACGCCGGCGTCGACCCCGCCGACGTGTCGGTCATCATCGTGGCCACCTGCACTCCTGGACGTTTCGGCCCCTCCATCGCATGTGGCGTCCAGGGCCAGCTCGGCGCGGCACAGGCGATGGCTCTGGACCTCAACGCCGCCTGCACCGGATTCCTGTACGCCCTCCATGTCGCTCTGGGGCTGCTTCAATCAGGTCGATCGTCCGGCTATGCACTGATAGTCGGCGCGGACCGGTACACCCCGCACGTCAACTACTCCGACCGGGTCACCGCCGCCATCTTCGCCGACGGCGCCGGCGCTGCCGTCCTGGCCCCGGTCCGGCAGCCGTACGGGATCGGCGAGATCGTTCTGGGCGCGGACGGCACCAAGACCGACTATGCGATCGTGACACCGGGACCGGGGGCACGGGACCCCTATGTCGGTACGATGCAGGGCCGTAAGGTCGCCGAGTTCTTCGCGGACATCGTCCCGACGATGGTGAAGGAACTGCTGGCGCAGGCCGAACTCACCTTGGCCGATGTGGATCTGGTCGTCACGCACCAGGCCAACGTCCAACTCATCCAGACCGTCCTGGCCAGTATCGGCGTCGGCCCCGAAAAGACCCTGTACACCGGCGACGTCTACGGCAACACCGGGGCGGCATCCGTTCCGGTCACGCTCGGAGCGGCCGCAGCCAACGGTCGGCTACGTGACGGCGACACCGTGCTGCTTGCGGCGGTCGGGGCCGGCATGACCTGGGGTGCCTGCCTGTTGCGGTGGGGTACCGGCCGGTGACGCCGGCTACCCCCGACGCCGGTCGAACGTGCGACTCCGAAGTTCGCGGGACCATACGGCTCCTGCGCACGGGTACCACGGATCGCCCAGGACGCGCGGAGGCCGGGCCGACCCCGCGGAGCGACAGCGCCGGCCAGGTCCGGACCCACGTCGAGCCGGCCATCCGGACGCTGCTGGACCGGTTGGACCCGGACAACCGGTTGGTCGCCGGCTACCAGCTCGGCTACTGGAATGCCGACGGCTCACCGACCACGTGCCAGGGCAAGGGTCTACGGCCAGCTCTGGCATTGCTGTCGGCGCAGGCCACCGGCGCTGACCTCGAAGCCGGCGTACCCGCCGCCGCAGCAGTCGAGCTGGCGCACAACTTCTCGCTCCTACACGACGACGTGATGGACGGCGACACCGAGCGTCGGCATCGGCCCACCGCCTGGGCCGTCTTCGGCACCGGCCCGGCCATCCTCGCCGGCGATGCCCTCGTCGCCCTGGCATACGAGGCGCTCGCCGAGGTTCGTGGCGGCGGCCCGGCGGTACGGCGGTTCAGCCGGGACATGCGGGCCCTGATCTGTGGGCAGGGCGCCGATCTGGCCTTCCAACGCCGCGACAACGTCACTCTGGACGAATGCCTGACGATGGCCGGCAACAAGACCGCCGCGCTACTGTCCGGTTCATGCGTGCTCGGAGCACTGTTGTGCGACGGTGCCCCAGGGTTGGTCGACGGCCTGTCCCGGTTCGGCTTCCACCTTGGGCTCGCGTTCCAGCTCGTCGACGACCTGCTCGGCATCTGGGGTGATACGCGACGTACCGGCAAGCCGACGGGCTCCGACCTACGTGGCCGCAAGCGTTCGCTGCCCGTGGTATGCGCATTGAACGCCGGCGGTGGCGCCAGTAGTGCGCTGATGGAGTTGTACCGGTCGTCGGCGCCGCTGACAGATGCTGAAGTCGCCCGGGCGGCCGCGCTGGTCGAGGCGACCGGGGCCCGCGCCTGGGCCGAACGGGAAGCGTCGCGGGAGACCGACCGTGCCTGGGCCGAGCTGGCGGGGCTGGACCTGCCCGAGCAGGTACGCCAGGAGTTCACGGACATCGCTACGTTCGTCACCGGGCGCGATCGTTGAACTGAACTCGGTGAGCTGGGGTAACGGAGCAGGGTGACACGGCCTGCGCGTCCATGGCGGGCGGTGGGTGGAGGTGGACGCGGGAGCCATCGGTGCAGTCGGCCCCACCCTGCTCCCCACCTCCCCACACCGGGTCGACTGCCGTCGACGGGTGCTGTCGGATCGGCAGGCCGCGCACCGCGCCACGCGACTCCGAAGCGGATGTATCTGCTGCGGGGATTCGTCGGCTGAGCTGGCTACCGCCTAGAGGGAACGCAGAAAGTCGACAAGGGCGGTGTTGACGACGTGCGGAGCTTCCTGCTGGGTCCAGTGGCCGACGTCGGGGATCCGGATGACGTCCCGGAGATTGGGCACATGCTCCCGCATCGTTGTGATGTGTTCCTCCGCGTCGGGCCAGAGCAGGATACGGTCCTGGTCGCCGACGATGTAGAGCGCGGAGGGCTGCACGGGTGCGTTGTGCCAGGCGGAGGTGAGTTCCCAGTTACGGTCGAGGTTGCGGTACCAGTTGAGACCGCCGGTGAAACCGTCGGCGAACTCGGCCGCAAAGACGTCGATGTCGTGCGAGGTGAGCCAGTTGGGGAGTGCGCTCGGCTCGGGGTAGCTACCGAGTAGCGTGCCGTCCTGCGCCATCACCTGGGCCGACCGGTGGGCGGCCCGGGGTTTGCCTGGTGATCCGCCGCGCAGCAGCAGCCGGAAGGTCCGGTGGCGATCGCGGGCCAGTTCTTCGTCGGCTGGTCCCGGCTGGAGGAAGTAGGACATGTAGAAGCCGTCGCCGAAGTGCTTTCGGAACGTGGTCATCGGCGGCTCGATGCCGCGTGGCTGGTGGGGGACGCTCAGTCCGACGATCCCGCGTACCCGGTCGGGTCGCATCTTGGCGACGTGCCAGGCGACGTATGCGCCCCAGTCGTGGCCGACGAGGGCAGCACGCTCCTCCCCGAGGGCATCCAGGACGCCCGTCACGTCGCCCACCAGATGCAGGATGCTGTACGCCTCCACCTGGGTGGGGCGTTCACTGCGGGCAACTCCACGTTGGTCGAGCGCGACGGCGTGGAATCCGGCCGCCGCGAGAGCGGTGAGCTGGTGCCTCCAGGAGTACCAGCACTCCGGGAAGCCGTGGAGCAGGAGCACCAGGGGGCCATCCCCCGCCTCGGCCAGGTGGAGCCGTAAGCCGTTGACGGCAACGGATCGATGGGTGATCGGGGTATCCACATCCAGCCTTTCCGGGTCGGGTTCGCGCACGGGTCAGAAGGTGACGGGGAGTTCCCGCAGTCCGTCGACGACCATGTTCGAGCGGTAGCGCAGTTCTTCGGGGTCGACGGCGAGCTGCAGGTTCGGAAAGCGACGCATCAGCCCTGACAGTGCGATGCGAATCTCTGAGCGTGCCAACTGCTGGCCGACGCACTGATGGGGACCGAAGCCGAACGAGGCGTGACGGACCGGCGACCGCATGACGTCCAGACGTTCGGAGTCCGCGCACAGTTCGAGGTCATGGTTGGCTGCGGGTAGAAACGCGATGACGCGTTCGCCCCTTCGGAGGATCTGCCCACCGAGGAACACGTCCTCGGTGACCACGCGGTCGAGGCCGTGATGGATCACCGTGATGTAGCGCAGCAGCTCTTCGATGGCGCGGTCCCAGTCTGCGGCGCCCGAGCGCAGTGCCAGCCGCGCCTCGGGATACGCGTCCAGTACCGCGACACTGGCCGCGATCATCCCGGTCGTCGACTCGTACCCACCGGCCAGCAGGGTGATGGCCAGGTCGGCGAGTTCGCCGTCGGGCAGGTCACTGCACCTGGCCAGCTCACTGAGCAGGTCGTCGCTGTCGCCGGCCCGTTTCTCGGCCAGAAGTGCGGACATCCAGTCGAGCAGGCCGGCGAACGACTCCTTGGCTTCGTGGCCACTCACGTCGTTGCTGAGTAGATGTGTGATGGGCTGGAGGAAGACACTCTGGTCGGCGTAGGAGACACCCAGCAGCTCGCAGATCACCCGCACCGGCAGAGGATGGGCGAACGCCTGGATCAGGTCCGTCGGGCGAGGGCCGGTGGCCATCGCGTCGAGGTACTCCTCGGTCAGCTGGTGGATCCGCGGCTCGAGGGCAATCATCCGGCGCGCGGAGAACGCCCTGTTGATCAGCGACCGGTAACGGGTGTGCTCGGGAGGGTCGGAGTGCACCAGCTTCGCGACCGTGACCTCTCCTTGCCGCCCGGTCCGGTGCAACGGGCGGGTACAGGAGCTGAACCGGCGATCGGACAGGACAGTACGCACGTCCTGGTAGCGGGTAGCCAACCAGACCTCGGCTCCCGATGCGAGCGACAAGCGAACCAGCGGTGCCTGTCGACTGAGTTCGATGTAATCGGGCGCGATCCCGAACAGTCGGTGCGGGGGGTGGGCTGGCGGCCAGGGTACCGCAGTTGCCAGCGTCATTTCGACCTAACTCCTGTCAACAGGTGCCGCCGGCACCGCTAATAGTTCGGATTGATGGGTGGCGTCGACACTACGGCCGGGCTTATTCCAGCAGCCGTGAGCACCGCGTGATCCTCGGACGAAAACTCGATGTCGTTCCTGGAGAGGTACCAGTCGACGAGGAAAGCCGTGCCCCGGGTGATCGCTTGGTAGGTGGCCGTAAGCGATGGTGGCCCTTCGGGTGGGCTCTTCTCCAGCTCGGCAAGGCGTCGACGCATCATGTCGACAAGTCGCTGTTCGGCCATTCTCTCACTGCAGTCCCATTCGTCTGCCGCGAGCACCACAGCGTTGGGGGAACCGGACTGCCGATCGCGTTCCACACCGTTCACGTCGTTGGCGACCCGAACGCACCAGCCGGAATTCAGGGCTGCGGAACGCAATCGGTCCACATCCGTGTGCAGAGACACGCGTTCTGCGCTGTACGCGGCGAAGATCCACCATCCAACCGGACTTTGTACTGAGTGGAGACCGTTGGCGAGATATTGGTCAAGGGTCGGCAAGGGCTGTTCGCCCAACTGCCACAGCGCCTCTCGAAGGAAGCCGTCGAGCATCTCCCTCAACAGGCGAAGGAAAATCTCGTCGTACGCCGACGACATGCATCGACGCCGCACGCTCCAGACGATGTCGCAGAGAGCCTGCACGACCTCCGGCAACCTGGCGCGATGCTCACCAATGTGACCGGAAGCGGGACAGGGGCCTGACACCGCGTCCCAGGACGTGGAGACGAGAGCTTCGAGAGCCATTTGGTCTCGCAGGCCAGGACCAATCTCCAGCGTGTCGTCCAACTCAACGGAGGTAACGGCGAATTTCGCCAACTCAATTGCGCCATCGTCGAGACGTCCGTCGCAGGCGACTGCCGTCAGATATGCCGACCAGGGCAGAGCCATGCCCTGTCGGGCTTCTGCGACTGACGGAAAAGGACGGGACCAGGTTTGGAGTCCGTCGTGGAGAAGCGCCGCCGCCTGGAGAACACGATGCGGTTGACTGGCCGGCAGAGCAGAAAGCGCCATATGCCGTCACTCCTTTCGGCAGTTGTCAATTCGCCAAGGCCTCCTACTCACCGAACCCGTCCTATCAGATTCCGGGTCCCGGTAAGCACAATAGGCGGGCATCGGCTGTAGATGATCATACTGACGGTACGTTGCGCACCATCACTATGTCCTTAAAGGTTGGTCGTGCAACTTGTCACTCTTGTGGACTTGTCGGGCAGCCCCTCTGACGATCTGCAATGGGGAAGGTGACGGTCAGCGACGAATGTCCGGATGCGGCCATCGACGGATGAGAGCGGGAGGGGATCGGCGGTTGCCGTGGACACAGGACACGGACCGGATGAAGTCGCCCAGGCGATCGCGGTACCGAGGCCGGATCACGCGCCCGCCGCCACGAGGTCCGTGGGTTCAGGCCGGCCGGAGCTGGGGTTAGCGGCGCCAGGTGAGGCGCGCGAATCCGAACCTGGTCGATGTGGACAACCCGGCACCACCGCACGGCCAGCGCCTGCTCGCCGCCGCTGGTCTCGGTCGGTGCGGCTGCGCTCCAGTGCGTGGCGGCTGTTGCGGAAGCGGGTCCCACGTTGCCACTGCCGGTCGGGGGCGGCTGTGGGCTGGTGGCGCCGTACTGGTCACCCGGGCTGCGACAGGGATCGCTGGCTGTCCCTGAGCCGCGTGCGCTGCTGGGCCCCTTTTCGGGCTCTACTGACGTTGTCGTGGGTGGGTTGAGCGTGCCGTAGCGGCGCACGCCGTTTACCGGCCTACGGTTCCGGTTGTCGAGATCGGAATCGGGGCATATCGGGAAACGGCGTGCGTGATGCAAGG
>NZ_WVUH01000154.1 GCF_017614955.1 Micromonospora echinofusca
TCAGGAATCCGCCCGGAAGTCGCCCTCACCGAACGGCCCGACCACGGCCAGCGACATCGGTACGGTGAGCAGCTCGGCGGCGAGCGTGTTCACCTCGTCGACGCCGACCGCGTCCACCCGGGCCAGCAGCTCGTCCACCGGGAGCAGGTCACCGTAGAGCAGCTCACCCTTGGCCAGCCGGCTCATCCGGGAACCGGTGTCCTCCAGGCCCAGCACGAACGACCCCTTGGTCATGCCCTTGCCCCGGGCCAGTTCCGCGTCGGTCAGTCCGTGTGCGGCCACCTTCGCCAGCTCGGTCCGGGTCAGGTCGAGCACCTCGTCCACCTTGCCCGGCGCGCAGCCGGCGTAGACGGCGAAGAGGCCGGTGTCGGCGTACTGGCTGGCGTAGGAGTAGACCGAGTAGGCCAGCCCGCGCCGCTCGCGGATCTCCTGGAACAGCCGGCTGGACATGCCGCCGCCGAGCACGTTGTTGAGCACACCCAGGGCGAAGCGCCGCTCGTCGAGCCGGTCGATGCCGGGGCAGCCGAGGACGACGTGCGCCTGCTCGGTCTCCTTCGGCTCGACCACGGTCGCCGCGGTCCGGACCGGTACGACCGGGGTGTTGGGCCGGTGTCCGGCCGGCTCGGCGGGCGCGGTGTCCAGCGGGCCACCGGCCAGGGCCCGGCGGACCTGCTTCACCACCGTCGCGTGGTCCAGGTTGCCGGCCGCCGCGATGACGATCGACGGCGCGGTGTACCGGCTGCGGTAGAAAGCCTGGATCTGCCGCCGGGTCATCGGGGTGACGGTCTCCTCGGTACCGGAGATGAGCCGGCCGAGCGGGTGGTCGCCGTAGACGGCGCGGGCGAAGGTGTCGTGCACCTCGTCACCGGGCTCGTCGTCGTGCATGGCGATCTCTTCGAGGATGACCCCGCGTTCGGTCTCCACGTCGTCCGGGTCGAGCACCGAGTCGGCGACCAGGTCGACCATCACGTCGATCGCCAGCGGCAGGTCCTCGTCCAGCACCCGGGCGTAGTAGCAGGTGTACTCCTTGGTGGTGAACGCGTTGGTCTCCCCGCCGACCGCCTCGATCTCCGAGGAGATGTCCAGCGCGGTCCGCTTGTGGGTGCCCTTGAAGAGCAGGTGCTCCAGGAAGTGCGAGACCCCGGCCTGCGCACCGGTCTCGTCCCGGGAGCCGACCCCGACCCAGATGCCGAACGACACGCTGCGCATCGTCGGGATGGCCTCGGTAAGCACCCGCAGCCCGCTGGGCAGGACGGTACGGCGGACGGTGCCGCCCAGCGGATCGTCGCTCAGCGTACGGGTGACCGCCCGTCCCCGGCTGGCGGCCGGACGGAGCGCACCCCGTCGGCCCTGGCGGAACGGCGCACGGTCGGACCGGCTCACAGACACTCGCTCCTAGCTGGACGAGGGGGGTGGGATGGTGCCGGCCCGGGCACCCCGACGCAACGGTCGGGGCACCCGGGCCGTACTACTGGCTGTCCGGAGGGTCAGCTGTGCCGGCTGCGACGCCGACGCGGCTCGCCCCCGCCCTCGCCGCCACCGTCGCCGTTGCCCCGCTCGCCACGGCCCGGGCCGCGCTCGCCGCGCTCCCGGTCACCCCGGTCACGCGGGGCCCGGTCGCCCCGGTCCCGGCCGGCCGGCCGGTCGCCGCCCTCGGCCGCGCCCTCGGCCGCAGCCGGGGCCTCCTCGCCCTCCGGGCGGACCTTGTCCAGGTAGATCTTGCCGCGCGCGTCGATGTCGGCGATCTGCACCTCGACCCGGTCACCGACGTTGAGGAAGTCCTCGACCCGCTCGACCCGCTTGCCGTCGCCCACCTTGGAGATGTGCAGCAGGCCGTCGCGGCCCGGCAGCAGCGAGACGAACGCCCCGAACGCGGCGGTCTTGACCACGGTGCCGAGGAACTTGTCGCCCACCTTCGGCAGGGTCGGGTTGGCGATGGCGTTGATCCGCTCCACCGCCGCCTCGGCCGACGGGCCGTTGGTGGCGCCGACGTAGATCGTGCCGTCGTCCTCGATCGAGATCTCCGCGCCGGTCTCGTCCTGGATCGCGTTGATGGTCTGGCCCTTCGGGCCGATCACCATGCCGATCTTGTCCACCGGGATCTTGACGGTGGTGACCCGCGGAGCGTAGTCCGACATGGTGGCCGGCGCCTCGATGGCGGCCTGCATCACGTCGAGGATGGTCTGCCGGGCCTCGTGGGCCTGCTGGAGGGCGGCGGCCAGCACGTCCGACGGGATGCCGTCGAGCTTGGTGTCGAGCTGGAGCGCGGTGACGAAGTCGCGGGTACCGGCGACCTTGAAGTCCATGTCACCGAAGGCGTCCTCGGCGCCGAGGATGTCGGTCAGCGAGACGTACTGCGTCTTGCCGTCCACCTCGTCGGAGATCAGGCCCATGGCGATACCGGCCACCGGCGCCTTCAGCGGCACACCGGCGGAGAGCAGGGCCAGGGTCGACGCGCAGACCGAACCCATCGAGGTCGAGCCGTTCGAGCCGAGCGCCTCGGAGACCTGCCGGATGGCGTACGGGAACTCCTCCCGCGCCGGCAGCACCGGGATGAGGGCCCGCTCGGCGAGCGCGCCGTGGCCGATCTCCCGCCGCTTCGGCGCACCGACCCGGCCGGTCTCGCCGACCGAGTACGGCGGGAAGTTGTAGTTGTGCATGTACCGCTTGGACTTCTCCGGGGAGAGCGTGTCCAGCGCCTGCTCCATGCGGAGCATGTTCAGCGTGGTGACGCCCAGGATCTGGGTCTCGCCCCGCTCGAAGATCGCCGAACCGTGCACCCGGGGCAGCACGCCCACCTCGGCGGTCAGCGGCCGGATGTCGCGCGGGCCCCGGCCGTCGATCCGGACCTGCTCCCGCAGGACCCGGGACCGGACCTCGGACTTGGTCAGCGAGCGGAACGCGGCGCTGACCTCCTTCTCCCGGCCCTCGAAGCGATCGGCGAGCGTCTCCTGCACCCGGGCCTTGACCCGGTCGAGCGCCTCCTCGCGGTCCGCCTTGCCGGCGATCTTGAGGGCCTCGGCGACCTCGCCCCGGCCGACCTCGGCGACGGCGTCGAAGACGTCGTCGGCGTAGTCCAGGAAGACCGGGAACTCGGCGACCGGCTTGGCGGCGATCTCGGCCAGCTCGCTCTGCGCCCGGCACAGCTCGCGGATGGCCGGCTTGGCGGCCTCCAGGCCGCTGGCCACGACCTCCTCGGTCGGGGCGGTCGCGCCACCGGCGACCAGCGCCACGGTGTGCTCGGTGGCCTCGGCCTCGACCATCATGATCGCGACGTCGCCGTCGGGCAGGGCACGCCCGGCCACCACCATGTCGAAGGTGGCGCGGCCCAGCTCCTCGTGGGTCGGGAAGGCGACCCACTGGCCGTCCACGTGCGCCATCCGGGTCGCCCCGATCGGGCCGGAGAACGGCAGGCCGGAGAGCTTGGTGGACATCGACGCGGCGTTGATCGCGACCACGTCGTACGGGTGCTGCGGGTCGAGCGCGAGGACGGTCTCGACGACCTGGACCTCGTTGCGCAGGCCCTTGACGAACGACGGGCGCAGCGGCCGGTCGATCAGGCGGCAGGTGAGGATGGCGTCCTCGCTGGGCCGGCCCTCGCGGCGGAAGAACGAGCCGGGGATCCGGCCGGCGGCGTACATCCGCTCCTCGACGTCCACGGTCAGCGGGAAGAAGTCGAAGTGCTCCTTCGGCTGCTTGCTCGCGGTGGTCGCGGAGAGGACGACCGTCTCGCCGAGCTGGGCGACGACGGTGCCGGCGGCCTGGCGGGCCAGCCGGCCGGTGGAGAAGGTGATCTCGCGGGTGCCGAACGACCCGTTGTCGATCACGGCGGTACGGTGCTGGGTGCCGAGCTTGTTCTCGGTCATGAGTGAGTCGCACTCCTTCGATCGGGGGGCCCACGACGCGGGAGAGCTGCTCAGACGGCCGGTCTTCGATCGAAGCGCCCGGGATGGTCGGCACGGGGTGCCGGGGCTCCCGGGGGCCACTACCGGAGACCGGTGCGCTGACCGGCTCCCCGTCGGGTGGTCGCGCTGACCCCTGTGGTGGTGGTGACGCGGGAAGGGGGAGCGGCCGTCGGCCACTCCCCCGTCACGTCACCTGCGCAGGCCGAGCCGCTCGATGAGCGACCGGTAGCGGTTGATGTCCTTCTTCTGCATGTAGTTCAGCAGCCGGCGGCGCCGACCCACCAGCAGGAGCAGACCACGACGGCTGTGGTGGTCGTGCTTGTGCACCTTGAGGTGCTCGGTGAGGTCGGCGATCCGCTTGGTCAGCACGGCAACCTGGACCTCGGGCGAACCGGTGTCGCCCTCGACGGTCGCGTACTCCGCGCGGATCTTGGCCTTGGCTTCCTGGTCGAGCGCCATATTCTCCCTGTTTCGGTGGGTTGTCGTTGATGCCCGACATCCAGTCTCGTGGGACCGGATGCGGACCCGGCCTCGCACCCGCGGCGTCGTGCAGGCACGCGAGGACGGCCGTCGGTAAGTCGACGTCCCCGCCAGATTACCAGCTCGCTCCGGAATCACCCGGCGAAGGGCACCTCAGCGGCCCCGACCGGGCCGCCGGGGCCCTCAGGCGAGCACCTGACGGGTCCGCACCACGTCCTTGTTCATCTGGGTGATCAGCGCGTCGACGCTGTCGAACCGGTACTGCTCCCGCAGGTGCCCGACGAACTCCAACCCCATCCGCTCGCCGTACAGGTCACCGGAGAAGTCCAGCGCGTGCGCCTCGACCCGCCGGTCCCGCCCGGAGAAGGTGGGATTGGTGCCGATGGAGATCGCCGCCTCCAGCCGCCGCCGCTCGCCACCCCGCCCGGGGGCACGCAGCAGCCAGCCGGCGTACACCCCGTCGGGGGGTACCGCCGCGTACCGGTGGCAGTCCAGGTTGGCGGTGGGGAAACCCAGCTCCCGGCCGCGCTGGTCACCCCGGACCACCACACCCTCCAGCCGGTGCGGCCGGCCCAGCGCCGCCGCCGCCGCGCCCACGTCGCCCGCCGCGATGCAGGACCGGATGTACGTCGAGGAGAAGACCGTGCCGTCCGTACTGACCAGCGGGGCCTCCTCGACCGTGAACCCGGAGGTCCGCCCCAGCCGCTCCAGCAGCGTCACGTCACCGGCCGCCCGGTGCCCGAACCGGAAGTTGCTGCCGACCACCACGAGCGTGGCGTGCAGGTGCTCGACGAGCACGTCGTGCACGAACGCCTCGGCGGAGAGCCGGGAGAACTCCGGGGTGAAGGGCACCACGCAGAGCCCGTCGACGCCGATCCCCTCGATCAGCTCGGCCTTGCGGGACGGCTCGGTGAGCATCGCCGGGTGCGAACCCGGCCGGACCACCTCGGCCGGGTGCGGGTCGAAGGTGACCACCACCGACCGGACACCCAGCTCCCGGGCCCGGCGTACCGCGTACGCGATGGTCGCCTGATGCCCCCGGTGGACCCCGTCGAAGACGCCGATGGTGACCACCGAACGCCCCCACCCGTCCGGCGTCCGGTCGTGACCGCGCCAGCGCTCCATCCGTCCCCTCCCCGTCCGTCGCCCCGGTCCGCCGGGACGATCCCTCCGCCGCCCGGTCGGCGGACGGACGTACTGTGCGTTCCCCGTCAGGCCGGGGCGAGCACGATCTCCGCGCGGGCCCGACCGCCCCGCTCGCTGACGATAGCGATCAACGCCCCGGCCGGATCGAAGACGGCGTACGGGCCGGTGATCCCGGCCACCGTCAGCGGCCCGCCGTGGGACAGCACCGCCGCCTCGTCGACGCTGGCGTCCCGCCGGGGGAAGAACCGCTCGGCGGCTGCCGACAGCGGCAGGTTCACCACCTCGGGGGCGCGTTCCTCCAGCTCGGTCAGGGTCGCCGCCTCGGCCAGGGTGAACCCGCCCACCGCGGTCCGCCGCAGCGCGGTGAGATGGCCGCCGACCCCGAGGGCCAGGCCGAGGTCCCGGGCGATGGCCCGGATGTACGTGCCGGAGGAGCAGGTCACGTCGACATCGACGTCGACCACGTCGGGTCCGTCGCGGCGGATGGCGAGCACGTCGAGCCGGGAGATGGTGACCCGGCGGGCCGGCAGCTCGACGTTCTCCCCCTCGCGGACCCGCTTGTACGCCCGCTGCCCGTCGATCTTGATGGCGCTGACCGCGCTCGGCACCTGGTCGACCTCACCGGTCTGTACCGCGAGACCGGCCCGGATCGCCTCGTCGGTCACCGCGCCGGCCGGGGTGGTGGCGATCACATCCCCCTCGGCGTCGTCGGTGACGGTGGCCTGGCCGAGCCGGATCGTGGCGGTGTAGCTCTTGCCGGCCCCGATCACGTAGGTCAGCAGTCGGGTGGCCCGACCGACCCCGATCACCAGCACCCCGGTGGCCATCGGATCCAGCGTGCCGCCGTGCCCCACCCGCCGGGTACGCGCCAACCGGCGGATCCGCGCCACCACGTCGTGCGACGTCATGCCGCCGGGCTTGTCGACCACGATCAGACCGTCAGTGCTCACGCCCGCCAAGCCTGCCAGAACCCGTTCCCCGGGTTCCAATCGGGCGACCGACACGACCCGGAAGTCGGTGGAGGCCGACGCGCCACCGATGCGAAGATCATCACTTCCTTCCGGGGTGCGCCGACCACGCCGCCCCGATCTCTCCCCTGCCTGACCGACAAGGACTCATGAACAGCGACGAGACCCCGGCCGTCCGGCCCGACGACCGGGCCACCCGCCGGACCGACGACACCGGGCCCGAGCGGCTGGCGGTACCGGACTGGATGCGCCAACCCGAGCAGGAACATCCGCTGACCAGAACCGAACGGCTGCGGCTCGGCTGGGAAAATCACCCGGAACGGCTCCTCGGGGCCCTCGGCGGGCTCCTCGTACTGGCCCTGCTCGTCGGCGTCGGTTGGCTCGGCTACCGGGTCTGGCAGCAGGCCCGGACCGGGCCGACGACGGCGGCGGCCACCGCCGGGCCGGACGGCAGCCCCGCCCCGGGTAGCGACGCGGAACACTGGGCGCGCTACCGGGACCGGTGGGCCGGTACCCCGGCCCAGACCTTCCCCTCCGGCGCCACCGGCATCATGCTGCCGCCGGCCCGCGCGACCGGTCCGTACACCGCCGCACAGGTACGCGACGGGCTGGCCCTGGTCCGCCGGGCGCTGGTCGAGGCGCGGCTCGGTCCCCGGATGCTGGCCGGTGACAACAAGCCGTTCCTCGCGCTGATGGCACCAGCCGACCGGCCGTACCTTGCGAAGGACTTCGCCGACAGCACCTTCCTCAGCTACGCGACCCGGATCAGCAAACGGGTGAAGCTGGCCCGGGACGAGACGCCACGGGTGAAGGGCACGGTCACGTACCGGTCCACCCGGGACGACGACGGCATCCGGGTCCTGGAGATCACCACGAGGTTCACCTGGGTCTACCTCTTCGACGTGCCGGCAACCGCCCCCGACGACGCGCTGGCGGTGGTGACCGACGAGGTGGTCTGGCACGTACCCCACCGGGCCGACGTGACGGCGTCCTCCCGGGGACTGTGGCTGGCGGAATCCAGGTCGTTCCATCACAACATCGACTGCGCCGAGTACGACCGGGGCTATCTGAGCGTCGGCCTGGTGTCGGCCGCGCCCGGCGGCGCACCGGAACTGGAGCCGGAGGCCTACTACGACCCGGCGCAGGCCCTGGCCGCCGAAGGCAACTGCTGACCGTCCTCCCCGCCCCAGAACGCTCCAGACCCGCCCGGAACTCCACCAGGAGCCACCAACGATGAATGACGGATCGACCATGCCTCCCGACTCCGCCGCCCCGGCCACGCCGGCCACCCCGTCGGCGGCACCGGTGCCACCGGCGGTGGCCGACCGTCATCCGGTACGGCTGCCGGACTGGTTCCGGGACGCCCAGACCGAGAAGCCACTCGACCGGCGGGACCGGCTCCGGGTGTGGCTGGCCAACCGCGACCGCAAGGTGGTGGCCACCGTCACCATCGGCCTGTCGGTCGTCCTCCTGGCCACCGCAGGCTGGATGGTTTCACGGGTCAACGCCCTGCCCCGGGCTGTCGAGCCGGAGCCGACCACAACCGTCGTACCGACCAGCGCGGTCGGCTCCAGCGGACGGAAGGTCGACTACTTCGCGGGCAGCCCGGCGGCGGCGTACCTCCCGGGCGCAGCCGGCATCACCGCGCAGCCGGCCAGGGCCGAAGGTCCGTTCACCGTCGTGCAGGTCCGCGATGCGCTCGCCACGGTGCGGCAGGCCCTGACCGAAGGGCGACTCGACCGCAGCATGGCGTCCGGAGACGTCGAGCCCTTCGTCGCCCTTCTCGCCCCGGCCGCCCGGTCGGAGATCCGGGCGGACTTCACCAGCGACGTGTTCCTGAACTATGCGACCCGGATCGCCACGAGTGCCGACCAGGCCCGGGATGCCCCCCGGGCGCAGGGCCGGATCACCTACCGGGCCACCCGGGACACCGCCGGGGTCCGGGTTCTGGAGATCACCACCAACGTGACCTGGGTGTACGCCTTCGACGTGATCGAGCCCGCCGATGGTGCTGGCCTGGTCGCGGTACGCGACGAGGTGGTATGGCACGTCCCGCATCCGGCGGACGTGCCGGCGTCGTCCCGGGGGCTGTGGCTGGTGTCGGCCCGAGCGGTGCCGATCAACGTCGACTGCGCCGAGTGGAAGCGGGGCTTTCTCGACGTGGCCCATCCGTTGGACCTGCACCTGCCCGACCAGATGGCCCAAGCCGACGCGGTCTACGACCGCACGCAGCCGCTACCCACGGCGACCTGTTGACCGGGTCACTGGCCGGCCGGGGAGAACCGGCGGACGTACCGGCTCTGCCAGGGTGTCTCGACGGCGTGCGGGCTGTAGTGCCGGCGTACGTAGGCCACCGCCTCGTCCGCCGGCACCCCGTCGAGCACCGCCAGGCAGGCCAGGGCGGTACCGGTGCGGCCCCGGCCACCGGCACAGGCCAGTTCCACCCGGTCGGTACCCGCCCGGTCCAGGGCCTCCCGGAACCTCTCGCGCGCCTGCGTCCGGTCGCTCGGCAGCCGGAAGTCGGGCCAGCGCAGCCAGCGGCTCTCCCAGTCGACGGCCGGCGGCTGCCGGCCGAGCAGGTACACGGCGAAGGTCGGCACCGGACCCGGCGGCAGCGGCCGGCTCAGGCCCCGACCCCGGACCAGCCGGCCCGACGGCAGGCGGAGCACCCCCGGAGCGGTCGGCTCCCACTCATCGATCACCGCACCACCCTATGCCCGCCCGGCCGACGACAGGAGGACGGCGATGACTGACGGACGTACCCCACTGCCGGAGTGGCTGCGCAACCCCGAGCCGCCCCGGATGACCGTCGGACGTCGAGTGTCGGCGTGGGTCGACGGGCGGCCCCGGCTGAGGGCCGCCCGCCGCGCCTGGTGGGCCCGGCGCAGCCGGACCCGGTGGTCGGAACGCCATCCGGTACCGGCGGCGATCATCTCGTTCGTCACCGTCGCGGCGACCGCCTCGGTGCTGGTGGCGGGAACGCTCTACCTGTTCTTCCTGATCAAGGAGGGGCAGCGGTGAGGTCAGCGCACCACGCCGACCACCGCCCAGCGCCCCGACCGTAGCCGCAGCAGCAGCGCCACCAGGCGGACCACGACGAAGAGGGCCAGCCCGGCCCAGATGCCGCCGAGCCCGAGGTCGAACGCGTGGGCCAGCCAGATCGCCGGCAGGAACCCGCCGAGCGCCGCGACGATGGTCAGGTTGCGCAGGTAGCGCACGTCCCCGGCACCGATCAGCACCCCGTCCAGG
The DNA here is from genome assembly GCF_017614955.1 of Micromonospora echinofusca. Classification (GTDB taxonomy): domain Bacteria; phylum Actinomycetota; class Actinomycetes; order Mycobacteriales; family Micromonosporaceae; genus Micromonospora; species Micromonospora echinofusca_A. The sequence continues at coordinate 9,749 of NZ_WVUH01000154.1, forward strand.
GCGAAGACCACGCCGGCCAGCGGTTGCATCGCGACGAACCACGGCCAGGCCACCAGCGCCTGGTCGCGTACCCCGGCATCGGAGCTGAACCAGCCGGGGACCACGCCGGCACCGGCGGCGATGAGCACCGCGAACCCGATGCCGCAGAGCCCGCCGAGCAGCGCGATCCGCCGGGCCAGCGCCTGGGCCCAGGCCGCGTCGCCGGCGCCCAGCGCGGCACCGACCAGCGACTGGGCGGCGATGGCCAGGGCGTCGAGGGCGAGCGCGGTGAAGAACCACAGTTGCAGGGCGATCTGGTGGGCGCCGACGGTGGCGGCACCGAACCGGGCCGCCACCGCGGTCGCGGAGAGGAAACTGGCCTGGAAGGCGACACCCCGGATGAGCAGGTCCCGGCTGAGGACCAGTTGCGCGACGATCAGCCCCGGTACCGGTCGCAGTGGCACCCGTTCGCTGATCAGCGCCCCGACGAAGAGCAGCCCGGAGATGGTCTGGGCGATCGCGTTGGCGACCGCCGAGCCGACCAGGCCGAGCCCGGCCGGGTAGACCAGCAGCGGGCAGAGCAGCGCGGAGAGCAGGTTGGGTCCGAGCACGAACAGCAGTGGGCGTCGGGTGTCCTGGACGCCGCGCAGCCAGCCGTTACCGGCGGCGGCGAGCAGCAGGCCGGGGGCGCCGAGCGCCGCGATCCGCAGCCACTGCGCGGCGGCGTCGGCCACCTCGGTTCCCGGGCCGGCCAGGGTACGCGTCAACGGCCCGGCCGCGACCTGGAGGGTGAGCGTGATGAGCACGCCGACGGTGAGGGCGAGCCAGGACGACTGCACGCCCTCGGTGACCGCGGCGCCCCGGTCGCCGGCGCCGAACCGGCGGGCGGCCCGCCCCGTGGTGCCGTACGCGACGACGGTACCCAGCCAGGCGGCGAGGGTCATCACCTGACCGCCGATGGCGAGGGCGGCCAGGGGCACCCGCCCGAGATGCCCCACCACGGCGGTGTCCACCAGCACGTACAGCGGCTCGGCGGCGAGTACCACCAGGGCGGGCAGGGCGAGCGCGGCGATGCGCCGGCCGGTGGCGGCCACCGGCGGACGGGCGGCCAGGGGCGGTGACGTCACATCGACGATCCTGGCAGCACGCCGTAAGGATCGCAATGGATTGTGGCGCTTACCGACCGGGTCGACCCGGGCCGACCGGCGCCCGGGCCCCGAACGGCGCCCCGGACAGGGCCGGGGGTGCCGATGCGGACGGCCGACGGCACCGGGGGCGCCCCGGGGCGGCACGCCCCCACGTCACCGGCGGGGCGGTCGGGTCACTGGCGGCGGTCCATCGAGGTCTGCAGGGCGCGCCGGGCCTGCTCACGGGCCTCGTCGGTGGTCTTGTTCTCGGGCTTGGGCGCAGTAGCCACGGCAGGGGTCCTTCCAGGGTGCGAGCCGCCGTACGGCGACCCGTCTCGGGTCGTTGCGGAAACGCCCTCGCCCGCCCTCCGGGATCGCCGGAGCAGCCGGCCGGGCAGCGCGCGCCCGGGTCGGTCGACCCTGGTGGTGGCCGGGTCCGGATGAGGCCCCGCCACCGGTGGCCGGCGCCGCAATCAGACGCCGGCCTGCCCACCCAAGCTATCGTTCAGGTCCACATCGTGCCCACCCTTCCCGCCATCTGGACAGGATCGCCCCGGCGGAGCGCGGCAGCCGACCGCGCGGTACGCCCCGTGGCGGTCCGGGGTCAGCGGGCGAAGAAGTGCCAGCCGAGCCACCACCAGAAGCCGAACACCGCGATCCGCCCGACCGGCACCGGGCCGACCTCGTAGCGCATGACGTACGCGCAGAGATCGCCGAGCGTGGGAATCCGCGACCCCTCCCGCCGGGCCGCCCACTCGACCACCGCGAAGAGCGCCAAAGCCGTCAGAAAGCCACCGATGGCCAACGAGCGCATCATCGGCGTACCAGCCCCCAGAACGCGGCGAGCCAGGCGAAGTAGGCCGCCGAACGGACCAACGGATCCTCCAGCAGCGGATCCGCCAGCCGGGAGAAGGTCGGGAAGTCGTCGGAGGAACCGAGCACGAACGTGCCGCCTTCGAAGATGCCGAAGAGCACCGCCGGCAGCACCCACCAGACCATTCCCCGGGGCAACCGCTCCGGGGCCGGCCGGCGGGCCAGCCGGTTGCCGAGGCCCAGCCAGATCAGGGCCCCGCCGGTGCCGAGGGTGTAGAGGTTGGCCTGCGTCGAGAAGGACGGCAGCTGCCCGCCGACCAGGGAGAGACAGATCAGTACGGGCACCGAGACGACCGGCCGGTCCCAGCTCCGGGGCACCTCGGCAGCAATCTCACGATGCTGCTCCATCCCGCCATGATGCCCGGGGATCACGCCCTGCCGGAAGGCCGACACCCTTCGGAGTCGTCGCTGATCACGGCGCCGTCGAGCTGCTCGCGGATCCGGTCCACCACCTCGTCGGCGGTGCCCCGGCCGGTGAACCCCGCCGCGAAGCGGTGGCCGCCGCCACCCAGGGCCACCGCGACCCGGCTCACGTCCACCCGGCCCTTGCTGCGCATGGAGACCGCCCACTCCCCCGGCGCGATCTGCTTGACCACGCAGCTCACGTCCGCTTCGGCGGCGCACCGCACCGAGTCGATCAACGGTTCGAGCACGTACGGGCGCTGGTCGTGGCGGGTCAGGTCGTCCAGGGTCGCGTACGTCCAGACCAGGCCCAGACCGGCTGCCGACGCCGGCTCCAGCCGGGCCCGGCCCAGCACGTCGCCGTAGAGCCGCACCGCACCGAACGGCCGGGTGTCGAAGATCCGACGCGAGATCACCCCCGGATCGATCCCGGTGGCCAGCAGCCGGGCCGCCATCAGGTGCACCGCCGGGGTGGTCGCCGCGAACCGGAACGAACCGGTGTCGGTGGCGAGGGCGACGTAGAAGCACTCCGCGATGGCCGCGTCGAGGGGTACCCCCAGCCGGTCGAGCAGTTCCTCGGCCACCACCGAGGTCGCCGCCGCCGCCGGGTCCACCACGTGTACCGCCCCGAACCGGGTGTTGGAGGCGTGGTGGTCCAGCACCACGCTGGTGCCGGCGGTGTCCAGCCGGCCCAGCAACTCACCCAACCGGGACTCGCTGGCCGCGTCGAAACAGATCATCAGATCCGGGGCGGGATACACCCGGTCCGCCGGGACCAGCAGCTCCGCGCCGGGCAGACCCCGCAACGGCTCGGGTACCTCCGGCGGCCCCGGAAAGGTGGCCTGCAACCGGCGTATCCCCAGCCGGCGCAGGCCCAACCCGAAGCCGAGCATGCTGCCCAGCGCGTCCCCGTCCGGGTTGACGTGGCAGATCAGCAGGACCTCGGGGTCCTCGGGGAGGTCACGGACCGCCGCCACCGCAGCGGCCCAGTCGGCCTCGCTGGGGCCGGCCACCGGCGCCGGCTCGTCGACGAACGCGGTACCGGCCGGTCCACCGGAGGATCCGGTCACCGCCGCTCCCCGTCGGCGGCGTCGGTGCCCTCGTCGCCTTCTTCGGCATCGTCGTCGGTCTCGTCGTCGGTTTCGTCGTCGTCGAGCTTGTACGGCTGGGCGTCGCCCGCGTACTTCGCCTGGGCGGCCAGACGCTGCACCTCGGCGTCCCGGTGCCGGGCCTCGGCGAGCAGGTCGTCGATCTGCTTCACCTGGTCCTGCACGTCGTCCAGGACGAAGGTCAGCGACGGCGAGTGGCGCAGCCCGAGCGCCTTGCCGACGGTGCTGCGCAGCAGCCCCTTGGCGCTCTCCAGCGCCGCAGCGGTACCCGCCTGGGCGGCGGCGTCGCCGAGCACGGTGTAGAAGACCGTGGCGTCCCGCAGGTCCGCCGTGATCCGCGCGTCCGTGATGGTGATCATGCCCAACCGGGGGTCCTTGATCTGGGTACGCACCACCGACGCCACCAGCTCACGCACCCGTTCCGCGTGCCGGCGTACCTTGGCCGGATCCGTCATCTCCGCACCTCCACGGCGTCCTGCTCCCGGTCCGGACCGGGTGCCAGCAGAGCCCCCGGACCGGATCGGCCATCGTTTCGAACACTACCCGGCACCCACCGGCCCGCCACACGGCGGCGGTGGCCGTGCGTACCCCGTCCGGCCGGGGTACGGGACCTCAGTCCTCGGTCCCGTACAGCTGCCGGCGCACCGACAGCAGCTCCACCTCCGGCCGCCCGGCCACCAGCCGCTCGCACGAGTCGAGCACCTCGCGGACGTGCGCCGGCTCGGCCGCGACCACGGCGACCGCGATCTGGGCCCGACCGTGCAGGTCGAGCGCCCCCACCTCGGCGGCCGACACCTCGAAGCGGCGCAGCGCCGCCACGATCGGCCGGACGTATGACCTCTTCGCCTTGAGCGACCGGGAATCACCCGGCAGCAGCAGGTCGAACAACGCGGTTCCGGTGAACATCGTCACCGACTGTACCCGTTGACCGGCCCACATGATCAAGGGGTTTACGCCGTCCGGCGTAAACCCCTCGACCTGTGTCAACCGGCGATCAGGCGCGCGGCTTCTCCCGCATCTCGAAGGTCTCGATGAGGTCGCCGACCTGGACGTTGTTGTAACCACCCAGGGTCAGACCACACTCGAAGCCCTCGCGGACCTCGGTCGCGTCGTCCTTGAACCGCTTGAGCGAGCTGATCGTGAGGTTGTCCGCGACGACCGCCCCGTCCCGCAGCAGGCGGGCCTTGGCGTTCCGTCGGATGACCCCCGACCGGACGATACAACCGGAGATGTTGCCGACCTTGGAGGAGCGGAAGACGTCGCGGATCTCCGCGCTGCCCAGCGCCACCTCCTCGTACTCCGGCTTGAGCAGCCCCTTGAGCGCGGCGTCGATCTCCTCGATGGCCTGGTAGATGACCGTGTAGTACCGGATCTCCACGCCCTCGCGGTCGGCGATCTCGCGGACCTTGTTGGCCGCCCGCACGTTGAAGCCGATGATCGTGACCGCCTCGGACGTGGCGCTCGCGAGCATGACGTCGCTCTCGGTGATCGCACCGACGCCCCGGTGGATGATCCTGAGCTGGACCTCCTCGGGGATGTCGAGGTTGAACAGCGCGTCCTCCAGCGCCTCCACCGAACCGGAGACGTCACCCTTGAGCACCAGGTTGAGCGAGGTCTTCTCGCCCTCCTTGAGCTGCTCCATGAGCGTCTCCAGCGTCGCCCGGCCACGGGAGTTGGCGAAGGACGCCGCCCGCCGCCGTGCCTGCCGCTGCTCGGCGATCTGCCGGACCGTACGGTCGTCGGCGGCGGCCAGGAAGGTGTCACCCGCTCCCGGCACCGCGGTCAGACCGAGCACCAGCACCGGACGGGACGGACCGGCCTCGGCGACCTGGTTGCCGTTCTCGTCGAGCATGGCCCGGACCCGGCCGTGCGCCCCACCGGCGACGATCGAGTCGCCGGCCCGCAGGGTGCCCTTCTGCACCAGCACCGTCGCCACCGCACCACGGCCCTTGTCCAGGTGCGCCTCGATGGCCACACCCTGCGCAGGCCCGTCGATCGGAGCGGTCAGCTCCAGCGACGCGTCGGCGGTCAGCAGGACCGCCTCCAGCAGCTCGTCGATGCCGATGCCCGGCTTCGCCGCCACGTTGACGAACATGGTGTCGCCGCCGTACTCCTCGGCGACCAGTCCGTACTCGGTCAGCTGCTGGCGGACCTTGTCCGGGTTCGCCTCGGGCTTGTCGACCTTGTTGACCGCGACCACGATCGGCACCTCGGCCGCCTTGGCGTGGTTCAACGCCTCGATGGTCTGCGGCATGACACCGTCGTCGGCCGCCACCACCAGCACCACGATGTCGGTGACCTGGGCACCACGGGCACGCATGGCGGTGAACGCCTCGTGACCCGGGGTGTCGATGAAGGTCACCGCCCGGTCCTCGCCCTCGTGCGGGACGTGGACCTGGTAGGCACCGATGTGCTGGGTGATGCCGCCCGCCTCGCCGGCCACGACGTTCGCCTTGCGGATCGCGTCGAGCAGCTTGGTCTTACCGTGGTCGACGTGACCCATGACGGTCACCACCGGGGCCCGGCTGACCAGACGGTCGCTGTCCACCTCGGCGTCGAGGTCGATGTTGAACTGCGCCAGCAGCTCGCGGTCCTCGTCCTCCGGGCTGACGATCTGCACGTCGAACCCGAGGTGCTCACCGAGCAGCAGCAGGGTGTCGTCGGAGCAGGACTGCGTCGCCGTGACCATCTCACCCAGGTTGAACATCTCCTGGACGAGCGAACCCGGGTTGGCGTTGATCTTGTCGGCGAAGTCGGAGAGCGACGCACCACGGGACAACCGGACGACCTGACCCTGACCCCGGGGGGCACCCGAGCTCATGGTCGGGGCCGACAGGTTGTCGAACTCCTGTCTGCGCTGCTTCTTCGACTTGCGGCCACGGGTCGGCTTACCACCCGGACGCCCGAAGGCACCGGCGGCGCCGCCGCCACGGCCACGACCACCGCCACCGGGACGGCCACCACCGCCGGCCGGCGCGCCGCCGCCCGGACGGAAGCCACCACCGGCACCGCCGCCACCGCCACCGGGGCCGCCACGGAAGCCACCACCGGCACCGCCACCGCCGCCACCGGG
>NZ_WVUH01000155.1 GCF_017614955.1 Micromonospora echinofusca
CGCCCCGACGGCCTGCGGTACGCCGCCGCCCACCTCGCCGCGCTCCGGGCCGCCGCAGCGGTGCTCGCCGCCCGGGCCCGACCCGCCCCGGCCCGGCGTAACCGGATCACCAGTGTCTGGGTCCTGCTCGTGGCCGTCGCGCCCGAGTTGGGCGAGTGGGCCACCTTCTTCGCGGCCAGCGCCGGCAAGCGGGCCGCCGCCGAGGCCGGTATCCCCCGGGTGGTCACCACCCGGGAGGCCGACGACCTGCTCCGCGCGGCCGAGGAGTTCGTGACGGTGGTGGAGACCATGCTCGGGATGGCGTACCAGCCGACCCTGGGCGGTCTCGCCGCCGCCTGAGTCGCCGTGGGAAGGTCGCGCCCCGGCGGCTGGCGCTGGCCCGGCAGGTGCACACCCCATGGCTGATCTCGCTCGGCTGCGCGCCCTGTTGGGCGACACCGACCCCCGGGAGTCGGTCGGCGACCAGTTGCCGATGATCCCGCCGATCCGCCGGCTGCTCGGCTCCCGGGTCCGACGGGGCGCGCTGGTGGCCATCGAGGGGGAGGCCGCACGATATTCACTCTCCATGGTCCTGCTCGCCGGGGTCTCCTCCGCCGGCGGCTGGTGTGCGGTGGTCGGGGTGCCGGCCTTCGGGTGTGTCGCCGCCGCCGCGTACGGGGTACGCCCGGAGACCCTGGGACTGGTGCCGCAGCCCGGTGCCGCCTGGACCGACGTGCTGTCCGCGCTGACCACCGGGATGGACGCGGTGCTGGTGCACCGGCCCGAGGCGGTGCCGGGCGGGTTGGCCCGGCAGTTGACCGCCAAGGCCCGTCGCTCGGGCTGCACCGTGCTCACCCTGGGTCCCGCATGGGAGGGCAGTGACCTGCGCATCTCGGTGGTCCGGCGGCAGTGGTACGGCCTGGCCCAGGGGGGCGGCCGGCTGCGCCGGTGCCGGGTGACCGTGGTCGCCTCGCACCGCCCCCGGGTCCGGGTGGACCTGTGGCTGCCGGCGGAGGATGGCGGCGTCCGAGAGGCCGCGCCGGTGGTCAGCGCGGCGTGACATCAGCCGCGCCGGCCGACGTGGGGCTGGGCTGCAACCGATCAAGGGCGGAACGTGGGCGGCGGTTTCCGCAGCTCAATACCGGTTCCCGCGCACTCGTCATCGAACGTGTGTTCTATTCTGGTCCCGGTCGTCGGCCGGGGGAGCCGACGCGGTACCCGGTTGCCGGCCGGGGCCGATGCGGCACCGGAAGGGGGCGCGCGTGTGACCGGGGCTGTCCGCACCCTGCTGCTCTGGTGCCCGGACTGGCCGGTGGTGGCCGCCGACATCGTCGACGGGGTACCGGCCACCGGCCCGGTCGCCGTGCTGCACGCCAACCGGGTGGTCGCCTGCTCCGTCGCGGCCCGCGCCGACGGGATCCGTCGCGGGCTGCGGAAACGGGAGGCCCAGAGTCGCTGCCCCGGGCTGCGGGTGGTCGATCACGACCCCGGCCGGGACGCCCGGGCGTTCGAGCCGGTACTGGCCGCCGTCGAGGAGGTGGTCGCCGGGGTGGAGGTGCTCCGGCCGGGCGCCTGCGCGCTGCCGGTCCGGGGACCGGCCCGCTACTTCGGCGGGGAGGAGGCGGCGGCCGAACGGATCGTCGAGCAGGTGGCCCAGAGCTGCGCGGTGGAGAGCCAGGTCGGTATCGCCGACGGGGTGTTCGCCGCCGGCCTGGCCGCCCGCACCGGCCGGATCGTGCCGCCCGGGGAGACCCCCCGGTTCCTGGCCGGGCTGCCGGTCACCGCGCTGGGCCGACCGGCCCTGACCGACCTGCTGCGCCGGCTCGGTATCCGTACCCTCGGCGGCTTCGCCGCCCTGCCCGGCGGGGACGTGCTGGCCCGGTTCGGGTTCGACGCGGCGCTCGCCCACCGGCTGGCCGCCGGTCTGGACCACCGGCCGCTCGCGGTCCGTCGCCCACCGCCCGACCTGGCGGTGACCGAGACCTACGACGAGCCGCTGGAGCGGGTCGACGTGGCCGCCTTCGCCGCCCGGTCGCTGGCCGAACGGCTGCACGAGGGACTGGCCGGGTACGGGCTGGCCTGCACCCGGCTGGGCATCGAGGCGGTGACCGCGCACGGTCAGGAACTGCACCGGGTCTGGCGGCACGACGGGCTGCTCACCCCGACGGCCATCGCCGACCGGGTCCGCTGGCAGCTCGACGGCTGGCTGCGCGGTGCGGCCGGCCGGCCGGGTACGACCGCTGCGGCCGTGTCCCGGCCGACCTCCGGGATCATCCGGCTGCGACTGGTCCCCGACGGGGTGCTCGCCCAGGTCGGGCTGCAACCCGGGCTGTGGGGGGAAGCCGGCGACGAACGGGAGCGGGCGCACCGGGCGTTCAGCCGGGTGCAGGGCATCCTCGGTCCCGAAGCGGTCCTCACCCCGGTGCTCGGGGGTGGACGTTCCCCGGCCGACCAGGTCCACCTGGTGCCCTGGGGGGACGAACGCCGCCCGGTCCGTCCGGCCGACCCGCCGTGGCCGGGTCGGCTGCCGGCTCCCGCCCCGGCGGTGGTGCTGCCCGTCCCGCTGCCCGCGACGGTCCTCGACGCCACCGGCGCGGTGGTCGGGGTCAGTGCCCGCCTGGCGGTCACCGCCGCCCCGGCCCGCCTCGTCGTCGCCGACGGCCCGCCCCGGGAGATCGTCGGCTGGGCGGGGCCGTGGCCGGTGGACGAGCGCTGGTGGGATCCGGCGCAGGCCCGCCGGCAGGTCCGGTTCCAGGTCTGCCTCGCCGACGGTACGGCCCTGCTGCTCGCCCTGAGCAGCGGCCGGTGGACGGTCGAGGCCAGCTATGAGTAGTCGACGGTGAGTTTCCACAATCCCCGGCAGCCCTGGTCGGAGCTGGAGCGGACCCTCTCCGGCCGGTCCCGCTCCGGGCCGGCGCCGTCCGACGGTCCCCGCTCCGGGGGAGCCGGTCACCTGCGGGTGGTCGACCCGCTCGCGGTCGACGCCGACGGCGGGGACGCGCCGGCCTTCAGTCGCAGCCGGGAGCCCTACCGGCCACCGGTCCTGCCGGAACCCGACCGGACGGTGCCCTACGCGGAGCTGCACGCGCACAGCAACTTCAGCTTCCTCGACGGGGCCAGTCACCCGGAGGAACTGGCCGAGGAGGCGGCCCGGCTGGGGCTGACCGCCCTGGCGGTCACCGACCACGACGGTTTCTACGGGGTGGTCCGGTTCGCCGAGGCGGCCCGTGCGCTGCGGCTGCCCACCGTCGTCGGCGCGGAACTCTCCCTGGGGCTGCCCGGCCCGCAGGGCGGCGAACCGGACCCGGCCGGCCGGCACCTGCTGGTGCTCGCCCGGGGCCCGCAGGGGTACGCCCGGCTGGCCCGGACCATCGCCCGCGCCCAGCTACGCGGTGGGGAGAAGGGCCGACCCGACTACGGTGACCTCGCCGAGGTGGCCGCCGAGCTGCGCGACCACGTGCTGGTGCTGACCGGCTGCCGCAAGGGGCACGTGCCGGCCGCCCTGCGTACCGGGGGTGTCGACGCGGCGGCCCGGGAGCTGGACCGGCTGGCCGCGCTGTTCGGCGCGGAGACGGTGGCGGTGGAGCTGACCGACCACGGCCATCCCGACGACGTCGACCGCAACGCTGCGCTCGCCGCGTTGGCCGCCACCGCCGGGCTGCCCACCGTGGCCACCGGCAACGTGCACTACGCCACCCCGGGCCGGCGGCGGCTGGCGACCGCGCTGGCCGCGGTCCGGGCCCGACGCAGCCTGGACGAGATGGACGGCTGGCTGCCCGCCGCCGCCACCGCCCACCTGCGCAGCGGTGCCGAGATGGCGGCCCGCTTCGCGGCCTGGCCGGGGGCGGTGGCCCGGGCCGCCGAGTTCGGCGCCGCGCTGGCCTTCGACCTGCACCTGGTGGCGCCCCGGCTGCCCGACTGGCCGGTACCGGCCGGGCACACCGAGATGAGCTGGCTGCGCGAGCTGACCATGGCCGGGGCCCGGGAACGGTACGGCCCGCGCGAGGCGCACCCGGCGGCGTACGCGCAGCTCGACCACGAGCTGAGGATGATCGACGAGCTGGGCTTCCCCGGCTACTTCCTGGTGGTGCACGACATCGTCGAGTTCTGCCGCCGGCAGGACATCTACTGCCAGGGCCGGGGCTCGGCGGCCAACTCGGCGGTCTGCTACGCGCTGCGGATCACCAACGTCGACGCGGTCCGGCACCGGTTGCTCTTCGAGCGGTTCCTCGCCCCGGAACGGGACGGCCCACCCGACATCGACGTGGACATCGAGTCCGACCGGCGGGAGGAGGTGATCCAGTACGTCTACGAGCGCTACGGCCGGGAGCACACCGCCCAGGTCGCCAACGTCATCTCGTACCGGCCCCGGTCGGCGGTGCGGGACATCGCCCGGGCGTTCGGTTTCTCCCCGGGGCAGCAGGACGCCTGGAGCAAACAGATCGACCGCTGGGGGTCGGTGGCGACGGTCGACGTGGAGGGCATCCCCGAGCAGGTCGTCGCGTACGCCAACGAGTTGCAGGGCTTCCCCCGGCATCTGGGCATCCACTCCGGCGGCATGGTGATCTGCGACCGGCCGGTGATCGAGGTCTGTCCGGTGGAGTGGGGGCGGATGCCGGGGCGCAGCGTGCTCCAGTGGGACAAGGACGACTGCGCCGCCGCCGGGCTGGTCAAGTTCGACCTGCTCGGGCTCGGCATGCTCTCCGCGCTGCACTACGCGTACGACCTGATCGGTGGGCGCCTCGACCTGGGTTCGATGTCCCTGGACGACCCGGAGGTGTACGACATGCTCTGCCGGGCCGACTCGGTGGGGGTGTTCCAGGTGGAGAGCCGGGCGCAGATGGCCACCCTGCCCCGGTTGCGGCCCCGCGAGTTCTACGACCTGGTGGTGGAGGTGGCGCTGATCCGGCCCGGCCCGATCCAGGGCGGTTCGGTGCACCCGTTCATCCGGCGCAAGAACGGCCAGGAGCCGGTGACGTACGCCCACCCGCTGATGCGCAACGCGCTGGAGAAGACCCTCGGGGTGCCGCTGTTCCAGGAGCAGCTCATGCAGCTCGCCATCGACCTGGCCGGGTTCGACGCGGCCGGGGCGGACCAGTTGCGCCGGGCGATGGGGGCGAAACGGTCGGCCGAGCGGATGGCCGGGATCGCGGACCGGCTCTACGCCGGGATGGCCGAGCGGGGCATCACCGGGGAGCTGGCCGACGACGTCTACCGCAAGCTGTCGGCGTTCGCCAGCTACGGCTTCCCGGAGAGCCACGCGATGAGCTTCGCCTACCTGGTGTACGCCAGTTCCTGGCTCAAGCGCTACCACCCGGCGGCGTTCCTGGCCGCCCTGCTCAACGCCCAGCCGATGGGCTTCTACGCGCCGCAGACCCTGGTCGACGACGCCCGCCGGCACGGGGTGGAGGTACGCCGCCCGGACGTCAACGCCAGCGCCGCGCGGGCCACCCTGGAGTCCACCGGGTCGACCCGGTGGGGGAGCGCCCCCGGGGAGCCGCCGCACGCCTGGGGGCTGGGCGGTCCGGCGGTCCGGCTGGGCCTGTCCGGTGTGCGTACCCTCGGCGACGGGATCGCCGAGCGGATCGAGGCGGAACGGACGGCCGGTGGCGCGTACCGGGACATGGCGGACCTGGCCCGGCGGGTCGGCCTGACCGCCGCCCAGTTGGAGGCGCTGGCCACCGCGGACGCCTTCGCCTGTTTCGGGCTGGACCGGCGGGCGGCGCTCTGGGCGGCCGGGGCCGCCGCCCAGGACCGGCCGGGCCGGTTGCCGGGGACGATCGCCGGGGCGCGGGCGCCGGCCCTGCCCGGGATGGACGACGTGGACCGGCTGATGGCCGACGTGTGGGCCACCGGCCTGTCCCCGGAGACCCATCCGGCCCGGTTCGTCCGGGACCGGCTCGACGCGGTGGGCGCGGTACCCATCGCCCGGCTCGGTCGGGTGGAGCCGGGTCGCCGGATCCGGGTGGGCGGCATCGTCACCCACCGGCAGCGCCCCGGCACAGCCGGCGGGGTCACCTTCCTCAACCTGGAGGATGAGACCGGCATGCTCAACGTGACCTGCTCGCCGGGGCTCTGGCAGCGGTACCGCCGGGTGGCCCGGACCAGCGTCGCCCTGCTGGTGCGGGGCCGGCTGGAGCGGCACGAGGGGGTGACCAACCTGGTCGCCGACCGGCTGGACGAGTTGGACACCCCGGTCCGTCCCGCCTCCCGGGACTTCCGCTGACCACGCGCACCACGGGGGCGGACCAGGAGACCCCGGTGGTCAGCCGGTCAGGCTGCGGGCGATCGCGGCACCCGCGCTGGCGGTCAGTCCGACCAGCATGACCCGCCGGAAGACGACCGGACCGATCCGGGCGAAGATCAGGTTTCCCAGCCACCAGCCCAGGGCCACGGCGGGTATCCCGAGCACGCCGATCCGTAGTGCGTCGCCGTGCACCTGGCCGACGGCGAGGAAACCGACGAGCCCGATGCTTCCGGTACCGGTGAAGATCGCGGCCAGGGTGGCCCGGAAGGTACGCGGGTCGTAGCCGAGGGCGTGCAGGGCGGCGACCAGCGGTGGCCCGTTCGTCCCGACGGCGGTGGTGAGGACCCCGCACAGGACGCCGACCGCGCCGACCACTCCCGGGCCGGCGTGCATCCGCACCCCGGACCAGACCAGCACGGTGCAGCCCAGCACCATCACCGCGATCAGCGCGGTGAGCAGCCGGTCCGGGGTGACCACCAGCAGCAGCAGGCCGAGCGGCGCGCCCAGCAGGGCGCTCGCGGCGACCAGGGCGGTGGTCCGCCACCGGATGTGCCGTCGTTCCCGGAGCATGGTGACCAGGGTCAGCGCCAGGCTGGGCAGCGCGGCGGCCACGACCGCGGTACGGGCGTCGGTGGTCACGGCCAGCAGGGGTACCGCCACCAGGGCGAAACCGAACCCGCTGACCGCCTGCGCGACGGCGGCGACCAGCACGATGGCGAAGGCGACGAGCAGACCGGACACCCGGTGAGACTGGCAAACCGGCAGCTGGCTGCCAACCGTACCGGGAGGAGATCCCGCACACACCGTGCAAGAACACCAACTCTCCTAAAAGGAGTTTGAGGCATCGACGAACGGGAGAACCCGGTGCCGGTGCGGGCAGTGCGGCCCGCGCGGTACCTCAGGAGGAGTCATGTCACGGTTACGGTGCGCCACCGCGTTCGTGGGGGTGCTGACGCTCGCCCTGGCCGGCTGCGGGGGTGTCGGTGGTGGTACCGGTTCCGGTGGGACCGGTGGGACGGGCGCGCTGACCACGATGGGCTTCGGTCTGCCCGACGAGATCGCCACGACCCGGGTGGACACCTTCCGGCGGGCCAGTCCGGACGTCGAGCTGAAGATCACCGAAGGTGCCTTCGACGAGCAGCAGTTCCTCTCCGCGGTCGCCGCCGGCAACCCACCGGACCTGGTCTACCTGGACCGCAAGCTGATCGGCACGTACGCCCGGCGGGGGTCGCTGCAACCGCTGACCGACTGTGTGCAGCGGCGGAAGGTCGACCTCGACCAGTACCGGCCGGCCGCGCGGCAGCAGGTCACCCTGGACGGCACCGTCTACGGCATCCCGGAGTTCTACAGCGTCCGGGTGGTCTACCTCAACGAGGCGGTACTGCGCGAGTCCGGCCTGACCGCCGCCGACGTGAACCTGGCCGACTGGGCCGCACTGCCGGCCCTGAACGCGAAGCTGACCCGGGTCACCGGCGGAAAGCTGACCCGGATCGGCGTCGACCCGAAGATCCCGGAGTTCCTGCCGATGTGGGCGAAGGCCAACGGGGTGGAGCTGCTCTCCGTCGACGGGCGCACCCCGCACCTGGACGACCCGAAGGTGGTCGAGGCGCTGACCACCGGGCTGGGGCTGATCCGTGGGCAGGGCGGCTGGGGGCGGTTCAGCGCGTTCCGGGACACCTTCGACTTCTTCGGCGCCGCCAGCCCGCTGGCCCGCAACCAGATCGCCGTCTGGCCGATGGAGGACTGGTTCCTCAACGTCGCGGCGAAGAACACCCCGAAGGCGGAACTGGTGGTGAAGCCCTTCGTCGACCGGCAGGGCCAACCGCTGACCATGGCCTCCGGCTCGGCCTGGGTGATCCCGAAGGGGGCGAGGAACCCGGACGCGGCGTGCGCCTTCGCCACGACGATGACCGCCGTCGACACCTGGGTGGCCGCCGCCCGGGCCCGGGCCGAGGCGCGCCGGGCGGCGGGCCTGCCGTTCACCGGTGTCTACACCGGCAACGTCCGGGCCGACGAGCGGATCTTCGCCGAGCTCTGGCGGCCCACCGGCAACCCGCGCTTCGACGAGGCGGTGCAGACCATCCGGTCGGTGCAGGCCGCCGCGTTCTCCATGCCCGCCTCACCGGCCGGCGCCGAGTTCGACAAGGCGTGGTACGGCGCGGCCAACCGGGTACTGGCCGGTCAGAGCCAGCCGGCCGAGGCGCTGGCCCGGGCCCAGCAGGAGGCCACCGCCGCCCTGGACCGGGCGTCGAGGTAGGCCCCGGCATGGGCACCGCAACCGTCCCCGCCGGTCGGCGGCCGGCCGGCGTCGTACCGGCACGCCGTCGACCGGTGCGCCCGGGCCGGTCGCCGTCGGCCCGGCGGGAGGCCCGCTGGGCGTACCTCTTCCTCGCCCCGTGGCTCGTCGGTTTCCTGGCCTTCCAGGCCGGGCCGATGATCGCCAGCGCCTGGCTGAGCCTCACCGAGTACGACGTGATCAACGAACCCCGGTTCACCGGACTGGACAACTACCGGCAGTTGACGAGCGATCCGCAGGTCGCCCGGAGCCTGGGCAACACGGTCCTGTACACCCTGCTGCACGTACCCCTGGTGATGGTGCTCTCACTGGGGCTGGCGTTGCTGCTGCACCGGGTCGGCCGGTTCCAGGGCTTCTTCCGTACCGTCTTCTACCTGCCGGTGATGACCCCGGCGGTGGCCGTCGGCATCCTCTTCCTGCTGCTGCTCAACACCCAGGACGGGCTGGTCAACCGGGGGCTGGCGCTGGTCGGGGTGGACGGGCCGAGCTGGACCACCGACCCGGACTGGATCCTGCCGGGCATCGTGCTGATGAGCCTGTGGAGCCTCGGCTCCACGGTGATCATCTACCTGGCCGCCCTGCAGAACGTGCCGCGTGACCTCTACGAGGCGGCCAGCATCGACGGGGCCGGCCGGTGGGCCCGGTTCCGCACCGTGACCCTGCCGATGATCTCCGGGGCGCTGTTCTTCACGCTGGTCGTCAACACCATCGCCTCGCTCCAGATGTTCACCGAGGTCTACACCATGTACTTCGGTAACCGGGAGACCCAGAACCGGTTCAACAGCGACGCGGCGACCTTCTACGTCATCCACCTGTTCCAGGAGGCGTTCCAGTTCCTGCACATGGGCTTCGCCTCGGCGATGGCCTGGCTGCTCTTCGTGATCATCCTGCTGATCACCCTGGTCCAGATGAAGCTCGGCAACCGTTTCGTCTACTACGAGGGGGACGACCGGTGAGCGGTACCCTGCTGCGGCGGCTGCCCTACCTGGCCGCGTCGACCGGTGCGGCGGTGCTCTTCACGCTGCCGTTCGTCTGGCTGATCAGCGCCTCGTTGCGCCCCCGGGAGTACGTCTTCGGCACCGGGTTCCTGCCGCTGCCCTTCGCCCCGGCCAACTACGCCGAGGCCTGGTCGGCGGTACCCCTGCCGACCTGGCTGTTCAACAGCGTGCTGGTCGGGGTGGCCGCCGCCGCGGCGGTGACCATCTCCAGCGCCTGGGTGGCGTTTGGCTTCGCCTACTTCCGCTTCCCCGGCCGGGACCTGCTCTTCGGGCTGGTCCTGGCCACCATGATGCTGCCGTTCGCGGTCACCATGATCCCGACGTACCTGATCTGGTCGGAACTGCGGCTGACCGACACCCAGGTACCGCTCTGGGCGGGCAACCTGTTCGGTTCGGCGTTCTACATCTTCCTGCTCCGGCAGTTCCTGCTCTCCCTGCCCCGGGAGTACTTCGAGGCGGCCCGGGTGGACGGGGCCAGCTACCCCCAGCTGTTCTGGAAACTCGCCTTCCCGCTGATCCGCCCGGCGCTGCTGGTCGCCTTCGTCTTCGAGTTCAAGGCCAGCTGGACGGACCTGCTCAAACCCCTGATCTACCTGCGCAACGAGGAACTGTTCACCCTGCCGCGCGGCCTGAAGGTGGTGCTCGACCGGTTCGGCTACGGCGGCGAGCAGCAGTGGGAGGTGGTCCTCGCCGGCAGCGTGATCGCCACCGTGCCGATGCTGGTGCTGTTCTTCCTCGCCCAGCGGCACTTCGTCGAGGGCATCGCCACCAGCGGTCGGAAGGGCTGACCCGGTGGGCAGGCCGGGGAGGTGACAGTGACTAGTCTCGTCGGTGTGGAGCAGACACGAGGAGCCCTCACCGGGCCGCAGCTGACCCCCCGTACCGCCGTGGTCTGGTCCGTGCTCCGCCGTGAGCTGGACCGACGCGCCGGGGAGAGCCTCACCGTGCTGGACGTCGGGGGCGGCACCGGTGGCTTCGCCGTACCGCTGGCCGACGCCGGGCACCGGGTGACCGTGGTGGACGCCAGCCCCGACGCGCTCGCCGCGCTGACCCGCCGGGCCGCCGAGGCCGGGGTCGCCGGGCGGGTCCGCGCCGTGCAGGGCGACGGCGACGCGCTGGCCGGGCTGGTCGAGCCGGGCAGCGTCGACCTGGTGCTCTGCCACGCCGTGCTGGAGGTGGTCGACGACCCGACGGCGGTGGTCGGAGCGCTGGTCGACGCGCTGCGCCCCGGTGGCGCGGCGAGTGTCCTGGTCGCCGGCCGGGCCGCCGCCGTGCTGAGCCGGGCCATGAACGGTCACCTCGACGTGGCTGCGGCGCTGCTCGCCGACCCGGACACGCACGCCGGCCCCCGGGACACCCTGCGCCGCCGCTACGACGCCGCGAGCGCCGGTGCGCTGCTCGCCGGGGGCGGGCTCACCGTCGAGTCGGTGCACGGGGTACGCGTCTTCGCCGACCTGATCCCGGCGGTGGCCGTCGACGGCGACCCGACCACCCTGCTGGAGCTGGAACTGGCCGCCGCAGCCCGCCCGCCGTACCGGGACCTGGCCGCCCAGCTGCACCTGTTCGCCCGCCGGCCGGCATGACCGCAGCGGCGGGAACCGGACGTGACCCGTTGGCCCCGGTCACGCCCCGCTACGGCACCGCGAGCCTGGCCGACGTGCTGCCCAGCGCGCTGGCCGTGCTCGGGGTGCCCGGGGCGGCCGACCCGCTCGGGCTCACCGCCCGGCTGGCCGGGGTGCGCCGGATCGCGGTCCTGCTGGTCGACGGTCTCGGCTGGTACCAGATCCCGGTCGCGGCCCCGTACGCGCCGACCCTGGCCGGCCTGACCGCCACCGTGGGCCGCCCGCTCACCTCGGGGTTCCCGTCGACCACGCCGACCAGCCTGGTCACCCTCGGTACCGGCGCCACCCCCGGCGAGCACGGGGTGCTCGGGTTCCGGGTCCGGGTACCGGACACCGACCGGGTGCTCACCCACGTCGACTGGTCCGGCGACCCGGAGCCCCGCCGTTGGCAGCCGGTCCCCACCCAACTGGAACGGGCCCGCGCGGCCGGGGTCACGGTGACCGTGGTGAGCCGTCCCGAGTACGCCGGCAGCGGGCTGACCGTGGCCGCCAACTCCGGTGGCGACTACCGGGGCGCCGCCGGCACCGACGCGCTGGCCGTCGAGATGCTCGCCGCGCTCGCCGCCACCGACGGCCCGACCCTGGTCTCCGGGTACCACCCCGACCTGGACTCCCGGGGGCACGTCACCGGGGTCGACTCGGTCTCCTGGCGGGTGGCCGCCGCCGAGGTGGACGGCCTGCTCGCCCGACTGGTCGACGGGCTGCCCCCGGACGCGGCACTGCTGGTCACCGCCGATCACGGCCAGCTCAACGTCCCCGCCGACCACCGGTTCGACCTGGACGCCGATCCCCGGTTGCGGGCCGGCGTGCACCTGGTCGCCGGGGAGGCCCGGGTGCGCTACCTGCACACCGAGCCGGGGGCGGTGGCCGACGTGCGGGCCACCTGGTCGGCGCTGCTCGGCGCGGCGGCGGACGTGCTGACCCGCGAGGAGGCGGTGGCGGCGGGCTGGTTCGGCCCGGTACCCGAGGCCCACCTGCGCCGGGTCGGCGACCTGGTGGTGGTCTGCCGGGAGACGTACGCGGTGGTCGCCAGCCGGACCGACCCCGGGGAGGCCGGTTTGATCGGGTATCACGGGTCGTGTACGGCGACCGAGATGACCGTGCCGCTGCTGGTGGTCCGGGGCTGACACCGCTCGTCCCGGGGCTGACCAGGACCAGGGCTGTCGGCCCCGGGGGTTAACCTGCCGGGGTGGGACGGAGCCAGACGGTGCCGCGCGGCGGCGACGATCCGCGTTTCGGCGCGGACGGGGACGATTCCGGCAGTCCCATCCTGCACGTCGACATGGACGCCTTCTTCGCCTCGGTCGAGGTGCGTCGGCGGCCGGAGCTGCGGGGACGGCCGGTGGTGGTCGGCGGCACGGGGCCGCGCGGCGTGGTCAGTTCGGCCAGCTACCAGGCCCGGCGGTACGGCGTCCGCAGCGCGATGCCGACGGCGCGGGCCCGGGCGCTCTGTCCCCGCGCGGTGTTCCTGCCACCGGACTTCACCGCCTACGACGCGGCGTCCCGGGCCGTCATGGCGATCTTCCGGGACGTCACCCCGCTGGTCGAGCCGCTCTCCCTCGACGAGGCGTTCCTCGACGTCGCCGGGGCGCGGCGTCTGCTCGGCCGGCCGGTGGAGATCGCCCGGCTGATCCGGTCCCGGGTGGCCGAGCAGGAGGGGCTGACCTGTTCGGTGGGGGTGGCGCCGACCAAGTTCGTCGCCAAACTCGGCTCCACCCGCGCCAAACCCGACGGCCTGCTGGTGGTGCCCGCCGACCGGGTGCGCGAGTTCCTGCACCCGTTGCCGGTGCACGCCCTCTGGGGGGTGGGGGACCGGGCGGCCGAGACCCTGCGCCGGCTCGGCCTGCACACCGTCGGTGATCTGGCCGCCGCGCCGACCGGCATGCTGCGCCGGGCACTCGGTGCCGCGTCGGCTGCCCACCTGCACGAGTTGGCCCACGGGCGGGACCCACGCCGGGTCAGTCCCGAGCGGGTGGAGAAGTCGATCGGCGCGGAGGTGACCTTCGACGCCGACGTCGCCGACCCGCTGGTGATCCGCCGGGTCCTGCTGGGCCTGTCGGAGAAGGTCGGCGTCCGGTTGCGCCGGGCCGGGCAGGTGGGGCGGACCATCTCGATCAAGATCCGGTTGGCCGACTTCCGCACCGTCAACCGGTCCCGGACCCTCCTGGTCGCCACCGACACCGCCCGGGAGATCTTCCAGACCAGTTGGGCGCTATTCACCGCACTCGACCCGGGAGACCGGATTAGGCTGGTGGGGGTTCGGGCCGAAGGTCTCGCGGACCGCGCCGCCAGCCCGCAGCAGTTGGTCCTGGGCGCGCCCGAGCGGGGCTGGCGGGAGGCGGAGGCCGCCGCCGACGCGGTGGCGGCCAGATTCGGCCGTTCCGTGGTCGGTCCGGCCAGCCTTCTGGGCAGCACAGATTCCCGCCGGAACGAAAATCCGACGCGGCCATAGGTCGTCCCGCTTTCCGACTGCCGAACCCCCTCGTAGACTGGCGGGTAAGCAGCCGGTTGGCTGCCACGGTCTGTCGGCCCGACCGGGCCCGACCAACGTGACCGGGGAGGAGTGCCGTGCCGCTCTCGGAGCACGAGCAGCGGCTGTTCGAGCAGATCGAGCGGTCGCTTGCCGAGGACCCCAAATTCGCCTCGGCCGTGCGCGCCAGCGACCCGCGCTTCCACGCGCGGCGTCGCCTGCTCGTCGCTGCCGGCGTGATCATTGCTGGCCTGGCCCTGGTGGTGTACGGCGCCGTGATCAAGGTGCCACCGGTGGCAGTGGCGGGCTTCGTCGTGATGCTGGCCTCGGCCGCGTTCGCGGTGCAGTCGCAGCGCCGGGCGAGTTCACCCGACCTGCACGTCGTGGGCGGGACCACCAGCAAGGGCCGTCGTCCCAGCCGGCGCCGGTCGTCACTGCTGGACCGCCTTGAGGACCGGTGGCGTCAGCGCCCGGAGGGGCACCGCTAGGAGCGTCCGGTCACCCGCTGGCCGGTCGGTTCGACGGCGGGATGACACCTGCCCGGATTCGCCTTCATGCCTGATCGGCCCCACCTCGCCTGCGCCGAGAGCGCAGGCGAGGTGGGGCCGATCAGTTGTGCTCCGGCACCGGCGGGGGGCGCCCGGCGGCGACCGGGCCGGCGGGCGCTCTCAGCGGGCCGGACGGTTGGCCAGCAGCCGGCGCGGATTCCACCGCAGCATCGCGGTGCGCAGCCGGCCCACCGCCGCCACCACGCGGGACGAGGTGTCACCGACCCAGGTACGCCAGTGCAGCAGCACCGACGGCGGAAGCACCGCCGCCAGCACCCGGGTACGCCGGTCCGCCTCGGCGGCCAGCGCCCGGCGTACCGACCGCAGTGCGGGCGGCAGTTGACCACCGGTGAGCGGCTCCCGGGCGTACCGGGCCCGTTCCTCCGCCCGCCCGAGCAGCCGCGCCGCCTCGGCCGCCGGCTCGTCCAGGCCCTGCCGGACCAGCCGGTCGGCGGTGGCCCGGGGGGTCTCCGTCCGGTCCACCGGGATCCGGAAGTCCACCAGGGTGTCCAGCAGTTCCGCCCAGGCCGCGTGCGCGTCGGCCCGGGCCTGTTGCAGGTCCGGGTCGAGGACCACCAGGCCGGTGACCGACCCGCCCGGCCCCGGTGTCGCCCGGACACTCGTCCCGCCGCCCGTCGCGCCCACCCGGTGCGGCTGCCGGCTGCGCCGCAGGGCGGCCCGCCGCAGGGCCGGTACCGCCAGCAGGCCGGCGAGCAGGACCACACCCAGCAGCCACCACGGCCAGTTCGGTGACGCCGGTCCGCCGGTACCCGCCGCGGTGTTCAGGTCGGCGTCCAGCTCACGGTCGGCGGCGTCCGGTCCGTCCGGCCCGGCCGACGCCGGCACCCCGCCCGGCGTGGTGGTCGCCGTGCTCGACGGCACCGGGTCGGGGGCGTCGGCGTTCGGCGCCCACGCCGAGCGGGCCGACCCGACCACGCTGTCGGCCGGCGTGGCGTCGAAGGGTACCCAGCCGATGCCGTTGAAGAAGACCTCGGTCCAGGCGTGCAGGTTGCGGTTGGTCAGGGTGTAGGTGTCACCCTGCCGGCCACTGCCGTTGGTGAAGCCGAACGCCACCCGGGCCGGGATACCGGCGGCCCGGACCAGCCAGGCCATCGCCGCCGCGTACTGCTGGCAGAAACCGACCCGGTTCTCCAGGAAGTCCACGATCTCCTGCCCGCTGGTACCGCGCTCGGTGCTGAGCTGGTAGCGGAAGCCGTTCTTCGCGGAGAAGAAGTCGTAGATCGCCCGGACCCGGTCGTAGTCGGTGGTCCGGCCCGCGATGAGTTCCCGGACCCGGTTCTCCACCGCCGGCACGATCGGTCGGGTGGTCTGCTCGGCGAGCACCGAGGCGTCCGCGCTGAGTGGCCGGGCGGCCCGCAGCACCTCCGGGCTGTACGTCGAGCGGACGTAGTCGAAGGAGTACTTCTTTCCCCGCGAGGTGCCCCGCTTGGCGAAGACCACGTCCAGTTCCTGGTCGTAGAGCCAGTTGCCGTCCAGCCCCCGGATCCGGACCGGCTGGTCGTAGACCGGCAGCAGCCGCATGTTCAGGTCCCGGGTGATCTCCACCTCCGCCTGGTACTGCCGCCGGGTCACCCCACCGGGGACGGGCTCGGGTTCCGGCAGCCCCCGGTTGACCGCCGCGCCGCTCGGGTTCCGGACCCGGAAACCGTCCGGCCGCAGCTCGTCCGCCACCCCGAAGCGCAGGTAGAACGGGCTGGGCTCGGCGGTCGTCACCCGGACCATGTCGGTCGTCTCGGACTGGGTGAGCTGACCACTCAGCGCGGCGAACAGGTCGATCTCCCCGGACGTGCCGCCCGCCCCGGACCCGCCGGTGCCGTCCCCGCTGCCGGAGGTGAACCTGTCCAGCAGCCCCCCGGTCATCCCGGGTACGGCCAGCGGCAACGCGACGGCGATGGCCACCCCGATCACCGCCAGTCGCCGCCCGGCGGAGGCCAGCGGCGACGGTTCCCACACGTCGACGTCCCGCCCGTCGCCGGTGAACCGTCGGCCGAACCGGCGTACCCGTTCCACGTTGTCGGCCACCAGCAGCCAGAGGAAACCCGCCGCGCCGATGACGAACGGCACCGGCGGGACGCTGTCCACGTAGACCGCCACCGGTACCGAGTAGATGGCCA
>NZ_WVUH01000156.1 GCF_017614955.1 Micromonospora echinofusca
CCCCGTCACCGCTTGACCAACCCCACGGGACACCCCCCGCGACGCACGAGCGTCAAACGCTGGACCCTAACCGGCCAAACCATGATCAAGACCCATCCGGACAGGGCACACGCCTGCGGGACAGACCCGGACGCGAGGGATGCTCGTCGCACGAGCACCCACCGAGCACCCAACCGTCCACAGGGGACGGAAAGCAAGAGGGCCGTGAACTGCGTTTCCGCAGTTCACGGCCCTTTCGATCTTGCGCGCCCGAAGGGACTCGAACCCCTAACCTTCTGATCCGTAGTCAGATGCTCTATCCGTTGAGCTACGGGCGCTGGTGCTCGACCAGCATACACATCCGGTCTTCGCGCGGAGACTCCGGGATTCGAACCCGGGAGGGGCTTTAAGACCCCAACCGCATTAGCAGTGCGGCGCCATAGACCAGACTAGGCGAAGTCTCCCCGGTGGCCGTAGACCACCGCCGCCCGAGGATACAGGGACGGGGCCGCCGGGAGCAAAGCGACTACCCAGACCCGCCGTTTCCACCGTGTGGGAGACGTGCATCACGGCTAGGCTCCAGCTGTATGGAGGAGCCGCCGCGCACCGATCCGCCGCGCCGCACCCAGGGTAAGGCGGCACCCCGCCCACGTGTCGCGAAACCGACCTTCACCCCACCACCCGACCCCATTCCGCCGGGGAACGAGAGCCCGGACGCTGGAGCCAGCGCGTCGGCGTCCACGCCGACGCCCCGGGCCCGGCGCGTGACGAAGGGCCCGGCTCCCGCCGGCCCGGTGCGGCCCGTGCTGTTCCAGGCTCCGGCGGAGGCGACCGCACCAGCAGGTGATCCGCAGCACACTGCCGCACCGGCCGGCGATCTACCCACCCAGGGACGAAAACGGGCGACGAAGCGCCCGGCACCGGCCCGGAAGGCCACCACACCGCACAGGAGTGTCCCCGCCGGTCCTGGCGCCGGCGGCGCTGGTGATGCGGCAGCTCCGAACCGCACCGGGTCGAAGCCGGAGGCATGCGGTCGGGGTGGACCGGTGGGCTGCGCGCACCGACGGTCGCACGACTGCTCGACGATCCCCGCCATGCCCCGGAGCTGCTGGCCTGCTCGGCGGTGGCGACGCTGGGGCCGTACGCCCGGTCCTGGGCCGATCTGATGCGGACGGTCTACCCGACGGCCGATGCCGACGGGTTGGCCCGGCTGGCCGTCCAGCGGTGCCGCCGGCTCGCTGCCGTCGGTGGCGCCACCTCGGCGCTGGCCGGTCTCCTCGCGCCGCTGGCCGAGTTGGCCACGGTCGCCTGCACGCAGGCCGGGCTGGTGCTGCATCTCGCCGCAGCCTACGGCCGGAACCCGGAGCACCCGGACCGCGCGGTGGAACTGCTGGTGCTGACCGGGGTACACGCCGATTCTGCCAGCGCCCGGACCGCGTTGGCGACGGCCGGAGTCGGTCCAGCCGAGGCGGACCCGGTCCCCCATCCGGAGGCGGACCCGGCCGGGGAGGCAACGGCCGGCCCGGCCGGGGAGGAGGCTCCGGTCGCACGGGACCGGGCGTGGGTCGCGGAGGACGACCCGACCGGGAAACAACACAGACCGGCCGGGACGAATCCACGGTTGAATCCGGTTCTCGCGGCACAGGCGCGTGCCTGGCTGGTCGTACGGCTGGCGGCGCGACTGGTACCGGGTGCGGCGGTGCTCGCCGCAGCGGCCGGCGACGCGGCGGCGGTGGACCGGCTGGCGGCCCGGGCGCTCGCCCTGTACCGGCGGCCGCCGGTCACCGGGCGCTGACGGCTCCGGTCAGAGCCAGTCGTAGACGGCGCCGGTCAGAGCCAGTCGAACCAGTCCCGGGGCAGCAGGGCGTACCCGACGAAGGCGACCACGTCGAGCAGAGTGTGCGCGACGACCAGCGGCATGACCCGCCGGGTACGTAGGAAGAAGAGGGTGAACACCACGCCCATCACCACGTTGCCGACGAACGCGCCGAACCCCTGGTAGAGGTGGTAGGAGCCACGCAGCACGGCGCTGGCGGCGATCACGGTACCGATCCGCCAGCCCAGTTCGCGCAGCCGGGTGACCAGGTAACCGACGACGATGACCTCTTCGAGGATGGCGTTCTGTGCGGCGGCGAGCAGCAGCACGGGCACGGTCCACCACAGGTCGGGCAGGGCTGCCGGCACCAGGGTGGCGTTGACGCCGAGTTGCGCGGCGGCCCAGAAGAGCGCCAGGCCGGGCAGGCCGATCAGGGCGGCGAGGCCGGCGCCGTAGGCGAGGTCGTGGCCGGGTCGCCGGGCGTCCAGGCCGAGGGTACGGGGAGCGTCGCCGGGGTGACGGTTGAGCAGGTGTACGGCGAGCAGCACCGGCAGCAGCGCAAAGATGATCTTCAGTAGCTGGTACGTCAGGTCGAGCCAGGGACGGGCCGACTGGGAGACGTTCAGCGCGGCGGTCTGCTCGGACAGCGGCCGCTCGGCGGTGAGCCGGGCGATGATCGTCACCAGGGCGTAGACCGCCGACTGCCCGAGCGACAGCCCGAGCACGACGAGGACCTCGCTGCCGAGCGTACGGCGGGACAGCGGGCGGGTGAGCTCAACCGTCACCGGACCACTGTGCCCGACGGGTGGCCCGGTCGGCAGGGGCCGGGGGACCTACGGACCGGACGGGTTGACGGACCGGGACGTACGGCACGAAACGATCGCACATTCTGTGCGACGGGTGACCACGCTCAGTCGCCATCCTGAAGTCCGCCACACTCCCCCGCCGTATCCGGAAAGGGCGTCAATGGACAACCTCGCGCGGTTACTGAAGGAGAGCTGGATCCTCGTCGAGGGGGATCGCGACCGGCTCGCCAGCTACTTCTACGCGCGGCTCTTCCTGCTCGACCCCGAGCTGCGGCAGCTCTTCCCGGCCCAGATGAACGAGCAACGGGACCGGTTGCTGGAGGCGATCATCACCTCGATCCACACCGTCGGCGACCCGGAACGGTTCGGTGAGTTCCTCCGCGACCTCGGTCGGGACCACCGCAAGTACCACGTCGCCCCGGAGCACTACCACACCATGGGCATCGCCCTGCTCGACGCGCTGCGTACGGCCGCCGGCGGCCAGTGGAACCTGGAGTACGACCAGGCGTGGCGCGACGCGTACGCGGCGATCGCCCAGAAGATGATCGCCGGAGCCGCGGACGACGGGAACCCGCCGTTCTGGCACGCCGAGGTGCTCACGCACGAGCGCCACGGCCGGGACACCGCGATCTTCACCTGCCGGCCCCTCCAGCACCGCCTGCCGTACCGGGCCGGCCAGTACGTGAGCCTGGAGGTGCCCCGCTACCACCCCCGGGTGTGGCGGACGTACTCCATCGCGAACGCCCCGAACGACGGGAACGTGCTGGAGTTCCACGTCCGTACGCCGACCGGGGCGGGCTGGGTCTCCGGTGCGCTGGTCCGGCGGGTCAGTCCGGGTGAACTGATCCGGTTGGCGGCACCGATGGGCTCGATGACCCTGGACCGGACCTCGACCCGGGACATCCTCTGCGTGGCCGGTGGCGTGGGCATCGCCCCGGTCAAGGCCCTCGTGGAGGAGTTGACCGGCTGGAACCGGACCCGCTGGGTGCACGTCTTCTACGGCGCCCGGACCGCTGCGGACCTGTACGGCCTGGCCGAACTGGAGGCGTTGACGGTCGACCATCCGTGGCTGTCGGTCACCCCGTCGTGCAGCGACGATCCGGACTTCGAGGGCGAGCAGGGGGACGTGTCGGAGGTGATCAACCGGTACGGCCCGTGGACCACGCACGACTGCTTCGTGTCCGGTTCGGCGGCGATGGTCCGATCCACGTTGCGGGCCCTGGCGCAGGACGAGGTGCCGACCGCCCAGATCAGATACGACACCTTCGGTGACCTTTAGGACTTTTCTCCCCCCAGACCGGGTCGCGTGCCCTGCCCCCGGGGCACGCGACCCGGTCCCCCGCACGGGATGCGCAGCCGGAGGTACGCTGCCGGCCGCACTCAGTACCGCCAGGGGCGGCCGGTCTCGCGGTACTCCTCGACCGGCACCAGCGGTGCGTCCGGAGCCATCCGGTCCACGTAGAGCCGGCCTTCCAGGTGATCGACCTCGTGGGCGACCAACCGGGCCATGGCGTACTCGAAGGCGGTGATGACCCGCTGCCCGTCCCACTGGGCGTGCTCCACGTCGATGCGGAGCGGACGGGGCACCAGACCGCGCTGGTCGAAGAAGGAGAGGCACCCTTCGTACTGCTCGTCGGTGTCCAGTGCGGCGTCGACCACCCGGGGGTTGAGCAGCACGATCGGCTCAGCCGAGCGGTCCGCCGGACGGACGACCGCCGCCGACCACGGGATGCCGAGTTGGGGGGCGGCCAGCCCGACCCCCTTGCTGAACGGGTGCAGTTGGTCGATCCGGGTGAGCGCGTCCCGCAGTTGGCCGACCACCTCCCGGGCGACGGTCTCCTCGCGGGGCAGGTCGAACAGCCGGGCCGGTTGGCACAGCAGCTCGGCGCCACGCTGCACGATGCCGGCCGCGCGCATCCGGTCGCTGGCCCGGGTGGCCGGTTCCGTCCGACCGGCCGGGTCGGCGGGCCGGTTGCGGAACCGCCACTCCAGCCGGTAGCGGGCGTTGAGCGCCGGCTCGTCGGTCGTCCATTCGAAGACAGCCCGCCCGGCCTCGTCCCGCCGGGCCAGCGGGGTCCGCAGCGGCCCCTCCTCCGCCGACAGCGACGTCTCCACACCCCACACGTGCGGGTCGAGCGCGGCGGGCAGGTCCAACTGGACGGTGAGCCGCCGGGTGGGGAGCCGGACCGCCCGCTGGAACCACGGGCCCCACTTCTCGTGCCCCACCGTGTACGAGTACTCGATGGTGGCCCGCTGGCCGGGATAGAGCGGGAAGCGACCGTCGGCATTCTCGAAGAGGAGCCAGACCTCCTTGAAGGCGTCCCGGTCGTGTTTGGCCCGCCAGTCCATCGGTTCCCGGTTTCCCTGGTCGTCGCAGTGGGCGCGCAGTTCCAGCTCGCCGAAGGTGAGGGGGTGGTCCCGGTGGTGCTGGTTGGACCGGACGGGGTCGCTGGGGTAGCGGTCGACGGCCACCCGGACCAGGTAGCGGGTGACCGGTTCGGTGCCGGCGTTGTAGAGCGCCCGGCGGATGACGCAGCGGTAGGAGTCGTCCCGGTGGGTGAGGGTGGCGGTCTCCTGCTCGACGATCAGGCCGGTGCCGGGTGGCATCCACTGCTCGGGGACGGGCGGGTCGCGGTGTACCGGGTTCGACCGGGCGTTGCGGAGTTCGTCGTACTCCTGGAAGCGCTGCCAGATCGCGCCGGCGGCGCCGAGGACGGCCTCGGCCCGTCGGGCGAAGTCCTCGGTGGGGCGGTGCCGGCGGCTCTCCACGTGGCTGACGTACGACGGGTCGAACCCCATCTGGGTGGCGAGCTGTTTCTTGGTCAGCCCCCGTTCGGTCCGCTGACGGGCGAGTTCAGCCGCGAACGAGTCGGCAGCCCGTTCGATGGGCGAGCTGGTCATCAGAGTCCTCATGGCCGGGGCCTCAAGTTTCCCGACGAATCTGGCGATCACTGCCAAAGTGCAACTTTCCTGACAATTGACTTGACAGTTGAATCATCTTCATCGATTATTCCGCCACCGTACCCCATCCCGACGTCGCCGAGCGAGATCATTCCCTCACCACCGGTCACGGCGTCGAGCGGTTTCCGTCGATCACCAGCGGGTAAAGAGCCGGCACCCACCGTGACGGGCCCCGACGCCGCCGGTCGCGGACACGCCATCCGAGCAGGGCCGAAAGCGATCCTGCACCCTGCGGGCGACGACTCCAGGTTGGTAAGGCTTCCCTTAGACACCACGCCCTGGTTAGGCTAGCCTTAGCTCAGCAAGGGGGCATGCACCGGCGACGACAGGGAGATGATCGAGGTGATGGTGTCGAGGCCAGCGCCGGACGGCCGTCCGGCATGACCGTCACCGTCGACCACCACGCACCCACCGCCGCGCCGCTGGCGCCGGTCAGCGCCACCCTCCGGGCCATGTTCGGCACCGACGACCTGCCCGGGGTCGTACCCGGCCTCCTGGTCACCGACGAGACCGGCTGGTGGCCGGCGACCGAACTGGTGACCGGCGACCGGATGCCCGACCTGCTCGGCGCCGCAGCCCGGATGTGGCGCGGCACCCCGCACGCCTCCGCCGCCCTGGCCTGGAAGTCGTACAGCTACTACGTGGCCCTGCCCGCCGTGCTCGGCTGGGCCTCGGCCCGTCGGGTACCGCTGCTGCACCCGGCGGACGTCCTGTTCCACTCCGCCGACCAGGGTTCGCTGCCCACCATGGGCCTGCGCCGCACCACCACGATCGCCGTCCTCCCCGGGGACCCGTTGGCCGCGAGCGGGCGACCCGGGATCAGGGTGGTCGCCGACGACACCGAACTCCTCGGTCTGCTCCGCACCACACTGCTCGACGGGCATTTCGCCCCGGTGATCACCGCCATCCAG
This sequence comes from Micromonospora echinofusca, assembly GCF_017614955.1. Taxonomy (GTDB): domain Bacteria; phylum Actinomycetota; class Actinomycetes; order Mycobacteriales; family Micromonosporaceae; genus Micromonospora; species Micromonospora echinofusca_A. Next base: position 6,474 of record NZ_WVUH01000156.1, read on the forward strand.
CGGGAGGTACGCATCGGTACGCGTACCCTGCTCGGATCGGTGGCCTCGGGCATCGCGCACGGGATCCTGCGGGCGGCGGACGTCCTGCCCGGCTCCGCCGTCGACCAGATCGACACCCTGCTCGGCACCCTCGACCTGGCCGACCTGGTCGAGCTGGTACCCGGCCCGGCCGGCGAGCCGACCGTCCAGCGGCGCACCTGCTGCCTCGCGTTCACCCTGCCGAACCCGAGATACTGCACCGGCTGCTGCGTCCAGCCCTGACCCTGGGCCGGAGCCACCCGGCGCGGTGGACCAGCCCGGCGCGCAGCGGGTCAGTCCACCAGCGGACGCACGTCCCACAGCCAGACCCCGCCGGTCCGCACCGGTGGTATCCCGCTCAGTGCCGTCATCCCCTGCCGCAGCGCGTCCTCGTACGGCTGGGGGGCGAGCACCACCACGCCGGCCCGCCAGTACCGCAGGTCGGCCACGGCGGCAGCCCGACGCTGCGGGGTGACCTCAGGGACCTGACCGGTCCGCTGGATGCTCTTGAAGAACGCACTCGTGGGCCGGGGCGGGGCGGTGAAGAGCGCCACCATCGGCTCCGGCGCGTCCGGACGGGTGTCGGGCGCGAGAAAGTATCCCCGGGCCAGTCGGAGGTCCAGACCGGTCTGCGCCGACCAGCGCAACGGGTCCGGGTAGGTGTTGTCCGGCAGCGGCAGCGCCACCAGACTCCGCCCGCCCGCCAGGTACTCCCGCCAGGCCCCCGAACTCACGAACTCCGGGGTCGGTTTGATCGGTGCGCTCGGCAGCGGCGTGGGTGCGATCGGCAGCAACGCCATCGCCAGCACGGTGACGGTGGCGGCACGCAGCTGAGGCCGGGCGTCCGGGTGCCGGTCGCCGAGGTCGACGACGTGCTGCACGCCGTACGCGAGAACGAGACCGATCACCGGGGTGACGGCCAGCGCCCAGCGGGTCGGTACCACCGAGTGCAGGATCGGCAGGTTCTCCAGCAGCGCCCAGGGCGCCGGGATCCCGGTGTCCCGGCCCTCCCAGCGGATCTCCCGCCCCACGGACACCACGGCGAAGAGCAGGCCGACGGCGGCGAGACCGAGCACCACCACGTTGCGGCGCAGCCACCAGACCAACGCCGACACGAGGACGACCAGCGGCCAGCCGAAGAAGGCGTTCTCCTCACTCGGGTTCTGGGCCAACCGTTTCGCGGATCGCGGATCCCCGGCGAGCGACTCACCGGAGAAGGCCACGAAGGACGCCAGATCGGCCCGGTAGCCCCGGATCAGCCGGGACAGTCCCTGGTACGCGTTCGGGCCGAAGAACTGGACGTGGAGCGGGTAGGCGAGCACGACCGTGGCGAGCACGGCGGCCACCGCGAGACCGGCGAGGAAGGTCCGGGTGTCTGCCCGCAGATCCGGCCGCAGCGCCGCCAGGAAGGCGACCACCACCCCGAGCCCGATCGCCGTCATCAGCAGGATCTCCAGGTTGAGGAAGCCCTGGGCCACGATCAGCAGCCCGAGCAGTACGCCGTTGCGGACCGCCCGGCCGGGTTCCCGCAGCCGCAGGGTCCGCCAGACGATCAGCGGTACCAGGAACTGCGCGACGATGTTCGGGTGCCCGTTGGCGTGCGAGACCATGCCGGGGGCGAAGGCGCAGAACACCGCGCCGACCCAGGCCGCCGCGCGGGACCGGAGGAACTGCCGGGACAGCACCAGGTACCAGGAGGTCGCGGTACCGGCCAGCGCCAGGGTCAGGAAGACGTTGAACGACACCTGGGGGCCGAGGGTGAGGGTGAGCGGGGACAGCGGCACGCTGATGGCCAGCACGGAGGTGTTGGCCATCAGGTTCACCCCGTCGGGGACGTTCATCTGGTAGGTCACGAACGGGTACGCGAGCCGGCTGACCACCCGCGCCCCGTGCGCCAGCATCCACTCGAACTGGGCCTGGTCGGTCGGATTGGCGCGTACGCCGTGGCCGGGGTGGCGCCACAACCGGAGGGTCACCCATGCGGCGAGCAGGGCGAAGCTCGCCAGTGCCGCACCGTCCCGCCGACCTGAGGTAATCATCCCAGTTCGGAGAGTAGTGAAGCGTGGCGGGGTATGTGCGGTGACCGGCGAGGTGGCCCGATTTCCCTACCGTCGCCGGAGATGGTTCACTCTGTCGGTCCTGAAGGTCGAGTTCAGATCGCGAGGAATCGACGCCATGGCAGAGATCACCGGGGACCAGCGGGTCCAGTCAGAGGTCCTCGAAGGACTCGCCACCGCGGTCAATCACCGGCGCTGGTTCGTGGAGCTGGCCATCCCGTACCTCGGCGACAACCCTATCGAGATCGGCAGCGGGTTGGGCGACTACGTACTGGAGTGGGCGCCGCACTTCGACCGGTTCACCGCCACCGAGGCGGACCCGGACCGGCTGGTCGCGCTCAAGGAACGGCTCGCCGACCACCCGAAGATCGAGGTACGGCAGATGCTGCTGCCGCACACCGAGCGGGGCGACTACAGCGCGGCCGTGTCCTACAACGTGCTGGAGCACATCGAGGACCACGTCGGGGCGCTGGCAAGCATGCGGGACCTGGTCCGGCCGGGTGGGGCGGTGGTGCTGATCGTGCCCGCGTTCCAGTTCGCCATGGGTCCGGCGGACATCGCCACCGGCCACGTCCGGCGGTACACCAAGAAGACCCTCGGCGCGGCGCTGGTCGAGGCCGGACTGACCATCGAGAAGATGCACTACGCCAACGCGCTCGGCCTGATCGGCTACTTCATGGCGACCAAGGTGTTCCGCCTGATGCCGAAGGAAGGGCCGATGGTCAAGGTGTACGACAGCACCGTGTTGCCGTTGACCCGGTGGGCCGAGGAGCGGGTGCTGCCCCCCTTCGGGCAGTCCGTCTTCGCGGTGGCCCGGGTACCGGGCTGAGTTCCTTCCTTTCCACAACTCCGGGGTTGTTGCCGCCTCCGTGATGCGGGAGGCGGCAACAACCCCGGAGTTGTCGGGCCGCAGGGTGCCCCGGACGGGATCAGGTCACTCCTTGACCTGGAACGTCGGGCGGATCACCGCCCGGGCCAGGGTGTGGAACGCCAGGTTGAAGCCGACCGCCGCCGGGCTGGCGTCCGGAGTGACGTCCAGCCGTTCCACGTCGACCGCGTGCACGGCGAAGACGTACCGGTGCGGCCGGTCCCCGGCCGGCGGTGCGGCACCGCCATAACCCTGGGCCCCGTAGTCGTTGCGGACACTGAAGGCGCCACCGAGGTCGTCACCGGTCGACGTGGCGCTGCCGGCGCCCTGGGGAAGCTGGGTCACCGACACCGGCAGGTTGACCAGTACCCAGTGCCAGAAGCCGCTGCCGGTCGGAGCGTCCGGGTCGAAGCAGGTGACCACGAAGCTCTTCGTCTCGGCGGGGAAGTCCGACCAGGCGAGCTGCGGGGACAGGTTCTCCCCGCCGACGCTGCCGTGCGCGAAGGTCGACTCCATCGGCTCGCCGTTCTGCACGTCCTTGCTGGTCAGCGTGAACGGCGGGACGGTCGGCAGCAGCTCGTACGGGTCCGGGGCGATGGGGCGCTCAAGGGTCATCGCGGAAGTCCTTCCGGTATGCGGATCGCTGCGCCTCTTCTTACCCCGAGGCGGGCGGCGAACCGCACCCGACATCCCGGGCGCCGGCGCCCGGTACCTCAGAACTCGCCCACTCCCGGGTGCTGCCCACGTCCACCGCCGCCGCTGCCGTACAGACCGGTGCCGAACGCGTCCATGGCCTCGGCCTCGGGGCCGGAGAGTCGAACGGTGGTCTCCGGCGCGACCGGCCCTGGCCCGTGGATCAGCGTGCCAGCGGCTCCGACCAGACCAATCAAGCCGAGCACCGTGAACAATCCGCCACAGATGAGTCGGGAGGCGAGGGTTCCCTCGCCCCAACCACCGAAGGTGATCACCCCAGCAAGGGTCAGCACGCCGACCACGACGGGTCCTATGCTGAGCACCGCCACGCCCGACATCCGCACACACTCGTCCCGGGTCATCGGCCGGGTCCTCTGCCGCCCCATGTCATCGAGGCTAGGCGGACCAGCCGTACGGCGTGCCGGGGTCGTGCCGGGTTCGGCAGATGGCGCCGAGAACAAATGCAGGAGCGGCCCGCAGCGCCGACCCGGCCGGTGGGATCCGATGACGCTCGGGATGCGGAGGGTGTGGGATTCGAACCCACGAAGAGGTTGCCCCCTTACCGGTTTTCAAGACCACGTAGCTCATGGGAGTGACCTCCTCCTACGTGTTCCGGCACGCATCCTCCGACACGGATGCGACACCGCCCCCACTGGTCCACCAGCCGGCACGGCAGACCAGTGCTCCAGCAAGGCCGGACCTGATCTTATGCTGCTCCAACCTCGCACCGGCCGCGTCCGGTCCGCGACCGCTCAGCACTACCGGCGGACGCGTGAAACGATCATGGCCGGGTTGACGCGCGCGAGCCCAGGACGAACACGTCCGAGGGGCGCTGACCTGGACGTGGAATGAAACTCGGAATATTTGACACGGGTTCTGCAACCTGGCATGCTCGTCCGGGTGAAGATCGCTGAGCCTCTGGATCGGACGGCCTGCTACGGCATCCTGAAGCCGTACCTCGCCGACCTTGACGAGTCCTTCCGGGCCGCCATGCGGCGCTGGCAGACGTGGTTGGGTCAGCTCGACGGCCCCCCGACGGACGTGTCCCCCCGAGCACGGGCGAACACGCTGTACGACTTCATCGTCGCTGAGGTCACGAAGCGGTTCCTCGGCAAGGACCATGTCCGGGTCCGCAAGGAGCGGGGTTTCCTGGTGGTGCGGTTCCACGACCAGGTCGCGATGCGGTTCAAGAAGTTCCGGGGCAAGAACCTGAAGACCAGCAGCGGCTACACCCAGCAGGCTCTGGCGTTTGCCGGGCAGACCCTCGAACTCTCCGAAAGTTCGATCCAGCCGATGACTCACGTGGTCGCCGGGTACCTGCTCGACGACTTGGAGATCGACATCTCCAAGGTGGCCGTGACGTGCTCGCTGTACGGCGAGCACATGTGGGCCCCGATTCAGATCTTCAGCGACAACGTGGTCGTACCCTCCCAGCCCACCGCCGACTCCGGTCCGCGACCGGTCGTTCGGAGCAAGCGCACCAAGCGGGCCGACGAAGCGGTCAACGAGTCCTAGGGAATGTGATGAACGAGAACCCTCGCATGCTCGTCGTAGCACGGGAGGCGCAGGGGCTAACGCAAGAAGAGCTAGCCCGGGAAGCCGGGCTAGCTCAATCAACCTTGAGCAAGGCCGAGAACGGCCTGAGGCCCCTTCCCGTAACGGACCTTCCAAACGTAGCCGAAGTGCTCCATGTGACGCCCGACCTACTCTGCTGGCAAGATGAGATTTACGGGTTTGGGAGTGCTAGCTTCTTTCACCGGAAGCAACAAAGCCTCTCGCAGCGGACACTACGCAAAGTTCAGGCACAAATCAATCTACTCCGAATGCGAATTCAGAGATTGCTGAGTGATATCGACATCGGGACGGAGTTTACGATCCCGAGAATTGATGTCGACCAAGCCGGCAGTGCCTATGAAGCCGCGCGCCGCGTGCGCGCGGCTTGGCGTTTACCCATGGGCCCTATTGCCAACTTGGTAAACGTGGTCGAGGCTGCGGGAGGCGTCGTAGCCCGGCGCGATTTCCAGACTCATCGCATTGACGCGATAAGCGTTTGGCATCCAGGAAGCGGCCCACTATTTGCCCTTAACTCAGAACTAACTCCAGAGAGACAACGATTTGTTCTAGCACATGAGTTAGGGCATATGGTGATGCACGAAGGCGAACCCCCACGGGAAACGGCAGAGAGCGAGGCCGATGAATTCGCGGAAGAACTGCTGATGCCAGCAGCGGAAATCCACCGCGATTTACGGGACATCGACGTGAGAAAGGCTGCGGCACTTAAGCCTTACTGGAAGGTGCCGATGCAGTCTCTAATCATCAGAGCCCAGCGCTTGAATACCATCACACCGAACCGCTGCCGAAGTCTCCACTCTTACATGAACAAGGCGGGCTATCTGAACAGCGAGCCGATGCCCCTTGAGAGAGAGGAACCGCAAGTGATGCGCGAGCTGATGAGAATACATCTGGATGAGCACGCATACACCCAAGAAGAGCTTGCCAAGGTTGTAGGCATGAGCGCCGCAGACCTAGGCGCGGAATTTCCGATGCCTAAGCAGTCCCGCCTGCGCGTAGTTCGCTAATAGGCATAGCGGCCCGTCCAGCGAGTGCTGCCGCCTCCTTTCGGGGCGGCAGCACTCTGCATACCTGGCGGAAAAGACAGAAGGGCCGCTGGCGCATGTGCCACCATTATTGGCGCGCTTCAACACTCATAAACTTAGCAGTGCGCCGGCTATTGCAACCATACTAACAACCACCCCGTCTGCTTCGGCAGCCCGAAAAGCATCAACCTTGGCTGGCCGATTAGCGTAACCGATCACCCGCACCCCGGCGGCTCGGGCACCCTTAATATCCGAGAGCGAATCGCCTATTAGAAGGCACTGGCTTGCTGGCTCGCCGACAGCGTGCACGGCTTGAAGGATCACCTCGGGATTGGGTTTCATGCGGTCGGGGTCGGCGTACACACGGCCGACCACCGGCGAAATGTAGGCCGCAAGCCGGTGCGCTGTCAGGTACGCGCTCACCGCACCGGCTGAGTTGTTACTAACCACCGCCACCGGCAACCCGGCCTGGCGTGCCGCTACGATCACTTCCCGGCCATACGGCGTCGGTTCGGCAGTCTCGACGGCCCGGCACTCGGCCGCGCAGAGAGCGTCCTCTACCGCTCGCGTGACGTCCTGGTCGCCAGCCGCTCCGGTACGGCGTAGCACCTCGAGTGGGTCTGGTTCGCTGGCAAGGTCGGGCGGCACGTCGACGCCGTGACGCCGGAGCACGCCGACCAGTTCAGCGGCAACCTGCGGCGCTGGGTAGCCAGCAAACACGCTGCACACCGGACCATCGAAGTCGAGCAGCAGCGCACCAGCCCCGGCTAGTAGCCGGTCAAGGTCGGCGCTCATCCGTCGTACCGGTAGGCGATGGTCGACCACACCGAGTCGAACCACTGGCGGGACGCTTCCACGAACTGCGTTCCGTGCGAGGTGTCGTCATCGGTGACCGCGTAGTGGAACAGCGGCACGTCTTTCCCCATCAGGTCATAGATGGCCAACGGCTCACCCTTGACCGAGACGGTGCGCTCTACAACTGGGTAGAAACCGTAGAAGACTTCCTCGCCGTTGAGGATGTAGAGCTTGAACAGCGGAGATGCTCGGTGCATCCGCACCTCGACGGTGGTCGACCGGATCAGCCCGAGGTCGCCCAGCTCGGTGACCTGATCGATGATCCCGTCCGCCGCGCGACGGGTGATCCGCTCTGCCCGTTCGCGTACGGACGGATCATCGGCCTGAGTCTCGGCCCGCGCTGGCAGCGCCATCGGCGCGGTCATGTCGGAGATCAGGACTCGCACGGCGATCGTCTCCGGCGCGAGCCGTCCGACACGCACCTTGTCGAGCGCTTCGGCGAGCGCGTCCCGAAGCGTCTCGCCCGAGAAGCCGGCAAAGTCGATGGTGACGTGAGGGCGTTCGAACGCCGCTTCGATGTGCGGACGCAGCTCGACAGCGCGCTGTGTCTGCGCTCGGACGAACGCGCCGCTGCCCTGCCGGGAGACGATCAGCCGCTCTGCCCGGAGCAGGTCAAGCGCGCGCTTGACCGTTTCCCGGGCTACGCCATAGCGCGCTGCTAGCTCCGGCTGTGATGGCAGCTTGTCACCGGGAGCAAGCCGGCGCGTGAGGATGGCCGCCCGCAGCTTGTTGGCGATCTGCTGCGACGCCTGTTTTGGGTCATCGGGATCTAGCTGGCCGAGGAAGTCAAGGTTCTCGCTCACCCGTCCACGGTAGCTCTGACTAGCCAAGTTGGGAAAGTTTGCCGCGCCATCTTGACCTGACTAGCCAGGAACACCTACCGTCATCCCATCGCACCTGGCTAGCCAGGAACGACAAGCCGGTTGGTTGGCGGCGTCGGCGTTGCGGCTTCGGCTGCAGCGTTCGCGTACGGACCGCTGCGCGCTCGCTCATTGAGAACTCAACAGTGACGTTCTGCAACAAGCGCGGACAGAGTCGCCCTCGGTAGACCCCTGCCTTGAGCCACACGGCGTGGCCGACCCCCGGTGCAGAACCGGGGCGAGCGGGGTGTTGGGCAAGGGCGACGTCCGCTCGCACTACACGGCACGGATGTTGCCGTACCGCTATCTCGTGCTGGCGGTGGTGTTGGGCCAGGTCATGGCCCGCGCCGCCGGCCTCTCTTCTCTCCCGTTCGGACTGACTGAGGAGTCGTCGTGACCGTGAACATCGCGTCAGTGGTTCGCCTGACGACGAAGCGTCGGGCGGTGTTTCAGACCTGCACGTGTGGGGCGGTGGTGGCGCTGTCGCCCGGTGACACCCACTGCCAGCCCTCGTCTTCGACCCGTTCCGCCCGTCGCCGGGCGGCATGACCCTGTCGGAAAGGAACCACCTGATGAACCCGAACCGAACCGTCGACCTGGACGAGCCGACGCCCGACGCGCTGGCCGCCATCGACGCCGAATGGCCGCTGATCGACGCCGAGTTGGCGTTGCTCGACGCCGAGATCACCATGCTCTACGCCGAAGACCGGGGCGGCCCGGACGAACTGGACTGGCGCCGGTTGCGCCGCGCCGAAGCCCGCGTGACCCGCGTTGCCGCCGAGGTCGCCTCCCGGTCGGGGACCTTCCGGCGTACGGCCTGATGGGTCGTATCCGCGCCGCCTACTGGGACCCCGAGGGCACCCGGTACGGCATCCCAACGTTCTGGTGGCAGGGCGCCTCGCCCGGCTACGCCACCCGCCGGCAACTGCGCGCCCGAGGGCTACGCCCCGGTGGTCAACCGATCGCCGGGCAGATCCTCTGGCGCGGTATCGGCGGCACCCGAGCCGCGTACCTGTACCGGCTGGACCTGGCCCGACCGAAGCGCACCGCCACCCCCGCCCAGCTCCGCGCGGTCCGCGCCGCGCTGACCGCCCGCCGGACCTGCCCGACCTGCCGGCAGGTGCGCCCGTACTACATCCCGCGCTCGCGTGGCGAGTGCCTGACCTGTTTGCCCCTGTGAAGGAGCCTGTGGTGAGTATCCGCAAGAGCCGACGCGCGGTCATGGCCGAACTGCTGTTGCTGGCCAACCCGAACATGATCCGCACCCATGGTGACGGCATGTCCCTGTCCGTGGACTTCGACAGCATCGCTGACCTGCGGTCGTGGCTGCGGCTGGCCGGGCTGGACAGCCCGGACCTGCTGACCGGCGAGCGCAACGGCACCACCGACGACGGACGGCCCTACCGGCGCATGAACGCCTACCCGACGTGGCACGGGTGGGAGATCTACGCCAGCGCCAAGGACTACACCGACGCTTCTCCGCTCGACCCGACCACCACCGACCGGCTCACCGCCCTGACGGTGGAGGTGCCGGCATGACCGCCCCCACCATCAACGGCACCCGCTACCCCCAACCGGTCGAAGACCTGTTGCCCGCCGCCCGCGCCCTGGACCTGCCCGACGGGCAGCGGCTCCCGTCGCGTAACCGGCTGATGCGGGAGTTCCGCATCGGTGCCGCCAAGGCCGATGTCCTGCGCTCCCTGCTGATGAAGGAAGGCATCCACCGGGACCTGGACGCCGCGAAGCAGGCGGGCACGCTGACCGAACTCGGTATCCACCCCGACACCACCGGACCGGCACCGGTCCCGTTCGACTATGCCGAACCGATCGGCCCGGACC
>NZ_WVUH01000157.1 GCF_017614955.1 Micromonospora echinofusca
GGACCCGCCCGCCCGCCTGCTGGAGGGCATCCGCCTGCGACAGGTCACCTTCACCTACCCCGGCGCGGGCGGGCCGGTACTGCGCGACGTCGACCTGCTGCTGCCCGCCGGCAGCACCGTGGCGATCGTGGGCGAGAACGGCGCGGGCAAGACCACCCTGGTCAAACTGCTCAACCGGTTCTACGAACCCGACCACGGCGCGATCCTGGTCGACGGCGTCGACCTGCGCCACATCGACCTGACCGCCTGGCGGGCCCGGACCACGGCCGCCTTCCAGGACTACGCCCGCCCCGAACTGACCGCCCGACTGGCCGTCGGGATCGGCGACCTGCCCCGCGCCGCCGACGACGACGCCGTACGCACCGGCCTGGCCCGCGCCCACAGCACCGTCGCCGACCGGCTGCCGTACGGACTGGACACCCGGCTGGGCCGCAGCCACGCCGACGGCGGCGTGGACGCCTCCGGCGGGCAGTGGCAGCAGCTCGCGCTCGGCCGGGCGATGATGCGCGACGCCCCGCTGCTGATGGTGCTCGACGAACCGGCCTCGGCGCTGGACGCCGAGGCCGAGCACCGGCTGTTCGCGCGGTACACCGACGGGGCGGCGCGGGTCGCCGCCGACAGCGGTGGGGTGACGGTGTTCGTGTCGCACCGGTTCTCCACCGTCCGCACCGCCGACCTGATCATCGTGATCGGCGACGGGGGAGTGCGCGAGGTGGGCACCCACGACGAACTCATCCGCCTCGACGGGGTGTACGCCACCCTCTACGGCACGCAGGCCGCCGCCTACCGGTGAGCTATGGTGGTGGTACGTCGCTGAGACAGGAGCACATCGTGGCAGGTGACGACGACATCTCCGGGTGAGAGCCCCGGAGCGGCCGCCGACGGGAGAACGACCAACCCCGCTGCGCGGCCCATGTCGTCCTGCCTTGCCCACGCCGGGCAGCCTGTGCGCGCCCGGATCTCCTGTCTTCGAGGTCTGCCATGTCCGACAGCTACGTCGTCAGCTCCGCCCTGTCCTTCTCCTGGCCGGACCACACCCCGGTCTTCGCGGAGCTGTCCTTCTCCGTGCCCGGTGGCCGCACCGGCCTGGTCGCCGCCAACGGCGCCGGCAAGTCCACCCTGCTGAAACTCGTCGCGGGTGAGCTGTCACCCACGGGTGGCAGCGTCACCGTCGAAGGGGTCCTGGGCTACCTGCCGCAGCACCTGCCCTTCGCCCAGCAGCAGACGGTCGCCCAGGTGCTCGGGGTCGACCACGTCATCGCCGCGCTGCACGCCATCGAGGCGGGCGACGCCGCCGAGGAGCATTTCACCACCATCGGCAGCGACTGGGACATCGAGGAACGCACCCGCGCCGAACTCGACCGCCTCGGACTGGCCGACGTCACGCTGGACCGGCGGCTCGGCACCCTCAGCGGTGGCCAGGTGGTCTCCCTCGGGCTCGCCGCCCAGTTGCTCAAGCGGCCCGACGTGCTGCTGCTGGACGAGCCGACCAACAACCTCGACCGCGAGGGCAGAAAGCGGCTCACCGAGGTGCTCCGGACCTGGAAGGGCTGTCTGATCGTGGCCAGCCACGACCGTGCGCTGCTGGACGAGGTCGACCGGATCGCCGCTCTCGACCACGGCGGGATCCGCTGGTACGGCAGCGCCTACACCGGATACGAGCAGGCGGTACAGGCCGAACGGGAGGTGGCCGAGCGGCAGGTACGTCAGGCCGAGCAGGACGTGAAACGGCAGAAGCGGGAGCTTCAGCAGGCCCGGGAGCGGGCTGCCCGCCGCGCCTCGACCGCCGCGCGCAACCTGGCCGACGCGGGGCTGGCCCGGATCGTCGCCGGCAACCTCAAACGCGACGCGCAGGTGTCGGCGGCCAGGTCCCACGAGGTGCACGCCGCGCGGGTCGGCAACGCCCAGGCCCGGCTCGACGAGGCCAGCCGGGCCGCCCGCCAGGACGACCACCTCGCCCTCGACCTGCCGGGCACCAGGGTTCCCGGCGGACGCACCGTCTTCCACGGCGAACGACTGCGGACCACGTACGACGGCCGGCCGGTCTTCGCCGGGGAGGGTGTCGACCTGGACATCCGCGGCCCGGAACGGATCGCCCTCATCGGCCCCAACGGGGCGGGCAAGTCCACGCTGCTGCGGCTGATCGGCGGCCACCAGGAACCCGAGTCCGGCACCGCCGTGCGAGCCGAGGGCCGGGTGGCGTACCTCTCGCAGCGCCTCGACCTGCTCGATCCGGACCGCACCGTCGTCGACAACCTCGCCGCCTTCGCGCCGACGCTGGCCCAGGCGGACCGGATGAACCTGCTGGCCCGCTTCCTGTTCCGTGGTGCCCGCGCGCACCTGCCGGTCGGTGTGCTCTCCGGCGGTGAGCTGTTGCGCGCCACGCTGGCCTGCATCCTGTTCGCCGAACCGGCGCCGCAACTGCTGCTGCTCGACGAACCCACCAACAACCTCGACCTGGTCAGCGTCGGCCAACTGGAGGCCGCGTTGACCGCGTACCAGGGAGCATTCGTGGTGGTCAGCCACGACGACCGCTTCCTCACCGGGATCAGGGTGAACCGCTGGCTGCGTCTGGCCGACGGCCGGCTCACCGAGACCGGAGCGCCGCAGCAGTGACGGCACTCGTCACGCGGGGACGGCGACCGTCCGTGGACACCACGCTCGACCGCCCTCGTGAAACGCGACCTAGATCGGGAAACGACCCCGGCGCCAGTGCCAGTGGCGGCCCGCCGTCAGGTGGTCGACGATCGCGCGCTGGAGCGCGGTGCGGCGCGGCAACTGGTCGAGCGGTGTGGTCAGGGAGCGGAACACGAACCGCAGCGCCTCGACGTCGGCGTTCAGCCCTTCCGGCTCCTCGTAGGGCTCCAGCGCGAACCTCTGCTGGAACCGGACGATGTTGGAGTCGCCGGGCAGGTACTCCCGCAGCTGCGGGTCGAGCAGCCACGAGCCGCAGGAGAACGCCGTGTAGTGCTCGTCGGGAAAGTGGCGCGGGAAGAACGCCCGGGCCTCGTCGAGTGACGCCTCGACCGCCTCCGGGGTCAGCGGCCCCGACTCGGGGATGTGCAGTTCGATGGCGGTGTCACCCCGGTGGTGCTGCAGCCGGCCCAGCTCGTAGAGGCCGCCGCGTACGTGCAGCGTCAGCCAGCTCTGCATGACCGGCCAGCCCTCGCGGTGCATCCGCCGGTCGATGGCGAGGTTGCGGCCCAGGTCCGCGAGGGTCGCCCAGGACACGGCGTCGGGGATGCCGTGGTCGTGGTGGTACTCCCGGGCGACGTCGACCAGGGCCAGGTACGCGTACACGTAGAGATGCCGCCAGGCGGGGCCCCGGTCGCGCGGCAGCGCCGGGCCGGGCGGCAGCCAGCCGTGGCCGCCGAGGTCGGCGCGGACCAGCGCGATCGAGCGGTCGAGCAGCCAGCGCAGTTCCGGGGTCCACAGCGGGGATCCGGGGTCGGGCCAGCCGGCCATGATCTCGGCGGCGTCGTCGGGTCGCACGGCGAGCCGGTCGAGGATCGCGGGCGCGTCGGCCCGGGCGGGCAGCGGAGCCGACGTCCGGTCACCGGCGAGCCGGTGCACGCGGTCGACGTCCTCGACGGGTACCCCGAGCCGGGCGGCGGTGTCGTCCAGATCCACGCGGACGACCCTATCGACCGGTCGGGCCGCCGCAACAGGCCGGGCACGCACCGTCCGTCGGGCGGTGGTCGCGTGGCGTCGGATGCGGTGTGACCGCCCTGGACTCCAGGTCGGCCACACCGTGTCGTCCGCGACGATCAGGCAGCGGGTGTGCGTGGGACGAACCGGCGGATACCGGCTGCGGGTGGTGGTGTCACATCGGGTTCCAGCCGTCCGTGCCGGCGAGGTACTTCTGCGGGGTGTAGTCGGCCGCCTGCGCATCGCTCAGCTGCGGTCGGTTGCCGTTGACCGTCGCCCCGGCGCCGGTGTTGCGGTACTCGAGGAAGCGGGCGTTCTGCCAGGTGGCGTCGCCCATGTTGGTCCACGGTGGGTACTCGGAGTCTTTTGGAGCGTGAACCGGTGACAGCGGCCCACTCCACCGGCGCCCCGCACGCTCCGGAAGAACGCGGCGGATCCGGTGGCGAGGCGGGACCACGCCGCCGGCATGACCTCTTCCTCCGTGCTGTCCCGCCGTCGTGTTGCCGGGCGCTCCTACTGTCACCCTCGTCACCCGCATTGACCGGGGTCTGACAATGGCTGCCACCTCGGCGCCACAGGAAGTCCCCGGTCAACGAGCTGTCGCAGAAATGAGCCCCATGTTCTTCCGCTTTTTTCACCGCAAATGGGTCAAGGTAACCTGTAAGGTGATCGACTCGCGGCTCCACAGCGTCCAGAACTCGCACATGAAGTGGGCCTACATCGTCCAGTTCGCGGGGCCGACCGGACAGAAGACCCAGCTCGAGGTCATGGGAGACTCCCGCACCCTCGGGGTCGCCGTCGGCGCCACGGTACCGCTGCTCGTGAGCCCCGACGGAAAGAGGGCAGTCTTCGACAGGGGCGATCCGCAGATCAACGCGGCGCAGGTTGTCAAGAACCGCGAGCAGGCCGAGAAGGAGCGCTTCCGGAGACAGCTGGAAAACTGAGCCCCCTCATCGTGACGGTGCCGGTCACGGGTCGTGTGACGGGGCCGTCAGCCGTGGCCACGCCTCCCTCCGAACCAGCGGGAAAGGTGGTCGTCCAGGTCCGGCTGATCGTCGCCGACCCAGGCGACATGGCCGTCGGGGCGTAACAGGACGCACGGAGCATCCAGTGCCGCCGTGGCATCCGCGAGGTGATCGACCCGGTCCGACCAGCCACCGACGGTCAGGCGTTCGGTGCGGTCCAGCAGCAGGCCGCGACCGCGGTGCAGCAGACCGTAGAGGTGGCCCTGTCTCACGTCGATGTCAGGCAGGCGCCGGCCGAGCAGGTCGAGGCCTGCGCCCAGGTCGTAGCGGACGCCGATCCCGGTGATCTTCTCCATCAGATGGCGGTTCACCTCGTCGAAGTCCATCAGTTCGGTGAGCAGCCTGCGCACCGCCTGCGGGCCCGGTCCGGTGGACAGCAGTTCCATCTGGGCGCGGACGGTGTCCAGCACGTCCTCGGCGACCGGACGACGTTCGGCCTGGTAGGTGTCCAGCAGTGTCTCCGGCGCCCAGCCGCAGATCTGTGCGGCCAGTTTCCAGCCGAGGTTGAATGCGTCCTGAACGCCCAGGTTGAGGCCCTGCCCGCCGATAGGTGGATGGACGTGCGCCGCATCGCCGGCCAGCAGCACCCGCCCGACCCGATAACGTTCGGCCAGGCGGGTGGCATCCCCGAAGCGGGACAACCAGCGCGGGGAGTGCACGCCGAAATCCGTCCCGGTGACGGTGCGCAACTGCTGTCTGAAATCCTCCAGGGTGGGCGGTGCCGCCCGGTCGCTGACCCCGGCAACAGGGACGATGACCTGATAGACCCCTGCACCGAAGGGCCTGAGGCTGAACCGTCTGTCGGTCTCGCCGATCTCGGTCACCTTGGCGGCGACCTCCTCCTGTGGCACCCCCACCTCCATCTCGCCCATCAGCGTCTCGGACCGCGAGGGCTCGCCCGGGAAGCCGACACCGAGCAGTTTGCGCACCGTACTGCGTCCGCCGTCACAGCCGACGAGATAGCGCGAACGCAGCTGTTCCCCGTCGGCCAGCTCGACGGTCACGCCCTCGTCGTCCTGCGCGAAGCCGGCCACCGCACAACCGCGCCGGACCTGGGCACCCAGCTCGATCGCGTGTTCCTCCAGCAGGCGGACGACGACCGGCTGCGGGATGCCCAGCAGATAGGCGTGTGCGGAATCCAGGCCCTTCGGCGCAGGTTTGGTGATGGCGGCGAAGAAGCCGGCGGCCGGACGCCGTCGTCCGTGTTCGAGAATGCGCTCCAGCAGCCCACGCATTGCCATCAGCTCGATGGTGCGAATGTGCAGGCCGACGATGCGGACGAGCGACACGGGCTCGGTTTCCTTCTCCAGGACGAGTACCCGCACGTCGTGAAGCCGGAGTTCGGCGGCCAGTACGGCACCGGTCGGCCCGCACCCGGCAATGATGACGTCGAACATGAGGGGCGCGTGGTCGGTGCCGGAGACGGGCGACGGGAGCCCGGGGGTATCACCCACGGTGGCGACGCGATCGACCGGACGCGTCGACGGCGACTCGGCGGTGAACTGTGGAGAGTGCACAGGTGCTGCCTTTCGGGAGGCCCTTGGTGGCAGGGCGCTCCCGGCGACACCTACGTCGATCGCCCGACCGTGACCGGCAGGAGGAGCACCCACATCGATACAGCCTTCATGGGTCTCACCTCCTCGGGCGGTGTCACGGTCAGCTGCAGGCTAGAGACCGAACATCGTCCGGTCCAGTCCTTTTTGCAGTCCCGGGATCACGACGCCGAACGGTCCGGTGCGGCAGCTGATGCCCACGCGGTCGGCGAGGTGCCGGTCAGAAGACCGTCCGGTCCACCTCGACGACCGTGCCGTGCTGGTCGACGATCGGGATCGCCCGCCACTTGTCGAAGGTGGTGCACGGGTGCGAGATCCCGAAGGCGACCAGGTCGCCCACCGCGACCGGCTCGTCGGCCGGTACGTCGAGGTAGAGGTGCTGGTCGTTGATCGCGACGGCGGTGAGCGCGGCACCGGGGCGCAGCCGGCCGTGGGCGTCACGCACCTGGCGTGCCACCGGCAGGCCGGCGTCGGCGGAGGCGTCCCGCCGGCCCAGCCCGACGACGACCCGACCCGGCTCGGGTCGGGACAGCACCGGGGCCCAGACCCGCAGTGCCTCCCGCAGCCGGTACGGCTCCCGGGGGTGCGCCCCGAACGGGGAGAGATCCTGGTAGACCCCGGCGTCGTGGGTGACGTAGCAGCCGCTGCGCAGCACGGTCGCCCAGGGCGTACCGCGCACCGCCGGGGCCAGCCGTCCGGTGACCCGGTCGCACCAGGCGCTGCCCCCGGCGGTGACGATCGGTGTGTCCGTCGTCGGCAGGCCCTCGGCGTCGATCGCGTGGGCCAGCCCGGCCACCCGGTCCAGCAACGCGTCGACCAGGGCGGACGTGGCATCGGGCGAACCGCCGTCGAGGATGCCCTCGAACGCGGCGACCCCGCCCAGCGGGAGCGGGCCGGCCGCCACCCGGCGGGCCAGTTCCAGAGCGTCCCGGTCGGCCCGGAGCCCGGTACGCCCACCCGGCACACCCAGCTCCACGAGGACCCGTACCCGGCGCCGACCCACCGGCCCGATGCCGTCCTCCAGGGCGGACAGTGCTGCCGTCGAGTCGGCGTACGCCCACAGCTCCAGGTCGGAATGGGTGGTGAGCAGCCCGTCGAGCAGCCGCAGGGAGCCGGGGTCCACCACCGGGCTGGCCAGCAGCAGCCGCCGTGCGCCCATCCCGACCACCGCGCCGGCCTGCCAGGCGGTCGCCACCGTCACCGCCCACGCCCCGGCGGCCAGTTGCCGGCGGACGATCGGCGGGTACATCGTGGTCTTCACGTGGGGTGCCAGCCGGACGTCGTGGTCGGCGCAGTAGCCGGCCATGGTGGTGACGTTGTGCTCCAGCGCCTCGTGCAGCAGTACCGCGGTCGGCAGCGGGAACGTGCCGTCGAACAGGTTCCGGCCGACCGGGTCGCCGTCGGGCAGGCCCTTGTCATTCACCACGGCGTAGTACCTTTCCCGGTCGTACCCCGGTCAGCGAGCCGTCGCGGACGACGACCTGACCGGCGACCAGCGTCAGCGCCACGCCGACGGGGGCCTGGCGGGGAGCGGTGAAGGTGGCCCGGTCGGCGACCGTGGCCGGGTCGAAGGCGACCAGGTCGGCGAGCTGACCGGGACGGACGCGTCCCCGGTCGGGCAGGCCGAGCCGGTCGGCGGGGGCACCGGTCATCCGGTGCACGGCGGCGGCCAGCGACAGCACCGGCCGGTCCCGGACGTACCGGCCGAGCACCCGGGGGAAGGTGCCGAACGCGCGGGGATGCGGCCGGTCGGTGCGGTCGGCGAGCGGCTGGGCGTTGCCGTCGGAGCCGACCACGGCCAGTGGGTGGGCGAGGAACGTGGTCATGTCCTCCTCGGTCCGGTAGTAGAGCACCACCTGCGCGGCGCTGCCCAGCTCGGCGCAGAGGTCGAGCAGGACCTCCTCGGGTGGGCGTCGCCACCGCTCGGCGATCTCGGCGACGGAGAGTCCGGGCAGGTCGGTGTGGGGCCCGGCGGCGGTGACCACGATCCGGTCCCAGTGCCAGGGGATGCCGCCGAAGAACCCGGTGCGGATGTCGGCCAGCGCCCGGCGCCGCCAGTCCGGGTCGCGGTGGTGGCGGGCCAGTCCGGCGCTGCCACCGGCCTGCGCCCAGGGCGGGAGGTACTGCACCATCGCCGAGGAGGAGGCGTGGTACGGGTACACGTCGAAGGCGACGTCCAGTCCCTGGGCGTGGGCCCGGTCGAAGCGGGCGAGCGCGTCGGCGGCGCGGCCCCACAGCGCGGGGTCGTTCAGCGCGAGGTGGGAGAACTGGAGCCGGGCGCCGGTGTGGCGGACCGTGTCGATCGCCTCGTCGATGGCGTCGAGTTCCCCGCCCGCGGTGGCGCGGGCGTGGGTGGCGTAGACCGCGTCGTGCCGGGCGCACACCGCCACCAGCGCGGTGACCTCGGCGGTGTCGCCGAGCGCGGACGGGGTGTGGGTCAGCCCGGTGGACAGTCCGTACGCCCCCGCGTCGAGCGCCTCGTGCAGCAGCCGCCGCATGGTGGCGAGTTCGTCGGCGGTCGCGGGCGCCCGGTACGCGTCGGCCATCGCCGCGATGCGCAGCGCGCCGTGCCCGACGAGCATCGCCACGTTGACCGCCGGCCGGGCCGCCGTCACGGCGTCGGCGTACCCGGCGTACCCGTCCCAGTCCGGCCGGACCGGCGGGTCGCCGAGCCGGGCCAGATGGTCGGCGAGGTCGTCGCGGCGTCGCGGGTGCACGGGGAAGGCCGAGTACCCGCAGTTGCCGACGACTTCGGTGGTGACACCCTGTAGTGCCTTGCTCTCCCCGGCGGGGTCGTGGAGCAGGCTCACGTCGGAGTGGGTGTGGATGTCGATGAAGCCCGGGGCGAGGACCAGCCCGGTGAGGTCGACGGCGCCGCCCGGCGGCACGTCCACCGGGGTGCCGGGCGGCAGCAGGTGGGTGATCCGGTCACCGGTGATGCCGACGTCCAGGGGGTGGGCGGGGGCGCCGGTGCCGTCCAGCACGTGCGCACCGGTCAGCAGCATGTCCACGGGGCGTCCTTTCAGACCATCGTGTCGCTCAGCTCGCGGCAGACCTCGACCAGGCGACGGCCGACGAGGCCGACCTGGCTGTCGGTCATCCGGGTGGTGGGCGCGGAGATGCTGATCGAGGCGATCGGCCGGTCGTAGCGGTCCAGGATGGGTGCGGCGACGCAGCGGGAGCCGAGCTCGTTCTCCTCGTCGTCCACGGCGTAGCCGGTGGACCGGTAGGTGGCCAGCTCGTCCATGACCGCGTCGACGGTGACGATGGTGTTCGGGGTCAGCCTGGTCAGGTCCTCCCGGTTGAGGTGCGCGCGGGCCTGGGCCTCGGGGAGCGCGGCGAGGACGGCCTTGCCCAGGGCGGTGCTGTGCACCGGGTCGCGCAGGGCGATCTGCACGGTGCTGCGCAGCCGTTGGGTGCTTTCGATGGTGTCGAGGTAGACGACCTGTCCGTGGCTGACCACCCCCAGGTTGACCGTCTCGCCGAACTCCTCGTGCAGTCGCCGCATCGCCGGTTGGGCCAGCCCGACCAGGTCGGTGGTGGTGCGGACGGCACGGCTGAGGCCGTACAGGGCGGGGCCGAGCGAGTACTCCCGGGTGGCGTCGTCGCGGACCACGTAGCCGCGCTGTTCCAGGGTCTTCATGATCCGGTACGCGGCGGGCTTGGTCACCCCGGTGTGTTCGCAGAGGCTGACCACCGTGCAGGGGGCGTCGAGTGCCATCCGGTCGAGGATGTCCAGTGCCTTCACCAGGACGGCGACCTCGTCCGTCCGGCGTTCCTTCGTCGTCACGACGCAACACTCCCTGCTAGGCGTTCCGCAATGAGGACCGATTGTACGAATGGCGGAACCGCTGCGCCAGGGTCCGGTGCCACAATCGCCGTGTTCCGTAAAACGGACTTCGAGTCCGTTATTCGTACTCCAAGTCAGGGGAGTCGCGACCGTGCGTATCGGAGTCGGCGGCATATGGCAGGAAACCAACACCTTCGTACCGGAGCCCACCACCCTCGCGGACTTCCGGCGCTACCAACTCGTCGAGGGTCCTGAGCTGGTGGCGGCCCTACGGGGCACCGGTACCGAACTGGGCGGCGCGCTCGACGTGCTGCGCCGGCACCGCGCCCGGCCCGTCGGCCTGCTCTTCGGAGCGGCGCTGCCCTCGGGCACGGTCACCCGACCGGCGTTCGAGTCGATGCTGCGCCGCCTCGTCGACCGGGCCCGGTCGACGGCCCCACTCGACGGGCTGGTGCTCTCCCTGCACGGCGCGATGGTGGTCGACGGCCACCCGGACCCGGAAGCGGTGATCGTGCGGGCGCTGCGGGCCGTGGTGGGCGACGTCCCGATCGGCGTCACCCTCGACTACCACGCCAACGTCGGTCCGGACCTGCCCCGGCTGGCCGACGTGCTGGTCGGCTACCGCACGTACCCGCACACCGACATGGCCGAGCGCGGTGCCGAGGCCGCCGAACTCATCCTGCGGATCGCCCGCACCGGCCACCGCCCCCGGGGACACCTGGTCAAGCTGCCCCTGCTCTCCGCGCCGCTCGGGCAGGAACACGCCGGCGAACCGATGCGGACGATCACCGCCGCGGTCGACCGGCTCTGCGCCGAACCGGGGGTCTGGACGGCCAGTGCCTGGCCCGGCTTCGCCTACGCCCAGGGCGACCGGCTCGGCTTCGCCGTCTACGTCGCGGCGGACCGGCACGGGTCGGCCCGGGCCCGCGAACTGGCCGCCCTGGTCTGGCGGCACCGGGCGGCCTTCGCGGCCGACCTGGTGACGCCCGGACGGGCGGCGACGACCGCCCGCACCGGACCCGGACCGACCGTCCTGGTCGACGTGGCGGACAACGTCGGCGGTGGATCCCCGGGCGACGGCACCACGCTGCTGCACGCGCTGGACGCCGCCGCCACCACCGGCGCGGTGGCGGTGATCTGGGACCCGGCTGCGGTGGCCGCGCTGCACGCGCGACCGGGCCCGGCCACCGACCTGGCGGTCGGCGGGCACAGCGACCCGCTGCTCGGGCCGCCGTACCGGGCGACCGGCCCGGTCCGTCGCTACGGCCCGGTCGGCTACACGCGGACCGGCTCCTACATGCGGGGGCAACGGGTGGAGATGGGCCGGGTGGCGGTGGTCGAGGACCGGATCGGGGAACTCGTGGTCACCGAGAACCGGGTGGTGCCGTTCGACGACGACCACCTGCGCGCGGTCGACGTACGCCCGGCGGCGGCCCGGGCGATCGTCGCCAAGGGGGCGATCGCGTGGCAGGCGGCGTTCGGCGGCTACGCGGCCCGGACGGTGTACGTCCGCACCCCCGGCTACTGCCCGGCCGACCTGACCCAGTTGCCGTACCGGCACCGACCACGACCGAGCTATCCGCTCGACCGGGACCCGGCATGGGAGGCGCGGGTCACCGCCGAGCTGGGCGCGGGGGAGTCCCGGTGACCCCCGACGAGCGGTTCGCCCTGGTCCGGCCCCGACCGTGCCCGCCGGCGGCACCGCCGCCCTGGTTCCGTCCGGTCTCGATCGCCGGGGGACACGCGTACCTGTCCGGCCAGGTTCCCTTCGACGCCGACGGACGGTTGCTCGCGGTGGGCCGGCTGGGCGCGGAGGTGGACCTGGCGACCGGGGTACGGTGCGCCCGGCAGTGCGCGGTCAACCTGCTCGCCGTGCTGGCCCGTACCCCGCCGGGTCTCGCCGGTGTCGACCAGCTGCTCAAGCTCACCGTCTTCGTGGCCTGCGCCCCGGATTTCACCGCGCAGCCCGAGGTGGCCAACGGGGCCTCCGAACTGCTGGCCGAGGTACTCGGCGAGCATGGCGCCCACGCACGCTCGGCGATCGGGGTGGCGTCGTTGCCGCTGGGCGCCCCCGTCGAGATCGAACTGATCGCCCGACTGCGCTGACCGTCGGCGCCCGTTGCACGGTCGTGCGACGTCGTCCGGCGGTTGTCCGCAATGCGGACCGAGGGCCGCGTTTCCCCAGGTCACAGGGGGGCGCAAGAGCATTGACAGGTACCCGACCCACCTCTACGGTGTCCGCATAGCAAACTCCCGATCCGCATAGCGGAATCACACTGAGGAGTTCCCCATGACCGACCACCCTTTCGACCGCATCAACCGGCGTGATCTTTTTCGGCTCAGCCTGCTCACCGGCACCGGACTGGCCCTCGGCCTGCCCGCGCTGACCGCATGCTCCGTCGACGACGGCACCGGCGCCAGCGGAGACGCCACCACCAAGCCGATCGGCAACGGGCTCACCGAGAAGCAGACCCTGAAGCCGTTCAGCTTCGACGCGCCCGCCGGCGCGAAACCCGACCTGCCCAAGCGCATCGCCTGGGCGAACACCTCCGACGCCGAGTTCTTCCTCCAGATCACCCGGGCCATCGAGACCGCCGCCAAGGAACGGGGCCTGGACTTCGTCACCGCGATCGCCAACGACGACTCGGCGAAGAACATCGAACAGATCGAGACCTTCCTCCAACGCGGCATCGGCGCGCTGTGCATCCAGCCCCTGGACGCCAACGCCCAGGCCCCGCTGATGAAGCGGGCCATCGAGGCCGGCGCGGCGGTACTGTCCCTGGTCACCCCACCCAGCACCTCCCAGGTGGTCGCCGACCAGTACAAGGTGGGCAACGCCCAGGGCCTGGCCGCCGCGAGGTACATCACCGAGAAGCTCGGCGGCAAGGCGAAGATCGTCTACTTCAACCTGGACACCATCGAGGTCCTCAAGGCCCGCCACCAGGGCGTCCTCGACGGACTCAAGACCGCCGGGGCCGGCGCGCAGGTCGTCGCCGACATCCAGCCGGACGCCCTCACCCAGGACGGCGGCTTCAAGGCGATGAACACCCTCCTCCAGGCCAACCCGGACGTCAACGTGGTACTCGGCGGCGACACCATCTGCCTCGGTGCGCTGTCGGCGTTGCAGGCCGCCGGCAAGGCCCGCCCCGACATGTACCTGGCGGGCATCGACGGCGACGAGCAGGCCCTGGCCGAGATCCGCAAGGGCGGCGCCTACAAGGCCAGCTTCGCCTTCGCGTACCCCCTGATGGGCTACGCCTGGGCCCAGTTCGCCGCCGACTGGCTGGACGGCAAGCCGATCCCGCAGGTCATGCAGTTCAACGCGATCGAGCTGAACTCCGCCCAGACCATCGACCGGTTCCAGGCCGACATGAAGGCCGTGGCCGAGACCTGGAAGAAGGCCGAAACCTACTTCACCATGCTCGGCTCCATCCGGTACGCCGACCGCGACCAGTTCATCAACTACGCCGCCTGACGGCACCGACAGTCCGGAAGCCGCCGTATGAGGGGTCCACAGTTGTCGATAACGTCCCGTTACCTGCCACCCGGCGAGTCGAGTCGCCGCAGTGGACTGGTGCTGCTCTGCGTCGTCCTGGTCGGCTACTTCGGCCTGTCGTACGACAACTTCTTCACCGTCTCCAACGGCCTGACCATCCTGCTGAACGTCTCGGCGATCGCCATCGCCGCGATCGGGGCGATGTTCCTGCTGGTCTCCGGCAACGTCGACCTCTCCATCGGCGGCCAGTACGCGCTGATCTCGGTGATCACCGCACAGTTCGCCCGGGAGAGCGGCAACGCCGCCGTGGCGGTCACCGCCGGCCTGCTCACCGGGCTGGTCCTGGGAACCGTCAACGGCATCCTGGTCAAGTACATGAAGATCTCGCCGCTGATCGTCACGCTCGGCACGATGGCGATCTTCAAGGGCATGGCGTACCTGGTCAGCGAGGGCCGGTCGGTCTTCGGGTTCCCCGCCGAGTTCATCTTCCTCGGCCGGGCCCGGATCAACGAGGTACCGCTGCCGGTCATCGTGGCCGCAGTGCTCTTCGTGATCGGCGGCTTCGTGCTGCTGCGGACCCGAATCGGCCTGCGGATGTTCGCCATCGGCGGCAACGCGAACGCCGCCCGGCTCAACGGCGTCGACGTCGACTGGCTCGTGGTCCGGCTCTACGCCCTCAACGGCCTGCTGATGGGGGTGGTCGCGGTCCTCACCACGGCCCGCCTCGGCAGCGGCACACCACAGATCGGCACCGCGTTCGAACTGGACGTGCTCACCGCCGTGATCCTCGGCGGGGTGGGCTTCGCCGGTGGCAGCGGCCACCCCGTCGGGGTGTTCGCCGGGGTGGCCACCATCGGCATCCTCAGCTCCGGGCTCATCTTCGCCGGCCTGGAGGACTGGTGGCAGCAGATCAGCAAGGGCGCCGTGCTGCTGCTGGCCCTCGCCGCCGACCAGTTCGCCGAGTACCGCCGCAGCAGGGCGGCCCGGCGGGAGGTCCCACCCGACGCGGACGACCAGCGGAGCGCCGGTGCGCCCACCGCCCCGGTCGACGAGTACGACCTCGGGATCGTCCGGACCCGGCCGCCCGGCGAGGTGGTGCTGGCCTGCCGGGGCCTGGCCCGCCGGTTCGGTTCGGTCTTCGCCCTGCGCGACGGCACCTTCTCGGTGCGCGCCGGTGAGGTGGTCTGCCTGCTCGGCGACAACGGGGCCGGCAAGTCCACCCTGATCAAACTGGTCTCCGGGGTGTACCGCCCGGACGCCGGAACCATCGAGATCAACGGGTCGGTGGCGCAGCTCGCCGGCCCGGCCGACGCCCGCCGCGCCGGCATCGAGACCGTGCACCAGGACCTGGCGGTCTGCCCCAACCTCGGCGTCGCGCACAACCTGGTGCTCGGCGACGAACCGTCCCGTCGCCTCCTCGGCATCCTGCCGGTCCGCGACGACGCCGCCGCCGTCGAACGGGCCCGGACCCGGCTCGCCTCACTCGGTATCACCCTGCCGGACATGAACCGGTCGATCGGCCGGCTCTCCGGCGGCCAGCGCCAGTCGGTCGCCATCGCCCGCGCCATGAAGGACGACGTACGCCTGGTCATCCTCGACGAACCGACCGCCGCGCTGGGCGTGACCCAGACCCGCAACGTGCTCCGCATCGCCCGGCGGGCCGCCGAGAACGGGGCCGGCGTGATCCTGATCAGCCACGACATCCGGACCGTCTTCGCCGTCGCCGACCGGATCGTGGTGCTGCGCCTCGGTGCGGTCGTCTTCGACGGCCCGGTCGACACGATCACCCACACCCGGCTGCTGCACCTGATGGCCGGCCTGGAAGCCACCGGTGCACCGGCCGGTCCCGACCTCGGCGCACCGGCCGGTCCCGACCTCGGCGCACCGGCCGATCCCGACGCCGCCGCTGGTCCGGCCGACCCCGACGCACCGGCCGGCGACCGGCTGGACCTCATGGAAGGAAAATCCCGATGAGCCTGCCCGATTTCGACCTGACCGGCCGCCGGGCGCTGGTCACCGGCGGCGGAGACGGGCTGGGCCGCCAACTCACCGAGGCCCTGGTGGACGCGGGCGCGACCGTGGTGATCTGCGGACGCCGCCCGGAGACACTGGAGCGTACGGCGGCCGAACTCGCCGACCGGGGCGAGGTGGTCCCGGTCCGGGCCGACGTGACCGAACCGGCCGACGTCGAGACCCTGGCCACGGCAGCCGGCGCCATCGACATCCTGGTCAACAACGCCGGACTGGCCCACCGCGCGCCCTGGCCGGAGGTCACCTCCGCCGACTGGCGCTGGATCATGACCCTCAACGTCGAGTCCCCGTTCTGGCTGTTCCAGCGGTTCGTGCCGGGCATGGTCGAACGGGGCTGGGGCCGGGTCATCAACGTCGCCTCGATCTACGGTCTCGTCGGCGGCGACGCCAGCCGGTACCCGGGCATCGGCCTGGACATCGCGTCCTACTTCGCCAGCAAGCACGCCCTGGTCGGGCTGACCAGGTTCCTCGCCGCCCAGGTCGCCCCGAACGGCGTCACGGTGAACGCGCTCTGCCCGGGAATGTTCCCCAGCCCCGCCAACGACGACGCCCTCCAGCCCGAGGTGATCGCCGCGTTGCAGGCCGGTACCCCGATGGGCCGCCTCGGCACCGACCGGGAGCTGCGCTCGGCGCTGCTCTTCCTGGCCGCACCGGCCTCCTCGTTCGTCACCGGGCAGAGCGTGGCCGTCGACGGCGGCTGGACGGTCTGGTGACCCG
>NZ_WVUH01000158.1 GCF_017614955.1 Micromonospora echinofusca
CCGCAGGCCCCACCGGCGGTACCGTCGCCGGCCGACGGGACCGGCCCGCCACGACCGCCGGCCGGCACCGGTCCGCTCCCGACACCGGCCGGTACGTCCGCGGCGGCGGTCGCCCCGTCCGGCCCCACCGGACCGGCGGGACCGGTCACCCCGCCCGGCGGGCCGGTACCGGTCGACGTGGCCGCGCCGACCGCCGACGCCGGCCCACCGACCGGTACCTGGGTCGGGGTCCTGCTGCTGGCCGGGCTGGCGGCCGGTGGGGCGCTGGTGGCCCGGCGCCGCCGGCACGCCGACCCGGACGGCTGAGGTGTCCGGCCCCACCGTCGCCCGGTCACCGGCCGTGACCCGGGCGCGGCTGCCCCGCGTGTTGCACCCCGGTGCCTGGTGGTGGTGGGCGCTGGGCCTGGCCACCGCCGCCAGCCGGACCGGCAACCCGCTGCTGCTGGCCCTGCTGGTCGCCGCCGCCGCGCTGGTGGTGACCCGCCGTCGGGGCGACGCGCCGTGGGCCCTGGCCTTCCGGATGTACCTGCTGCTCGGCGCGGTGGTGGTGGCCACCCGGGTGCTGTTCCGGGTGGTCCTCGGCGGCGGGCAGGGCGAACACGTCCTGCTGCGGCTGCCGGAGATCCCGTTGCCGGCCTGGGCGGCGGGGATCCGGCTGTTCGGTCCGGTCGCCGTCGAGCAGGTGCTCGGCGGCCTCTACGACGGGCTGCGGCTGGCCACCATGCTGGTCTGCCTGGGCGCCGCGAACGCCCTGGCCAACCCGAAACGGCTGCTCAAGGCCGTACCGGGGGCGCTGTACGCGGTGGGTACCGCCGTGGTGGTGGCGCTCTCCGTCGCGCCGCAACTGGTGGAGAGCGTGCAGCGGGTCCGGCGGGCCCGACGGCTGCGCGGTGCCGGCGGCCGGCGGATGCGGCTGCTGCACGGGGTGGCCCTGCCGGTACTCGCCGACGCCCTCGACCGGTCCCTCGCCCTCGCCGCCGCGATGGACTCGCGGGGGTACGGCCGCACGGCTGCCGTACCCGCCGGGGCGCGGGCGCTGACCGGTGCACTGGTCCTCGCCGGCCTGGTCGGGGTCTGCGCCGGCACGTACGGGCTGCTCGACGCCACCAGCCCCGGCTACCTCGGGTTGCCGATGCTGGTCACCGGGCTGGTCACGGCCGTCGCCGGGATGCTGCTCGCCGGCCGTCGGGTCCACCGCAGCCGGTACCGGCCGGACCGGTGGCGGCTGCCGGAACTGCTGGTGGCGGGGTGCGGGGTGCTGGCCGCCGGGCTGACCACGCTCGCCGTCGACGTCCATCCGGTGCTGCTGCACCCACCGGTCAGCCCGCCCACCTGGCCCGAGCTGTCGCCGTTGACGGTCGCGGCCGTCGCCGTCGCCGTCGTACCGGCCTGGTTGGCGCCCCCACCACCGTCGGCACCGGCGGCGGTGGCCCACCCGTCCGTCCCCGTCGGAGGTCCACGGTGATCGAGTTCCACCGGGTGAGCGTCCGGTACGCCGGCAGCCCCGAACCGATGCTGCGCGAGGTCACCCTCTCCATCGCCGAGGGGGAGCTGTGCCTGGTGGTCGGGCGCACCGGGGCCGGGAAGTCCACCCTGCTGCGGGCGGTCAACGGGCTGGTACCGCACTTCACCGGGGGAACCCTGTCCGGCACGGTGACGGTCGCCGGCCGGGACACCCGGCACCACCCGCCGCGCGACCTGGCCGACGTGGTCGGCGTGGTCGGGCAGGACCCGCTGGCCGGGTTCGTCACCGACACCGTGGAGGAGGAACTGGCGTACGGCATGGAGCAGCTCGCCCTGCCCGCCCCGGTGATGCGTAAACGGGTCGAGGAGACCCTCGACCTGCTCGGCATCGCCGATCTGCGGCACCGGCCCCTGCGTACCCTCTCCGGCGGCCAGCAGCAGCGGGTCGCCATCGGCGCGGTCCTCACCTGCCAGCCCCGGGTGCTGGTGCTCGACGAGCCGACCTCCGCGCTGGATCCGACCGCCGCCGAGGACGTGCTGGCCGTGGTCACCCGACTGGTCCACGACCTCGGGGTGACGGTGCTGGTCGCCGAGCACCGGATGGAGCGGGTCGTGCAGTACGCCGACCGGCTCGTCGGGCTGACCGGGGACGGCCGGGTCGTCGACGGTACCCCGGCGGAGGTGCTCGCCGGCATCGACCTCGTCCCGCCGCTGATCGGGCTGGGCCGGCTCGCCGGCTGGTCCCCGCTGCCGTTGTCGGTACGCGACGCCCGCCGGCACGCCGGTGACCTGCGGGCCCGGCTCGCCGGGGCACCGGCCCCGGCGCCACCGCCGGCGCCGGTCGGACCACCGGTGCTCACCGCCCGGGACGTCGTGGTCCGCTACCCGGGCACCGTCGCGGTCGCCGGGGTGGACCTCGACCTGTACCCCGGGGAGGTCGTCGCGCTGATGGGGCGCAACGGCTCCGGCAAGTCCTCCCTGCTCTGGGCGGTGCAGGGCAGCGGCCCCCGGCAGGGCGGGACGGTGCGCGTGACCGGCCCGGACGGTGCCGTCGACCCGGCCGCCGTGCCGGCGCAGCGGGCCCGTCGACTGGTCGGCCTGGTCCCGCAGACCCCGGGGGACCTGCTCTACCTGGAGACCGTGGCCGCCGAGTGCGCCCAGGCCGACCGGGAGTCCGGGGCCGACCCGGGGACCTGTCGACGTCTGCTCGACGACCTCACCGGCGGGCTGCCGGCCGACCGGCACCCCCGCGACCTGTCCGAGGGGCAGCGGCTGGCCCTGGCGCTCGCCGTGCAGATCGTCACCACCCCGCCGGTGGTCCTGCTCGACGAACCGACCCGGGGCCTGGACTACCGGGCGAAGGAGCAGTTCGCCGCCGTGGTACGCGGACTGGCCGCCGCCGGCCGGTGCGTGGTCCTGGCCACCCACGACGTCGAACTGGTCGCCACCGTCGCGCACCGGGTGGTCGTACTGGCCGAGGGGGAGATCGTCGCGGCCGGCCCGGCCGCCGAGGTCATGCTCGCCTCCCCGGCGTTCGCGCCGCAGGTGGCCAAGGTGCTCGCGCCGCAGCCGTGGCTCACCGTCGAGCAGGTCCGCCGGGCACTGGCGGTGACCGGGTGAGCCGGGCCGGCGGTGCCGGGGTGCGCGGTGACCGGGTGAGCCGGGCCGACGGTGCCGGGGTGCGCCGTGACCGGGTGAGCGCGGTGCGGGTGGCGCCCCGGACCGCCCTCGTGCTGATCCTGGCGTCGCTGGCCGCCGCCGTGACCTTCGCCTGGCCGCTGTTCACCCCGGTCCGCCCGGAGAGCACGGCCCGTACCGGTGAGGCACCGCTGATCTTCCTGGTGCTGCTCCCGGTGCTGGTCGCCCTGGTCCTGGCCGAGCTGACCTCCGGCGGCATCGACAGCAAGGCCCTGGCCATGCTCGGTGTGCTCGCGGCGGTCAACGCGGCGTTGCGTCCCCTGGGCGCCGGCACCGCCGGGATCGAGACCGTCTTCTTCCTGCTCGTCCTCGCCGGCCGGGTCTTCGGGCCGGGCTTCGGTTTCCTGCTCGGCTCGACGTCCCTGTTCGCCTCCGCCCTGCTCACCGCCGGGGTCGGCCCGTGGCTGCCGTTCCAGATGCTCGCCGCGTCCTGGATCGGGCTCGGCGCCGGCCTGCTGCCGAGCCGGCTCCGGGGCCGGGCCGAGACCGCCGTGCTGGCCGGTTACGGCCTGTTCGCCGCCTACGGCTACGGCCTGCTGATGAACCTGTGGTTCTGGCCGTTCGGCACCGGCGCGGACACCCAGCTCTCCTACCTGCCGGGTGCCCCGCTGACGGAGAACCTGCACCGGTTCGCCGTCTTCACCGCCGTCACCTCCACCTTCGGTTGGGACACCGGCCGGGCGGTCACCACCGCCGTGGCGATCGTGGTCGTCGGCCCGGCGGTGCTGGTCGCGTTGCGCCGGGCCGCCCGACGGGCGGCGTTCGACGCGCCGGTGACCTTCGCCGCCGCCCCGGCCGGCGGGCCGGACCCGGTCAGGCGACCAACTGTGGACGGTCCGGGGCCAGGTCGGAGAAGTGCGGGTTTCCCGCCGTCAACCGGAGCGTGAAGCCCTCCGGCGTGTGGTAGGACGCCACGTGGTTGCAGGACTGGTAGCTGATCCACAGGCCGAGCCCGCCCGGTGCGCCGTCGTCGACCGGCAGCAGCCCGGCGAACGGCTCCTTCGGCCCGGCGCCACCGTCGGAGACGGTGACGACGATGCGGTCCGCGCCGGTCCAGAGCCGGAACCGGACCGGGGGCTGACCGTGCCGCAGCGCGTTGGTCACCACCTCGCTGACCGCGACGACCAGGTCCTCCACCTCGTCGCCGGACAGGTTCCCCTGGTCGGCGTCGTAGACGGCCCGGCGGGCCTGCGCGGGGGAGGGATCGGTCAACTCCACCAGCGCCGCGGTGAGCTGGAGCGGATCGGGCACCACCGGCCGGTCTGCGCCGAGGTAGGTCAGCGGGTCGGTGTACGTGCCGTTCGGCAGGTGCCGACCGTCGGCGCCGACGAGGTGCGGGTGGGTCCGGGCCACGTCGGCGAGTACCGCTGCGGGGGTGGTACGCCGGTCGTAGGCACAGATGCCCCACAGCGGGTACCCGTCGTAGGCATGGTTGATCGTCGACTCGTACCGCGCCCACCAGTCCCAGGTCACGCCCATGAAGACGGCGGGCATCTCGCCGATGATCCGGATCTGCGGCCCGCCGTCGGTGGTGAGCGAGGCGAGCAGTTCCTGGTACGACCGGATCGCGGCGCTCGGCCGGTCGTACAGGCCGGCGCCGGTCAGGAACGTCACCCCCGGCTCGGCCGGCAGGGCGGCCCGGATCAGCTCCGTCGTCCGGTCACCCAACGTCACCAGGGTGGGTTCGCCGGCTGCGACCCCGTCGAGCAGGAAGGGCACGGCGACGGCGAGGAACTCCTCGTCGCTGTCGTAGCAGAACGCCTCGTGGAAGTAGCCGTGGAACCCGGCAGCAGGGCCGGTCCTCATCGGCTGGTCTCCACGTGCACCGCGGACAACTGGAGCAGCTCGACGAGCCGGGCCGGGGCGGACCGGGAGGTACGCAGCACGGCGGTCGCGTCGCGCCGCCGGGCGTACTCGTGCAGGTGCAGCAACGAACGGTGGTCGATGAACCGCAGGTTGTCCGCCTGTACCACCAGCCGACCGTCCACCGGTCGCAGGTCGGCCCGGTCGAGGGTCGTGGCGAACAGGTCGTGGTTGGACGGGTCGAGTTCGCCGGCCACCGCCGCGCATCCGTCGGCCGGTGGGCAGGCGTACAGCCGGAACAGCACGTCCTCGGAGTTGGTCTGGGGGTGCACGCAGGCCAGTTCGGCGAGGGTACGGTCACCGAGGGTGGGGCGGTGGTAGGCGCAGAGCGCCGACATCGGCCGGGTCCGCATGTACCGGTCGACCAGGTGTTCGTACCGGACGAACGCGTCGAGCTGGGCCGGGGTGCGTACCAGCGGAGTGGCCTCGGCGACCACGCGCAGCCCGGTGTGACCGGCGGCCAGGGCCGCTTCGGTCGCCTGGGCGTAGGCGCGGACCTGGGTGGCGGGGTCGACGATCCGGTCGTGCCGGTACGCGTCGGTCAACGGGACGATCCGGGCGGCTCCCCGGCGCAGCGCCTCCGGGAAACCGGGCACCGCCCGCAGGCGTTCGAGGAGGGTCTCCGGCCGGCCGGCGGCGACGAACCAGACCTGCTCGCCGACGGCGAGCCCTTCGGCGAGGTAGCTGCGGGCCCGGACGTCGAACGCGGCCGGGTCGTCGTACCCCCAGCAGATGTGCCCGTACGGCGTCGGGAGCCGGGCCTCGATGGTCACGCCGGTAACCTCATGGGGCCAGTCTAGACGAGAAAACCCCTGGTCCCGGTGCCCCCGAACGGCCATCGGGTCAGGGCTTGCGGGCGACGACGGCGTACTGCGGCACCGGAGCCGTCCCGGTGTCGTCGGGGCCGGCCCGCCACCGGGAGCAGGAGACCAGCCCCGGCTCGACCAGCTCCAGTCCGGCGCAGAACCGGGCCACCTCCGCGCCGCTGCGGGCCCGGATCGGTGGGGCGGCGTGCTCGTTCCAGAACGCCATCGCCGGGACGTTCATCTCGCCGCCCAACTCCGCCGTCGGGTGGGTGAGCGCGAGGTAACTGCCCGGAGGCACGGCGGCCATCAGCTGTGCGACGATTGCCTGCGCCTCGTCGTCGTCCAGGACGAAGTTGAGGATGCCGAGCATCATGACCGCCACCGGTCGGTCCAGGTCCAGGGTGCGGGCGGCGGCGGCGACGATCGTGTCCGGGGCGTGGATGTCGGCGTCGAGGTAGCTGGTGGCGCCCTCGGGGTGGCTGGTCAGCAGGGCCCGGGCGTGCACCAGCACCATGGGGTCGTTGTCCACGTACACGATGCGGGAGGCCGGCGCGATCGCCTGGGCGAGATCGTGGGTGTTGTCCGCGGTGGGCAGGCCGGTGCCGATGTCGAGGAACTGCCGGATGCCCACCTCACCGGCCAGGAACCCGACCGCGCGGGCCAGGAACCGTCGGTCGGCCCGGGCCACGTCGCCGATGACCGGGAACATCCGCCGGATGTGGTCGCCCACCCGCCGGTCCGGTTCGAAGTTGTCCTTGCCGCCCAGCCAGTAGTTCCACACCCGGGCGTTGTGCGCGACGGAACTGTCGATCCGTGGCGGGTGGGCCTGGTGCTCCGGTACGCCGGCCCCACCGGTCTCGGACACTGATCACTCCTCCACGCGTCGCCGGCCTCGCCGATCAGGTTAGCCGGTCCACAGTGGGCGGCGCCCCGGTGGGCCGGTACGCCGGAGGGCCGCCCCGTCCGGTCTCCCGGCGGAACGGCCCTCGGTGTTCCAGGTGGTGTCGCTACAGCAGTGACACGTGCACGTGGTCGGTGTGGTCCGACGGCCCGCTGTAGGACTTCCAGCCGGTCGCCGGGAACCAGATCTGCTTGTACCAGATCACGTAGTAGACCCCGAGCCGGTCGGCGTTCCGGACCAGGAACGCCGTCAGGTCGTTGCCGTACTTCTTCGTGTCGTTGTTGTAGGCCGACCGGAAGCCGCTGTTGATCAGCGACCAGTCGCAGGCCCGGCCCTTGGGGTGCTCCCAGGGGCCGCCGGGTCGGTAGCAACCGACGAAGCGGTTGAACCCGGCCCGCTTGACCTCCTTGTACATGTGCAGGGTGCGCGGAGTGACACAGCCACCCGTGGTCGGGTCGTCCTCGCTGCACGACTCCGGCCGCCAGTCGCCGTCCGCGTCCCGCCCCGGGGCCATCCGGGCGACCGGCGAGGTGGCGACCACCATGCCTCCGGTCAGCCCCGGGCCACCCAGCAGTGCCAGTGCCTTCTCCGCGTCGCGCTTCTGCTTGGCGATGATGTTCCGCTGCTTCTGCTGCTCGCGGACCTCGGCGTCCAGGGCCAACTTCGCCTGCTCGGCGTCGTTCTTGGCCTGCTGGACCTTGGCCAGCTTCTGCGCGTTCACCATGTTCAGCTCGTCGAGCGCGGCAGCGCGCTTGACGAACGAGTCCGGCGAGCCGCTGTCCAGGAGGAAGGCCATCGCACCGATCCGGCCGGACCGGTACGACTGCGCGGCGATCTGCCCGACCTGGGGGGCGAGCGCGTCCAGTTCGGCCTGGGCGCGCTTGACCTCCTGGTCGAGCCGTCTCTGGCGCTCCTCGGACTTCTTCAACCGCGCCGTAGCCTGCGCGTAGCTACGGTTGGTTGACTCCAGCACTTCGCTGAGCAGAGGTGTGTCGTCCTCGTGCCCCGACGGTTTCGGCGCCGAGGGCGCTGCTGTCGCCGGCAAGGGCCCGGAGACGACGGCCAGGGCGGCCAACACGACCACCACAGGTCTTAACCAGCGGCGCAGGGGTGCCGTCACATCATTCCCTTCCGTTGACCGCCGACCGGGTTAGCTGACGGGTTCGGAGCGGAAGTGGCCCCGACCGCTGGCGCGGATTCACCCCAGGTACCTGGTTCCCCGGCTCGCCTTTCGACGATTGGGCGGTGGCACCGCAGGCGCCGCTCGCGCCTTCGGCGGTGACCGGCAGCGAGGTTACCCGAGACCCGACCCGGTGATCCACGCGGGAAGCCCCTTAAAACCGTTATTTCGCAAAGGTGCCCGAGCGTAGTGGCGCGGTCTACAGAATCACCTCCCGATGGTGACGCTGCGGAAATGGGAAGTTCTTCTGCGTGCTCATTCCGTCACCGGCCAGTCGGCGGGGTTCCGGTCGGGCGCGACCCGCCCGGTGGTCCGTGGCTGGCTCAACGCCTCCAACGCCTCGTCACGTTCCGTAGTAGGGCGGGGCGTGGGAAGGCCGTCGCGGACCGCTCCGGCCGGGCCCGTGGCCCGCCGTCCCGCCGTGCTGACCAGCGCCGCGAGACCGGTGGTCAGCGGTACGGCGGCGATCAGTCCCAGCGTCGCCACGCCGCTGCGGACGATCTCCTGGGCCAGGAACTCACTGGTCAGGATCTGCCCGACCGGCCGCGCGTCGGCGACGAGCAGGAGCAGCAGCGGCAGCGAGGCGCCCGCGTAGGCCAGCACGATGGTGTTGACCGTGGAGGCGATGTGCGCCCGGCCGACCCGGGTCGCCGCCCGGTAGAGCTGGAGGCGGGACAGGCCCGGGTTGGCGTGGGCCAACTCGGTCACCGTCGCCGCCTGGGTGACGGTGACGTCGTCGAGTACGCCGAGCGACCCGATGATGATCCCGGCCAGCAGCAGGCCGCGCAGGTCGATGTCGGCCTGGAGCATCGACAGTGTGGTGGCGTCCTCGCTGCCGTACCCGGTCAGGTGGGTCGCGGCGGTGGCGACGGCGCCGAGTACCCCGGTGAGCACCAGGCTGCCCAGCGTCCCGAGTACCGCCACCGAGGTCTGGGCGGTGACCCCGTGGGTCAGGTAGAGCACCACGAACATGATCAGCGCGGCACCCACGACCGCGACCAGCAGGGGGGACCGGCCGGCGCTGATCCCGGGCAGCACGAAGGTCAACAGGATGGCGAAGCTGGCCGCCAGACCGGCCAGCGCGGCCAGTCCCCGCCAGCGCCCGAACGCCACGATGGCGGCGGCGAACACGGCGGCCAACCAGAGCAGCGACTCGCCGCGCTGGTGCTCGGCGATGTTGTAGCTGGTCGCCTCCGGATCGGCGGGATCGGTCAGCTGCACCACGATGATCTCGTCGCCGACGGCGACGGTGGGCGCGCCCGGACCGGCCGGCACCGGGGTCTCGACCTCCCGCCCCGCGTCCGGTCCGTCCTCGACCCGTACGGTGACCGTCCCGCAGGGCCCCTGCGGACCCGGGGGGGTGCCCTCCGGGGTGGCCTCGACCGGCGGGCACGGCTCGGTCACCACCCGGGTGACCGTGCCGTGGTGGCGCGGCACGTCGGCACCCCCGTCCAGGGTCGGGGTGGTCCGTGGCCAGAGCACCAGCGCGGCGACCACGGTGGCCACGAAGAGCGGCACCACGGTGGCGAACAGGATCCGGCGTACCCCGGGCGGGGCGGGTCGAGCGGCACGGTCGTGGTCGGCGCCCATCGGTCTCCAGCGGTTCGGTCGGGTACGGGTCGGCCTGCGGTCCACCCCGGTCGGTGCTCCACCTGAGCAGGCCCGATCGTCTCACGGGTCGCACTACCGCTCGTAGTGGGTGCGGGCGGGCCGGCGGGTAGCCGGAGGTCGACCCGGCTGGTGGTGAGGTAGCCGTGGTGAGCCGGCAGCCGCCGATCGGTCACACAGGGTGATTGGATGCGTTCTGGTCGGTCGGTTCGACGATAGGCGCGGCACTGGCGGATCCCGCATCGCAAGGGCTGGGCGGGAATTGTGTTGTCGCCTTTCTGACACGCTGGATCGGCCCCGGACATGGACGACAATTGTTGGGTGGAGAGCGGGCGGAATCACCGGCACGGTGGAGGGATGGGCCGGGCCCTACGGTCGCCGATGCCGGGCGTCGTGCGGGGCACCGTGGTCGTCTTCGGAATTCTCGCGGTCCTTTTCGTCCTGGCCGCGTTCCTGCACATGCTGATCGAGGACGGCACCCTGGCCGCCGGGATCTTCTTTGTGACATTGGCGCTGGCCTGTGCCGTCGCTGCCGCCGGTCTGGTGCAGCGTCGGCCCTGGGCCGGGCATCTCGTCATCGTCCTCGCCGGGCTGCTCTTCGCCGCTTCGCTCGGCGTTTTCGGCGCGATCACCATCGTCGGTGTCGGCCTGGTGGTCTGGGTGCTGTGGGCGCTGAACCGGCGGGAGTCCCGGGAATGGCTGACCGTCCGGGTACGCCGTCGCTGACGGCGTGGGGTCGTCCGGAAACGGCGACCGGGTGGGCGCCGCGCGTCGGACGGACCCGCCCACCGCGCCCGCCGACCCGGCGTCAACCGGCCCGCGTGACCACCTCCTCCGGGGTGAGCGGTGCCTTCGGGTGGTGGGTCAGGCAGAGCGGGACGTCGACCTTCACGAGCCGGTTGCCCTCCCCGGCGGCGTAGAACTGACCGCTGCGCATCAGCCCGATGTCGGGTAGCCGGCCGCCCTTGGCCTGGGCCAGCTCGCGGGCCGCCTCGATCTGCGCCGGCGCGTTCAGCAACCCGAAGAACTGCGTGGTCGCGTTGCCGGAGATCTGGTTGTGCAGCCCCTTCGGCGCCTGGGTCGCGAAAACCAGCCCCAGACCGTACTTCCTGGCCTGCGCGGCGAGCGCGATCGAACTGGACGTGCAGGGGGTGTGCCCGGTCGACGGGGCGAGCGTCTGCGCCTCGTCCATCACGAACAACCCGCCGAGCGGCCGGTCACCGGCCGGGTGCCGCTTGATCCAGGCGAAGAGCGCCATCTGCAACTGGTTGACGAAGCTCTGCCGCTGCTCGTCGGAGCTGAGCCCGACAAAGTTGATCACCGAGACCCGGGCCCGTCGGCCCGGTGCCGGGGTCAGCAGCACACCCGGATCGGCCGGCGCGCCCGCCCCCCCGAAGAGGGGATCGGTGACCATGGCCGCCTTGAGGGTCTCGGCCGCCTCGTGGGCCAGCCGGTCGGCCCGGGCCATCCGGCTGACCCCGTCGGGCAGGGCGTCGAGGAACTCCACGAAGCCGGACAGTCCGGTGAGACCGCTGCGGGCGTACGCCATCAGCGCCTCGGTGAGTACCGCCTTGCCCTGCTGGGCGAGTTTGGTCGACCGGTCCACCCCGGCGCGGGGCGCGAGCGCCTCCACCGCCGAACGGATCGCCTGGTCGAACTCGTCAGGTGAGTCACGGACCGGGGCGAAGTCCGGCAGCGGCTGGAAACTGAGGGGCCGACCGGCCGTCACCCGGGGGGTCCAGACCACCACGTCGGTGTGGTCGAGGTAGTCCCGGGCCCGGGCGTCGTCCCCGGGCCACCACTCCTGCGGTGGTTCCGGCCACGGATCGCCCAGTCGGGCCAGGTCGTTGTTCGGATCCAGCACGATCGAGGAGACACCCTGCCGGGCGCACTCCTCGACCAGGCGACGGATCAGCACCGTCTTGCCGGAACCGGAGCCGGCGAAGATGACGGTGTGCCGGCGCAACGACTCCAGGTCGAGGTCGAACGGCTGCCCGTCGTCGCTGGACCGGCCCAGCCGGATCCGGGTCCCGTACCCGGTCCGGTCACCCTCCGCCGGGTCGGCCGTCAGCACCTGGGCGGCGGGAACGACCGGCGCCACCCGGGCCTCCGGCGTGCCGGCCGGTGCCGGTACGGGCGTGCCGGTCGGTGCCTCCGGTCGACCCAGTACCGCCCGGAAGAGGCCGGTACCACTCGCCGGCCGGCGGCTCACCAGCCACTCCGGGAAGCGGGCGTCGGCTGTCGCGGCCATCTGCCGCAGCGCGGCGAAGACCCGCAGGTCCCATTCGTCGACGGCGTGGACGACCCCACCGGCGGCTTCGAACGCGGCGAGCACCTCCCCGGTCCGGGGCCCCGTCGGCCAGGGACCGTTACGCAGCAGGACCAGCCGTCGCTGCGGTACCTCCCGGTCCAGCCCGGCCATCATGCACGCCGCCCGGACCCGGCTGATCACCGCGATGGCGTTGCTGCTGGTCACCGCCCGGAAACCCCAGTGCGCCTCGTTCTCGGTGGCCTCGTCCAGCACCTCGACCAGCCGGGCGTGCAGCGCGGGCCGCCGGCCCGGCAACGGGTCGTGCCGGTAGGTCGCCCCGGTCGGCGCCTGCTCGGCGATCCAGGCGGCGAGCCCCGCGCCGAGCAGCTCCGGCATCGACTCGTCCTCGGTCTGCGGGTCGAGCGCGTCGAGGACCTGTGCCGAGGCGACCAGCTCGGTGAAGCGGCGGTCCAACGGCCGGAGATCCCCGGTACCCGTCACCGGGGTGCGGACCGTGCCGGCCGGCGCGGTACCTTCGCCGTCGATCAGGCGGTGCAGCTCGGTCACCTCGTCCCGGTCCCGGCAGGACAGGACGTGCCGGTCCACCCGGCGCAGCAACGCCCGGGGGGTCAGGGCCGGCGCGTCGGCGAATGCGCCCGGGGCGATCGGCCAGGTCGGATGGGGCGGTACGAAGTGCTGCCCGGCGAACGCCAGCGCGAACCGCTTCTCGACGATCGCCCGACCGATCTCCGCGCTGGGGATCCGGTCCGGCAGGACCGCCTCCCGGAACCGGTCGGCCACCGGTGTCGGCGCGCTCCTGGTGAGCAGGACCCAGGTGTCGGGTAGGCAGGACACCACGGTGAGCGTGCGCCGGGTGATGTCCCGCAGGGTCAGCAACCCGTCGGCCACCGGCCCCACGATCTTCGCCTGGCCGTCCTCCAACGCGGCGTGCGGGTCGGTCAGCGAGGTGCTGGTCTGCGCGAACAGCGTGTCGAGCTGGTCGACCGCGATCACGGTGGGATCCAGGGTGAGCGCCATCAGCCGGGAGATGTCCTGCACGACCTGCTGCGGGCTGCGGACCACCGGGGTCAGGCCCCAGGCGGCCCGGCCCTCCGGATCACCCAGCTCGGAGATCAGGTGGGCGTACCCCACGTCCTGCGTCGCGAAGTCCTGCGCGTTGTGCAGCACCAGGGCCCGCGCCGTGTCCTGGGCGTCCCGGCCCACCTCCCGGTGGTGCGTACGCAGCGCCCGGATGAAGGTGTCCAGATCCGCACGGGTCAGCGGCCGGGTACCGGCGACCGCGTCGCGCACCTCGACCGGGATGCCCAGTTGGGAGGTGAGCCGGCGCAGGTACGTCTTGAGCTGGGTGCCCCAACCGATGGCGTCCCGGCCCATCCCCTCCACCAGGGAGAGGGCCACGCTCTCCCAGAAGGTCCGTCCGCTGATCATCCCGACCAGGAAGAAGTACCCGCCGTCGCGCTGGATCCGGTCCCGCACCGCGCCGAGCAGGTGGGTCTTGCCCGAGCCGGCCCGCCCCTGCATGGCCACCCCGAGCGGGGACATGTCGTCGGCGGTACGCGCCCGACCCACCCCGCTGAGGATCTCCCGGACCACCCGCTCGTGCAGCTCCGGCACGTCGTAGGGGGAGGGGCGCCACACGTCGTCCGGAGTGGCCGCCGGGTTGAAGCTGAGGGCCTCCAGCGCCGCGCGCTCGTCGGGAGCGATCACGCCGGACCGATCGACAGGGCGTGGTTGTCCTCGTCACCGATGCGTACCGCCGCAGCCCGGTCCCGGGCGGTCAGCGACTTGGTGTTCGCCACCGGGATGATCCGGACACCGGGCTGGTGGACCAGCGTCCGCAGCGCCTCGTCCACCGCCGCCCGGTCCTGGCCACCCAACCGGTCCCGAAGGTCCGCCAGACCGACCCAGGACCCCGGTGACCCCGCGAGATCCTGGTACGCGGCCCGGACCAGGTCGACCGGGGCCGGCCCCGCCGCTGCTGCTCCGTCCGCGTCGACCGGGGCTGCCGGCCCGGGCGCGGACGTCTGCGTGAAGAACTCGGCCGGGCTGACCCGCAGCCGGTCCAGCGCCCGGTGCGTGTTCCGCAGCACGGTGAAGAGCGACCGGGTGGCGGAGCCGCCGGCCCGGGGCGGCGGCACGGTGTGCAGCTGCCGCAGCACCCGCCAGCCCCGGTCGGTCAGCTCGTGGGTGAACGGCCGGTGCGACCGGTCGGTGGCGACCAGGCCCTCGTCGACCAGTTTCCGGTTGTCCTTTCCGGTCAGCGTGAAACCGGCGAGTTCCCTCAGCTCGCTGTTGGTCAGTTCCCGCGCCTCCACCATCAGCACCACCAGGGCATTGATCTGATTCGGCGTCAGGCTCGGCACGTCCGCAACGGTCGACATCATGCTCCGTTCCACTGGTTCCGGTCCGCGGTTCGCCGTCGGACCAGCAATTGTCGGATCTGCCGCACCACGTGGTGGATGTCGGCCAGCACCTGTTCGTTGGTGAACCGCAGCACGTCGTATCCGAGGAGTTGCAGATGGACGTCGCGCTGCCGGTCGTCGGCAAACTTTAGGGGCCCCCGGTGCTCGGGTCCATCCACCTCCACGACGAGACCCTCGACCGCCCAGAAGAGATCCAGCCGGTACGGCCGACCCAGCAGGTGCCACTCGTGGCTCTGGTTCCAGCGCCGGCCGTGTGCCCAGCCGTGCCGGGCCAACGCGCGTTCCAGCGCCTGCTCGGCCGCACTGTCGGCGCGGGGCAGGCCGGCCAGGGGCGGACAGTGCAGTACCGGCGGGGACCCGGCCGGCGGTACCGCCCCCACGGCCGCCCCGGCTGGTCCGGTCGCCCCGGTGGCGAGCCGGGTCAGGTGGGCCGGCAACGGCAGCCGGACCTCCCGTACCCGGTCCACGGTGCGCAGTGGTGCGCCGGTGAGCCACACCGTGCACCGGCCGTGCTGCACCAGCCACTCGGCGGTGCCGGTGAGCGCCCGCTCGTCGGCTGCCGTGCGGTCGTCCGGAACCTCGACCAGCAGGACCAGGGACGGCCGCCGGTACGCCTCGGCGATGACCCGGACCAGTCCCGCCGCCCGGACCTCGGCGGGGAACCGTGACCCGTCGGCCGCGCCGCGCAGGCCGCGCTCGGCCAACTCGGTGAGGAACGGACCGAAGTGCGCCGACCGGGCTGCCGCCCGGGTGGCCAGGGCCCGGACCGCTTCGACACCGAGTAGGTCCGGTGCGCCGAGCCGGTCGGCGTCGGGCAGCCAGCGGGGGATCAGTGTGAGCGCGGCCCGGTCCAGTTCGGCGAGGACGATCGTCAACTGGTCGACAGTGGACATCCGTACCGGTGGGCGGAAGCGGACAATGGCCGGCGCGCCGTCGGGTAGCGGATCCAGCGCGAGGGTCAGCAGTTCCGGCGGTACGCCGACGAGCTGACTGACCTGGTCCGGCGGCGGCACCATCCACCATGGTCGCGCATTCTGCTGCCGCATTCCCGGAACGATACCGACGGGTGCCATTCACCCGATCGTGGGTTTCCCGGCGGTCCGGACGACGACGCGCGGCTACCGCGTGGACAGGGGCAGCCAGGCCAGTACGTCGCGGATCGTGGCGTCCCAGTAGGCCCAGTCGTGGTCGCCCGGCCCGAAGTCGACGGTCACCGGCAGACCACGTTCCCGGGCCGCCGTGCGGAACCGTACGTTGTCCTCGTAGAGGAAGTCCTCGGTGCCGCAGGCGAGGTAGAGCGGGGGGACCCGGGCCGGGTCGGTGCTGTCGAGCAGGTGCAGCACGTCGTCGTCGGAGCCGCGTACCGGCCGGTCGCCGAAGACGGTGTGCCAGACCCGGGCGTCCAGCGGGTGGGCCGAATCCGGGCCCCGACCGGCGATGTCGAGCGCCCCGGAGAGGCTGGCCACCGCGGCGAACCGGTCCGGGTGGCGCAGGGCCCACTTGACCGCCCCGTACCCGCCCATGGACAGCCCGGCGACGAAGGTGTCGGCGGGGCGGTCCGACAGCCGGAAGAAGCTCCGGCAGACCTGCGGCAGTTCCTCGCTGAGGAACGTCCAGTACCGGTTGCCGTGTTCCTCGTCGGTGTAGAAGCTCCGGCCTACCTGCGGCATCACCACCGCCAGCCCCAACGGTGCGACGTACCGTTCGATCGAGGTGCGGCGCAGCCAGATGGTGTGGTCGTCGCTGAGGCCGTGCAGCAGGTAGAGCACCGGCGGGTCACCGGGCACGGTGCTGCCGGCCAGGCCGATCTGGGTCGAGGTCTGCTGCGGCAGGAGCACGGTCATCGAGGTGCTCAGGCCGAGCGACTCGGCGAAGAAGTCGCAGTGGATCAGTGCCATGGGATTCGACCCTAGTGGTTGGGGCGGCGGCGTCCGCGCCGCTCGGCCGTTCCGGGCAGGCTCCGGGTCT
>NZ_WVUH01000159.1 GCF_017614955.1 Micromonospora echinofusca
CCCCCACCCCGGACGTACCGGCCACCGGGGAACCCGCGCCACCGGCACCCTCGTCCGCCGCACCGCCGCCCGGGCAGCCCGGTCCGGCACCCCGCCCCGACCGGGCCCCGCTCGGGATCTCCGTGACCACCAGCGACGTCACGCTCACCCCGGCCTACTGGAACAGCCCCGACTCGCTGGCGGACCTGCTGGTCACCGTCACCAACACCGGCGGGACGGCCGAGTCGGTACGGCTGGCCTACAGCCTGCCGGCCGGGCTGACCGATGCCGGCACGGACGGCTGTTCCACCCAGGGTGGCCACCGCTACCGGTGCGGCGCCTGGACCGCCGCCGCCGGCACCCGGTTCAGCACCCGGATCCGGGTACGCGTCGACGACGACGCCTGGCGGCGGATGCCGCTGCACGGTGCGGTCGAGGTGACCGCCACCGCGCCCGGCCGGTCCGACCAGGTCAGCGACAGTCAGGGCTTCGCGGTGCTCTTCCCGCCCGGTCCGCCGGTACCCGGGATGACCCTCGACGCCGACGAGGTCGCCTTCGACATCACCGGCGCGGCCAGCGCCCTGGACGTGGAGCTCGGCAACACCGGCACGGTGGACGCGACCGGCGCGCTGGAGATCGTCCTGCCGGACGGGGTGACCGTGGACGGTGCACCCGCCGGCTGCACGCCGGCCGGTGCCGCGCGGACCCGCTGCGCGGTCGGTACGGTCACCGCCGGACGGCACGCCCACCTGCGGGTACCGGTCAGCGCGACCCCTCAGGCCCAGCGCAGCGCTCCGCTGGCCGGGGCGGTGATCGGTCTGCTGACCCCCCGGGCCGGCACGCAGAAGCGGATGCAGATGAGTTTCCGGATCGTCGCTGCGGCGGCCGCATCCGCCCCGGTGGTCTCGCCGGCGCCGACCGGGTCGCAGGGGGTGCTGCCGGGGGCGGCGCCGACCGCCGGGGACGACGGGTTGAGTGGCGCGCAGCAGACCGCGATCGCCCTGATCGTGGTCTCGGTGCTGCTCGTGGTGCTGGCCCTGGTGCTGGCGACCACCTCGCTGCGCCGCCGCCTGCTCGGCGACCCGCCGGTCGAGGTGCAACCCGGCCCCACCCCGGCAACCGACTGACC
This sequence comes from Micromonospora echinofusca, assembly GCF_017614955.1. GTDB lineage: Bacteria > Actinomycetota > Actinomycetes > Mycobacteriales > Micromonosporaceae > Micromonospora > Micromonospora echinofusca_A. The sequence continues at coordinate 1,109 of NZ_WVUH01000159.1, forward strand.
CTGCCGGCCTCCCGACCGCGCCGACCTGTCCCGCCGAACTCCCGACCGCGCCGACCGGTCCCGGCGGCTGGCTGACTGCGGGCCGCCCTGGCTCGATCAACTATCAGGTCGGTGAGCGCCGTTCGGTCCCGGTACCGGTGATCTGGATTACGGCACCCACTCAAAGGTGGGGCAAAACGGGACAGAAACTGTCGTCTACCTGTCCCAAACTCGCAACCTCCGGGCGGGTAGGGGTAGCGGTTGGACGTAGGCTCTGGGATGAAAAGCAGAGTGGGCCGGACCTTCCCTGGGGCGACCCGCCCGGCCGGCGCTCAAGGAGGGTGCAGCTGTGACCAAGCAGGTCCGCCAACTGGATCGGGTGGTCATCCGGTTCGCCGGTGACTCCGGTGACGGCATGCAGCTCACCGGCGACCGGTTCACCTCGGAAACCGCGCAGCTGGGCAACGACATCTCGACATTGCCCAACTTCCCGGCCGAGATCCGGGCTCCCGCCGGTACGCTGCCCGGCGTCTCCAGCTTCCAGGTGCACTTCGCCGACTACGACATCCTCACCCCGGGTGACTCGCCCAACGTGCTGGTCGCGATGAACCCGGCCGCACTCAAGGCCAACCTGGCCGACCTGCCCCGGGGCGCGGACATCATCGTCAACACCGACGAGTTCACCAAGCGCAACCTGGCCAAGGTCGGTTACCAGGTCAGCCCGCTGGAGGACGGCTCGCTCGACGGGTACGCCCTGCACCCGGTCGCGCTGACCTCGATGACGGTGGGCGCGCTGGCCGAGCACGAGGTGTCCAAGAAGGACGCCGAGCGGGCGAAGAACATGTTCGCCCTCGGCCTGCTCTCCTGGATGTACTCCCGGCCGTACGAGTCGACCCTGCGGTTCCTGGAGCGCAAGTTCGCCACCCGGCCGGAGCTGGTCGCGGCGAACATCGCGGCCTTCAAGGCCGGCTGGAACTTCGGCGAGACCACCGAGGACTTCTCGGTCCGCTACGAGGTGAAGCCGGCGAAGATGCAGCCGGGCACCTACCGCAACATCACCGGCAACGCGGCGCTCTCGCTCGGCCTGGTGGCCGCCGGGGTCCGTGCCCAGCTGCCGGTCTTCCTCGGCGCCTACCCGATCACCCCGGCCTCGGACATCCTGCACGAGCTGAGCAAGCACAAGCGGTTCGGCATCACCACCATGCAGGCCGAGGACGAGATCGCCGCGATCGGTGCCGCCCTCGGCGCGTCGTACGGTGGCGCCCTCGGCGTCACCACCACCAGCGGCCCGGGCGTGGCCCTCAAGGGCGAGACCATCTCGCTGGCCGTGGCGCTGGAGCTGCCGCTGGTGATCGTGGACGTGCAGCGGGCCGGGCCGTCGACCGGTATGCCGACCAAGACCGAGCAGGCCGACCTGAACATGGCCCTGTTCGGCCGGCACGGCGAGGCGCCGGTCGCGGTGATCGCGCCGCGTTCCCCGGCGGACTGCTTCCACGCGGCCATCGAGGCGGCCCGGATCGCGCTGACCTACCGCACCCCGGTGATCCTGCTCTCCGACAACTACGTCGCCAACGGCTCCGAGCCGTGGCTGCTGCCCGACGTGGCCAGCCTGCCCGACCTGCGGGTCGAGTTCGCCACCACGCCGAACAGCGAGGACGGCTCGACCTTCCTGCCGTACCTGCGCGACCCGGAGACGCTCGCCCGGCCGTGGGCCATCCCCGGCACCCCGGGCCTGGAGCACCGGATCGGCGGGCTGGAGAAGGCCGACAAGACCGGCGACATCTCGTACGACCCGACGAACCACGACTTCATGGTGCGTACCCGGGCGGCCCGGATCGAGACCATCCCGGTACCGGACATCGAGGTCGAGGACCCGGACGGCGACGCCCGGGTGCTGGTGCTCGGCTGGGGTTCGACGTACGGACCGATCGGGGCGGCCTGCCGGCAGCTCCGCCAGCGCGGGCTCTCCATCGCCCAGGCCCACCTGCGGCACCTCGCGCCGATGCCGGCCAACCTCGGTACGGTGCTCGCCGCCTACGACCGGGTGGTGATCCCGGAGATGAACCTCGGCCAGCTCGCCCACATCATCCGGGCCCGCTACCTGGTCGACGCGATCGGCTACAACCAGGTCCGCGGCCTGCCGTTCACGGCCAACGAGCTGGAGACCATGCTGGAAGAGGTCCTGAAGAATGTCTGAGCCCGTCGCCGTCAAGCTCACCACCAAGGACTTCAAGTCCGACCAGGAGGTGCGCTGGTGCCCCGGCTGCGGGGACTACGCGATCCTCGCCGCCGTCCAGTCGTTCATGCCGGAGCTGGGTATCCCCCGGGAACGGATCGTCTTCGTCTCCGGGATCGGCTGCTCGTCGCGTTTCCCGTACTACATGAACACGTACGGTATGCACTCGATCCACGGTCGGGCGCCGGCGATCGCCACCGGCCTGTCGGTGTCCCGGCCGGACCTGTCGGTCTGGGTGGTCACCGGTGACGGTGACGCGCTCTCCATCGGCGGCAACCACCTGATCCACGCGCTGCGGCGGAACGTCAACCTCAAGATCCTGCTGTTCAACAACCGGATCTACGGGCTGACCAAGGGCCAGTACTCCCCCACCTCCGAGGTCGGCAAGGTCACCAAGTCCACCCCGGTGGGTTCGGCCGACGCGCCGTTCAACCCGCTGTCGCTGGCGCTCGGCGCCGAGGCGACCTTCGTGGCCCGGACGATCGACTCCGACCGTAAGCACCTCCAGTCGGTGCTGCGGGCCGCCGCCGAGCACGAGGGGTCGGCGTTCGTCGAGATCTACCAGAACTGCAACATCTTCAACGACGGGGCGTTCGACCCGCTGAAGGAGCCGGCCACCCGGGACGACTTCCTGATCCGGCTGGAGCACGGCCAGCCGGTCACCTTCGGCGCCGACGGCCGGTTCTGCGTGGTGCACCCGCCGGGTGGTTTCGGGCTGGAGGTCCGGGAGACCGCCTCGGTACGCCCCGAGGAGATCGTCGTCCACGACGCGACCGTCGCCGATCCGGCGTACGCCTTCGCGCTGAGCCGGCTGCCCGGCCTGGACCTGAGCAACACCCCGATCGGCGTGTTCCGCAACGTCGACCGCCCGTCCTACGACAGCGTGGTGCAGGCGCAGGTCAGCGCGGCCCAGGCCACGGTGACCGACAGCCCGGAGCAGCAGCTCGCCGGTCTGCTCGCTTCCGGCGACACCTGGACGATCCTCTGACCTGACGAGCCGGAAAAGGGGGTGGTCCCGCGCTGCGGGCCCACCCCCTTCGTCGTCGTTCGGAGCGTCGGGCAGCAGGGGCCGCTCAGGCGACCGCTCGGAGCGCCGGGCAGCAGGGGCCGCTCAGGCAACCGCGTTGGCGTGGGGCCGGTCGTCCCGGACGTGCACCAGCATGTCGCCGGTCTCGATGACCGCGCCGGCCTGGTCGGAGAGGGTGACCACCCGACCCCGCCGGACCAGTGCGATCACCAGGGCGTCCAGTTCCCGGGGGGACCGGCCCACCTCGTCGCGTTCGGCCGAGCGCATCGCCAGCGCCATCCCCTGGCCGGGGGTGAGCAGGTCCTCCACCACGTCGATCAGCGGGGGCGCCGAGGTGGAGAGCCCGAGCAGCCGGCCGGCGGTGGCCGAGGAGACGATCACGTGGTGCGCCCCGCTCTGCTTGAGCAGCGGCGCGTTCTCCGCCTCCCGGACCGCCGAGATGATCCGTACCTGGCCGGCGGTGAGCTGCCGGACCGTCAGCGTGACCAGCACCGACGCGTCGTCGCTGTCGGTCGCGATGATCACCGCCTTGGCGTTGCGGACGTGGGCCTCCTGGAGTACCGACGAGCGGGTCGCCGAGCCCTCGATCGCCACCAGCCCGGCCGAGGTGGCCTGCCGGACGGCGGTCGCGCTGCGCTCGACCACCACGATCTTCTGCTTGTCGAAACCGTTCTCCAGCAGAGCTGAGATCGCGCTACGGCCCTTGGTGCCGTAGCCGCAGATGATGACGTGATCCTTCACGGTCTTCCTCCACCGCGACAGGCGACGGCCGGTCCGGTACTGCTCGGTCAGAACTTCCAGGGTGGTACCGACCAGGATGATCAGGAACAGCACCCGGGCGGGGGTGACGAAGAAGACGTTGACCATCCGGGCCGAGTTCGACGCCGGGGTGATGTCCCCGTAGCCGGTGGTGGAGAGGGACACGACCGCGTAGTAGGCGCAGTCGAGCAGGGTGAGGCCGTCCTCGTTGACGTCGCGGTACCCGCCACGGTCGAGGTAGACCACGCCGACGACAGCCAGCACCAGGCCGATCGCCGCCGCCAGGCGCAGGCTGAGCGCGCTCAACGGACCGCGTCTCACTGCGGGAAAATGGATCACTGCCGGTCCTGCTCCGCTCCTGCGCCCACCTGCACGTGCACAACATAGCCGGTACCCCGTTACCCGCCGGGTGGGGTGCCCATGCGGCCTTCGACGGTCCCCGGGGTGGCGGGCCAACCGGCATGATGGGGAGCGGGGCCGAGGGTGTGGAGAGTGAGGACCGGATGTCACTGCTGCGTCGGGTGATCGGTGGCGTGCTCCGACGGGTACGCCTACGGCAGGGCCGGACCCTGCGGGACGTGGCCGAGGCGGCCGGGGTGTCCGTTCCGTACCTCTCCGAGATCGAGCGGGGCCGTAAGGAGGCCTCCTCGGAGGTGCTGGCGGCGATCTGCCGGGCGCTCGGGATGTACCTGTCCGACCTGCTGGAGGAGGCCCGCGACGACCTGCGCCGGATGGAGCCCCGGATCCCCGCCGCACCACGGGTCCCGGCCGTCCCGGGTACCCCGGTCCCCCGGTCCCGGGTCCACCGGCAGCCCCGGTGCGCGGTGCGGGCGTTCCCGTGCCGTACCCGCACCCACCGGAAGCGGCCCGGCCGGGACGCCTTCGAAGGCGTCCCGGCCGGGGTCGGGTTCACGTCAGGGTCGACGACCGGTCAGCCCACCCGTTCGCTCGGGGGCGGGCTGACCGCCGGTCAGTGGCGGACCGATGCGTCGATCATGGTCAGGCTGGTGATGACCGCCTCGACCTCGGGCATCCCCTCGGTGTAGTCGCCGTTGGCGATCCGCACCGACGCGGCCTCGTACCGGTCGGTCAGCAGGCCGTGCCGGCTCTTCGCCTTCGCCACGATGCAGTTGCCCACCGGGTCCCACATCTCCTCCGAGCCACCCGCCACGCAGTCGGTCAGGTGCCGCTGCCCGGCGAGCGGGTCGAAGGCACCGTTACCGGCCGTGCAGGGCGCGCCCCGGGCGGGAGCGTTGCAGTTCGCGTACGCCGTGAGGGCGGTGGCGAAGGTGTCCTTGACGATGGTGGCGTCACTGTCGTCGCCGACGATCCGGGTGCTGCCGAAAAGCGAGGCGCGGAGCAGGTCGTCCTGCATCAACGTCCGGCCGAAGCCGAGCTGCGTGTACGCCTTGAGCAGCTTCACCGCCCGGGTCACCTCGGCGTTGCTCTTGTGGATGTCGGACGCCTCGTTGTTCAGGTCGTCGTACACCTGGCCGTAGTAGGCCGCCCGCCGACCGGCCAGGAAGTTGGTCATCCGGGTCCGGACGTCCGTGTTGACCTGCTCGTTGCCGGAGTAGGTGGCACCCGACTCGAACATCGGCTTGTAGACCGCGTCCCAGTTGTCGAGGTAGTCCTCCAGCGCGTAGCAGAAGACGAACTCACCCGTCTCCTTGTACTCCCGGCAGGTCTCACCCAGCGGAGTGGTGAGGGTCCGGACCTGGTAGTCCCGCACCTCGCTGCCCCACCGCACGCGCAGCCGCATCTGCACCCGCAGGTCCGCCTTGGTGATGTAGAACTTCGTGGTGAAGCTGCGCTTGATGTTGACCATGCCGGCGTCGTAGCAGAGCGACACCGTCGGCTTGTCCGGGTGGGCGTACTGGGCGAAGGCGAACACGCTCGGCGCCGAGGTCAGCGCGATGTTGTTCGGCCGGCTCAGGTACCCCGGCGTGCCGTTGCACGGCTGCACGCCCGCCGGGTCGGTCAGCTTCGCGGCGTCCGGCAGCGCCTGGTCGAGCGGGCCGAAGAGGTTGTACTCCTTGTCGTCGCTGTACTTCTTGCGCACTGCGGAGAGCTTGAGCCGCAGGTCACCGACCGCGTTCAGGTAGTCGGCGGTCAGCCCGGTGAAGAGCACGTTGGTCCGCTTGCCGTCGGCACCCGGCGTCGTCTTCGGCTTGCTCAGCGCCCGGTTCACGGTCAGGATGTCCTGCCCGGTGGAGATGATCCGGGCGGTCTCGGTCGCCGAGACCTGCTTGGCGTAGTCCGGGTTCTGCAGGGCCAGTACGCCGTATCCACGGGCGGCGAAGGACCAGGTGGCCGGGTTGGGCTTGGTCAGCGTGCTGCTGGTGGGCAGCCCGTACCGGTTGCCGGCGTACCACTCCAGGTAGCCGAGCGCGCCGTTGGGCTCCCAGGTGTTCAGCGCCTGCACCGGGTCGGTGGTGCTCCAGCCGGTGCTCGGGCCGGTCAGCGGGGCCCGGGTGGACAGCGTCGTCGCCGCGGTACGCAGGATGCCCTCCGGCTCGGTGTAGCGGTCCCCGCCCCCGTTGTAGCTGGGGATCGGCTGGCCGTACCGCTGCTCGTAGTCGATGTACTTGTTCATCATCAGGTTGGTGTCGTAGAGGATGTCCTCCTGCTGACCCTTGATGATCTCGGCGCCCCACATGTCCAGCCGGGGCATGAGCCGCAGCAGCTGCGTCTCCAGGTTCGCCAGCTGGGCGTTCGTGGCGTTCTGCAGCTGCATCATCTCGTCGAACCGGTTGATCATGTCGCCGTACAGGTTGGTCAGGCCCTGCTCCAGCCGGTCGAACCGGCTGTGCATGCTGGTGTTCAGGGTGGCGATGTCCTGCCGGATCTTGGCCAGCTCGTCGAGCATCACCTGCTCCGGGCTCGGCACCCCGGAGAAGAGCGGCAGCACGCTGGTGATGGCGCCCAGCACGTTCCCGGTCAGGGTGAGCGTGCTCATCGAGAAGATGGCCTCGCCGAGCCCCAGCCCGGCCACCGCCGGGATGAAGTTGTTGATCGCGGTGGCCACCTGCACCGCCGCCTTGCCCACCCCGGCCGCGATCTTGCCGGCCCGGGGGTCGGCGAAGCCGAGCAGGGTGGAGAGGATCTCGATGGCGGTCGCCGCGCCGTCGATGATCTGCTGCCGCTCGGCCGCGAGGTTCCGCTGGTTCTGCTGCTCCGCCAGGGTGGGGCGGGGCGCGCCCGGCGCGACCGGGTACTTCGCGTCCAGCTCCTTCATCAGCGCCAGGGTCGTGTCGTTCTGGGCGCTGATCAGTTCGAGCTTGGCGGCGAGCTGCTCCTGCCCCTCCTGGAGGTACGCGGTGCTGTTGGCCAACTGGTCCATCAACGCCTGGACGTTGACGTTCGTGGCGATGACCGGGTCGGCCAGCAGCTGGTCGATGGTCGCGTTGGCGCTGATGTTCATACCGGCGCCGATCGCGCCGTCCCAGGCCTGCCGGAACGCGCTGTCGATGCTGCCCCGCTGGTTGACCCGGCTCCAGATCAGGTCCTGGATGGCGTAGAGCTGGCTGAAGGCGGTGTACTGGAACTTGCTCCCCGCCACGTAGTCGGCCGACATCGCCCAGGTCTTGATGTCCTTGCCCATCGTCGACTCCAGCAGGTCCCGGATGATCGGGGCGGCCTGCGCGGCGGCGGGGTGCAGCGTGGTCAGGTTGATCAGCTTCATGGCGTAGTCGAAGGCCGGCCGCTCCAGGTCCTGGGCGGTCAGGTTGTTGTCGTACCAGGCCCGCATGGAGGCCATCCGCTGGTGCAGCTGCTCGGCCGTCGCGTACGGGTTCTTCTCCCGGAACCCGACGAGGTCGGCGCTGAGCATCATGTCCCGCAGCCCGTTGGGGCCGGGGTTCTTCAGCCGGGCGTACGAGGTGAAGAGCCGGTTCTGCAACTCCTGGTTCTTGACCTCGACCCCGTCGGCCGCCTGGACCGGCTGGGCCAGGGTCAGCGCGACGACCACGGCGGTCGCCACGGCGATCACCCGGCCGAAGAGGGTTCGACGTCGACGGTTTCTATATCGGATCTCGGGCACGGTTGTTCCTGACACAGGTGTTCCCCCCACAGTGATGGACAGGAACGAGTGTCAGGCCCGTCGATGGGACACGGATGGGATCCAGGGTCGGCGGGATCCCACTGGAATCCCATCGGCCGGTGCTACCGGGCCGGGCCGTCGACCGGGTCGGTTGGTCCGTCCGGCGGTCGCGGCGACCGTCCGGCGGACGGGTCGGGCCGACCGGGCGGTCCCACGGTACCCGGGAAGTCAGGCCCACGGTACCCGGCAGGCCGGTTCGACGGTACCCGTGGAACCGACCCAGCCGACGGTGCGGGACACCTGGCAGGTGCGGTCCTCAGTCGACGGTTTAGCCGGACGGATCGCCCGGCCAGGGGGCGTGTGCGCGCAGCAGGGCGTTCACCTCGTCCCGGGAAAGCTGCCAGCCCCGCCGCCGGGCGGTGGCCCACCGGTCCCCGGTGAGCGCCGCCCGGACCGTCGCCAACTGCCGGGGTGCGTCCACCGGGTCCATCAGGTCCGGCACGAAGCCGTACCGGGACCCGTGCCGCTCGACCGCAGCGAGCAGGGCGGCGCCGTCCTCCGGCCGACCCAGCCCGGCCAGTGCCGCAGCGGCGGTGTGCACGACGACCAGCCACGAGGTGACGTCACCGTCCCGTTCCAGCAGGTCGAGTACGGACAGCCCGGTAGCCAGCGCGCCGGCCGGATCGGTGAGGTCGAGCGCCACCTTCATCGCCAGCCAGGACGACGAGATCTCGACGAACCCGTGCCCGCAGCGCCGCGCGACCTGCACGGACTCCGCCAGGTCGACCCGCGCCCGGTCGACCTGGCCGGCGATCCGGTGCAGCATCCCCAGCGCCGACAGGGCCTCCGCCTCGATCGCCGGTTCCGCCACCTGCCGGGCCGTCGCCACGGCGGCACCGGCATCGGCGATGGCGTCCGGGACGGTGGTCGCGCCGGCCACCGCTTCGAACAGCGCCCGGTACGCCAACGCCAGCGCCCCGGTCACGGAATCCCCCGCCGCACGGGCGGCGTCGACCGCGTCACGCATGGACCGGCCGGCAGCCGCCAGGTCACCGGCCAGGTAGGCCAGCCCGCCCAGACCGAGCAGGGCCCGGGCGCGTACCCCCGGCCCGGCGTCGGGGGCAGCCGCCAACGCGGCCCGCAACCAGCCGGTCCCCTCGACGATCTGCCCGGTCCGGTACCAGTACATGGCGAGCGCACCACCCAGGCGCAGCGCGTACCGACCGTCACCGGCCGCCAGCGACGAGGCGAACGCCAGCCGGATCTCGGCCTGCCGCTGTGCCAGGCCGGCCAGGACCACCCCCGATTCCGGGCCCCGCACCTGCCGCTCGGCGTCCTCCGCGTACCGCAGCACCCAGTCCCGGTGCGCGGCCTGCGCGGTGGCCAGTTCCGCCGGGTCCAACCGGGACCGCCCGTACTGCCGCAGGCTCTCCAGCAGCCGGAACCGGCGCGGATCGGTACCCGGTTCCACCATCACCAGGGACTTGCGGACCAGCGCGGCGACCGGGGCCAGGGCCGGGCCGCCGACGACGGCGCCCGCCGCCGCCAGGTCGAACCCGCCACCGAAGACGCTCAGCCAGCGGAAGACCCGCTGCTGCGCCGGGTCGAGCAGGTGGTAGCTCCAGTCCACCGCGTCCACCAGGCTGCGGTGCCGGTCCGGTACGCCGGTCGGCCCGTCGGCCAGCAGCGCCAACCGGTCGTCGAGCCCGCCGGCGATCTGCTCCACCGACAGCACCTGACAGTGGGCCGCCGCCAGTTCGATGGCCAGGGGCAGCCGGTCCAGTTCGGCGCAGATGGCCCGGATCCGCCGCCGGTCGTCCGGCCCGGGCGCCCAGTCGGGGGCGACCGCCGCAGCCCGCTGGTCGAACAGTTCCACCGCCTGCTCGCCGGAGAGCACCGGCACCTCGAACACCGCTTCCCCCGCCACCCGCAGCGGTTCGCGGCTGGTCGCCAGGACCCGCAGCCCGCCGCACCGGGCCAGCAGCGTCGCCACCGCCGTCCCGACCGGGGCCACCAGGTGTTCACAGTTGTCGAGGAGCAGCAGCAGCTCACGCGCACCGAGTACCGCCGCGAGCTGGTCCAGGGTCGCGACCGCCGGGAGGCCCAACGCCGCTCCGACGGTCTCCACCAGCAGCTCCGGTGCGCCCAGGCCGGCCAGTTCCACCAGCCACGGGCCGTCCCGGTCCGGTCGGCCCCGGGCCACCTGGAGGGCCAGCGTGGTCTTGCCGACCCCACCCGGGCCGGTCAGCGTGACCAGCCGGTGCTGCCCGAGCATCCGGTCCACCGCAGCCCGTTCGCCGGGCCGGTCCAGCAACCGGTTGACCTCGAACGGGAGGTTGCGGGTGCGCTCCGGCACCGTCGGCGCCGGGCCGGTCACCGCCGCCGCCCCGGCCGGGGCGGCCAGCTCCGGATCCTGCCGCAGCATCGCGGTCTCCAGGTGCCGCAGCGTCGGCCCCGGGTCGAGACCCAGTTCGTCGGCGAACACGGTGCGGGCGGTACGCAGGGCGTCCAGGGCCTCCCGCTGCCGGCCGGCCCGGTAGAGGGCGAGCGCGTACAGCTCCTGGCCGCGTTCCCGGAACGGGTGTCCGGCGACGTGCCCGGCCAGGTCACCGAGCACCGTCGTGTGCTCGCCGAGGGCCAGCAGGGCGGCGTACCGCTCCTCGACGGCGTCCAGCCGCAGACCGGTCAGCCGGGTCACCTCGGGCTGCACGAAGGCGTACCCGGTGAACTCGGCGTACGGCTCGCCGCGCCACTGGGCCAGCGCCTCGTCGAGCAGGTGCAGCGCGCCGGCCGGATCGTCCTGCCGTAGCGCCCGGACCCCGAGGGTCACCAGGTCGGCGAACCGTTCGGCGTCCACACTGTCCGCACCGAGCCGCAGCACGTACCCCGGTCCCTGCCGGGCCAGCAGCTCGCCACGCGGGCCGGCGCTCCGCCCCGGGTCCAGGGCCCGCCGCAACTGCTTGACGTATCCGTACAGGGTGGTCAGTGCCGGTGCCTTCGTGTCCGCCCAGACCAGGTCGATGATCCGGTCGACCGGTACCAGCCGTTGCCGGGCGAGCAGCAGCACCGCCAGGACCGCGCGCTGGCGGGTACCGCCGAGGTCGACCGGTTGTCCGTCGACCGTCGCCACCATGGGCCCGAGCACCCCGACCCGAACGTCCGCCACGTCCCGCCACCTCCCACCGGTGCGCACGATGCTACGGGCAGCGCCGGTGCCCTGCGCCAGCCTGTTTCCCGCCGGTGGCCTGCACCGACCCGGTCGCCGCCGGCTCTGGCCCGTCCGCTTCTGCTGTCGGCAGATCTGCCGGAGGGAGAATCGCTGGGCCCCCGGGTGCCGGCCGCCGCACGCTGGACCCTGCCGGTCACCGGGCGGTGTCTCCGCCCGCCGGCCATCTGAGAGGCGGGACAGTCATGAGCATCGTGTTGGCACGGGCGGCCACCGAGCCCGGCGCGGCCTTCGGTGACCAGGTCTTCGAACGGCTGCTCCGGGAACGCATCGTCTTCCTGGGTACCGAGGTGACCGATGCCTCGGCCAACGTCATCTGTGCGCAGCTCCTGCTGCTCGCGGCCGCCGACCCGGAACGGGACGTCCATCTCTACATCAACTCTCCCGGCGGCTCGGTCACCGCCGGATTGGCCGTCTACGACACGATGCGGTACATCCAGAACGACGTGGCCACGGTCGCGATGGGACTGGCCGGGTCTATGGGGCAGTTCCTGCTCTGTGCCGGCACACCCGGCAAGCGGTACGCCCTGCCGCACTCGCGGATCATGATGCACCAGATCTCCGGCGGTATCGGGGGCACCACCGCCGACATCACCATCCAGGCCGAGAACATGCTCCACATGAAGCGCGTCATCCAGGAACGGATCGCACACCACACCGGACGGACGCCGGAGCAGATCGCCCAGGACTCCGACCGGGACCGGTGGTTCACCCCGGACCAGGCCCGCGAGTACGGCCTGATCGACCACGTGATCGCGCACGCCGCCGAGCTGGCCGGTCCGGACGGGGCAGCCCGGCCGTGACGGCGGAGCCAGGTGCGGTCGGGACGGCGGACGGTCCGGTCGACGAGCTACGCGCCGCCGAACGGCAACTCCAGGCCGCACAGCTCGCCGGTGACGTCGAGGCCCTGGACCGGCTCCTCGACGACCGGCTGGTCTTCACCTTCGGGCCGGACGGCCGGCACTACACCAAACAGGACGACCTGACCAACCATCGGACCCGGCGGCAGGTGACGACCCGCCTCGTCGAGGAGGAGCTGGCCGTCCTGGTGGACGGCCGGACCGGGGTGACCTGGTTCCTGGGCACCCTCCAGGGCAGCGTCGCCGGTACCCCGTTCCAGGTGCGGATGCGCTACACCCGCACCTGGGTCCGGGACGGGGAGGGCAGCTGGCGGATCGTCGCCGCACACGCCAGCGAGGTACCGGCCGCCGTTGTTCCCTAGGGGGGTCCCGGACGGGACGTTCCGGGATCCCACCGGTCGTGCCGGACCGTCGTCCGGTGCAAGCATCGACGCATGGCTGCTTCACGGGGGGTAAAGCGGTGGCGTCAGCTCACCGTCTGGTTACACGTGATCACCTCGGTCGGCTGGATGACGCAGGCCCTGACCATCTGCGTGCTGCTGGCCACCAGTCTCAGCACGACGGACCGGGGAGTGGCGGTCAGCAGCACGGCTGCGGCCGAGTTGCTCGACATGCGGTTGCTGGCGCCGATGGCGAACGCCTCGGCGTTCACCGGCTTCATGCTGGCCGCCGCCACCCCGTGGGGGTTCTTCCGGCACTGGTGGGTGCTGGCCAAGTTCGCGATCACCGTGGTGCAGCTCCACCTCGGCATCTTCGTCCTCTCCGACGCGCTGCACGCCTCGGCGGCTGCTGCGGTGGCGGGTACCGTCGGCCCGACCCGGGCGATGGTCGTCGGTTCCGCCTGCATGGCCGGTGCGATCGCCTTCCAGGCCTGGCTGTCGGTGGCGAAGCCCTGGTCGACCACCGCGTGGACGACCAACCGGGGCCGTGCCGGGGCGCCCCGGACCGCGCCGGTCTGGGTCTTCGTCGCCACGGTCTGCGGCGGCATCCTCGACTTCGCCGTGGCCTGGTTGCTCGGTCACCCGGCCCCGCTGCTCTCCCTGACCATCCTCGGCACCTGGCTGGTGCTGCGTCGCCGGGTGGAGCGGCGGGCGTCCCGACCGGAGCGGGTGCCCGCCTGACGTCACCCGAAGCGGCCCGGAGCCGACGCCCGCACCGCCCGGCGGGTCCGGCCGACCACCCGCCCCGCCGGGCAGCCGGTCACCTGGGCAGCCGACCACCCGTCCCGCCGGGCAGCCGGTCACCCGCTCAGCCGCTCAGCCGGTCACCCGCTCGACCGGGATCCACAGCTCGGCATCCGCCTGGCTGCCGTCGTCGGACAACCGGGTACGGGAGATCTCCGGTCCCGGCCGGCTGCGGTACGGGTTCGACGGGAACCACAGGGTGAACACGTCCCGCCACAGGTACTGGAGGGTCTGCGGGAACGGCCCCGAACTCTCGAAGACCGCCCACACCCCGGCCGGTACGGCCAGCACGTCCAGGTCGTCCGGGGCGGCTCCGGTGGCCACCGCGTACCAGTAGTCCAGCTCGGTACCCTCCGCGCGGCTGCCGGCGAGGTTGTCGCTGGCGTTGACGATGCCCTGGGGTTCCTGGTCGGAGAGGGCCTCGATCCGGCGTACCGTCTCCTTGTCGACGCTCTTCACGAACTCGACGATCGCCGGGTTCATCCCCTCGTGCACCAGGGGTACCCGGGCCCGCCGACCCACCAGGTGGAAGGCGTCCTTCTCCACGATCCGGTACCGCATGCTGCCGCTCCCTTCGACGATGAGGCGGAAGGAGAGCCGGGGCTGCGCGCGCAGGGCGGCACCGGTACGCCGGGCCTCGCCGGGGCCGACGCCGTGCACGGCGCGGAACGCGCGGGCGAACGCCTCCCCCGATCCGTAGCCGTACCGCACCGCGACGTCGAGCAGCGTCTCGGCACCGGCGAGCACCTCGGCACCGGCGACGGTCAGCCGACGGCGGCGGATGTACTCGGACAGCGGGACCCCGGCGAGCGCGGAGAACAGCCGTCGGAAGTGGTACTCCGACGTCACCGCGATCCGCGCCAGTTCGGTCACCTCGATCCGCTGGTCCAGGTGCCGCTCGATGTACTCCATCGCCTGGTTGAGCCGCTCCAGCATCCGGCTCTCCTTTCCCTTCTGCACACCACGCTAGGCAGCGGTCGGCGCCCGGACCCGACATCCTGTGCCCGTCCCGGTCGGTCCGGGTCGCGCAGCCCCGTGCAGGGCGACGAGTACCGGGGCCGGTTCGAGGACACCCGGCCCGAAATATCGAGGGAGTTACATTTAACAAACTTAACTGATACGCTCGCCGGCACCTGCCCACCGGACGGCGGGCCGTGTCACATCGACGAGGTGGGATGCCATGAGACTACGACGCGAACTGTTTGCCCTGGCGGTCGGCGCGATGGTCGCCACCGTGGTCAGCTTCGTCCCGGCGCCGGGCAGCCTCGCCGCGACGACCACCGGAACCCCGGTGACGGCGGCCACGGCCTGCTCGGCACCGGCCTGGGCGGAGGGCACCAGCTACCCGGCCGGCAGTCGGGTCACCTACCAGAGCCGGACCTACGAGGCCCTGGTGACCCACACGGCGGTACCCGGCGCCGGCTGGAACCCGGTCGCCGCCCCCTCCCTCTGGCGGGACCTCGGGCCCTGCGACGGCGGCCCCCCGTCGCCGACACCGACCGGCAC
>NZ_WVUH01000015.1 GCF_017614955.1 Micromonospora echinofusca
GGCCCGCCCTGCCCCCGGCCGCCGGTCGGGGCGGCGGAGAACGGGTCACGGCCGGGGGACCGGCCCTCGGCCGGCGGCCGGCTGCCCGGCACGGAGGCACGGCCGGCGGAGCTGCCCAACGGACGACGGGAGCCGTCAGGGAGCGGGGAACCGGCAGGCGAGGTCGCTGACATGTAGCTCAGGGTACGTAGCGCCGACCACTGTCGTCCCGGGTCGCACCGACGGTGTCGTCGGGCGCCGCGGCACAGGTGTCGTGGGACGGTGCGGTACCGGCGTCGCCGGGTGGCGCGGCGACAGCCACGGGCAGGTGCCCGGTGTCAGGCCAGTCGTTGCCGGAAGTGCTCGATCGTCCGGCGGAGGCCCTCCTCCGGGGCGACCTGCGGGGCGTACCCGAGGCGCTCCCGGGCCAGGGTCAGATCCGGCCGGCGCTTCTCCGGATCGTCGGCGGTCCGGGTGATGTAGCTCACCTGGGAGTCGCTGCCGGTGAGCGAGACGATCAGCTCCGCCAGCTCCCGCATGGAGAGCTCGTGCTCGGTACCGCAGTTGACCGGCCCGGTCTCGGTGGAGTCGAGCAGGAGCAGGATGCCGCGCACCAGGTCGTCGACGTAGCAGATCGACCGGGTCTGCGCCCCCGTGCCGTGCACGGTGATCGGCTCACCGCGCAGGGCCTGGTTGATGAAGGTCGGGATCGCCCGGCCGTCGTCCGGCCGCATCCTCGGCCCGTACGTGTTGAAGATGCGCACGATCGCGGCGTCCAGCCCGCGGTACCGGTGGTAGGCCATGGTCGACGCCTCGGCGAACCGCTTGGCCTCGTCGTAGACGCTCCGGATGCCGATCGGGTTCACGTTGCCCCAGTACGTCTCGCGCTGCGGGTGCTCCAGCGGGTCGCCGTACGCCTCGGAGGTGGAGGCCATCAGGAAGCGGGCCCCGTCGGCCACCGCGCGGTCGAGCAGGTGCAGGGTGGCCACCGAGCCGACCCGCAGGATCTCGACCGGCAGCGTGGCGAAGTCGGTGGGGCTGGCCGGCGAGGCCATGTGCAGGATCGCGTCGAACCGCTCGGCGACGGCCGGGTGGTGGTCGGGCAGCCCTTCGGAGATGTCCGCCTCGACCAGGGTGAACCGGGGGTGGTCGGCCAGGTGGGCGACGTTCTCCTTGGTACCGGTGACGAAGTTGTCCACGGCGACGACGGTGCAGCCCCGCTCGATCAGTGAGTCCACCAGGTGCGACGGCACGAAGCCGGCCCCACCGGAGACGAGTACGCGGTGACCTGATCCGAAACGAGGGGCAACCTTCATGCCCGTCAGCCTACCCAGAACCCCGACCGGGAACCGTCCACCGGTCACGGGTGTTAGGAAGGGCCCCTTCCTCTACCGAATGCGATAAGAAGGGGCCCTTCCTTGCATCTCAGTGGGCGCCGGCGCCGGTGAGGGCGCGGACCTCCAGTTCGGCGTACTTCGCGTCGTCGCGCTCCTTCGACAGCAGGGTGCCGACGAAGCCGCAGAGGAACCCGAACGGGATCGAGATGATGCCCGGGTTGGACAGCGGGAACCACTGCCAGTCGGAGTCCGGGAACATCGAGGTGGCCGCCCCGGAGACCACCGGGGAGAAGAAGACCAGCACCACGGCCGCGAGCAGACCGCCGTAGATCGCCCAGACCGCGCCGGAGGTGTTGAACCGCTTCCAGAACAGGCTGTACAGGATCGCCGGCAGGTTGCCGGACGCGGCGACCGCGAAGGCCAGCGCGACCAGGAACGCGACGTTCAGGCTCTGCGCGAAGATCGACAGCAGGATCGAGACCGCACCGATCACGAAGGCGGAGATCCGGGCGACGTTCACCTCCTGCCGCTCCGACGCCTGGCCATTCTTGATCACGTTGGCGTAGAAGTCGTGCGCCAGGCTGGAGGAGGAGGCCAGGGTCAGCCCGGCCACCACGGCGAGGATGGTGGCGAACGCGACCGCCGCGATGATCGCCAGCATCGCGGCACCGCCCACGTCACCGCCGAGGAAGTCCACCCCGAGTGCCTGGGCGAGCTGTGGTGCCGCGGTGTTGCCGGCCTTGTCCTGGGCGGTGATCGCCTCCCGGCCGACCAGGGCCGCCGCGCCGAAGCCGAGCGCCAGGGTGAACAGGTAGAAGGTGCCGATGATGCCGATCGCCCAGAGCACGCTCTTGCGGGCCGCCTTCGCGGTCGGCACGGTGTAGAACCGGATCAGGATGTGCGGCAGGCCGGCGGTACCGAGGACCAGTGCGATGCCGAGCGAGAGCAGGTCCACCTTGTTGTAGAAGGTCTGCGTGGCGTTGCCGGCCACCTCCACGCCGTACCGCAGTCCCGGTTCGAGGAAGGCGCTGCCCTTGCCGGACGAGGCGGCGGCGTCGCCGAGCAGCGAGGACAGGTTGAACTTGTACTTCGCCAGGACCAGCAGCGTCATCACCAGCGTGCCGCCCATCAGCAGCACGGCCTTGATGATCTGCACGTAGGTGGTGCCCTTCATCCCGCCGACCGTGACGTAGATGATCATCAGGGCGCCGACCAGGATGATGGTGGCGACCTTGGCGGTGTCGGCGTCCATGCCCAGGAAGGTCGTCCCGGGCCGGATGCCGAGCAGCAGCGCGACCAGCGCGCCCGCGCCGACCATCTGGGCCAGCAGGTAGAAGATCGACACGGTGATGGTGGAGACCGCCGCCGCCGTCCGGACCGGTCGCTGCCGCATCCGGAACGCCAGCACGTCCGCCATCGTGTACCGGCCGGAGTTGCGCAGCAGCTCCGCGACCAGCAGCAGCGCGACCAGCCAGGCCACCAGGAAGCCGATCGAGTACAGGAAGCCGTCGTACCCGTAGAGGGCGATGATCCCGGCGATGCCGAGGAACGAGGCGGCCGACATGTAGTCGCCACCGATCGCCATGCCGTTCTGGAAGCCGGAGAAGGACCGGCCACCGGCGTAGAAGTCGGTGGCCGTCCGGGTCTGCCGGCTCGCCCAGATGGTGATGCCGAGGGTCACCGCCACGAGCACCACGAAGAGCGTGATGGTCAGCGTACGGGCGGTGCCGTTGGTGGCCTCAGCCGCGAGGACCGTGTTCATGGGTCACCTCCCCGATCTCGGCGCGGATCCGGTCGGCGACCGGGTCGATCCGCCGGTTGGCGTACCGGGCGTAGAGCCACGCGATCAGGAAGGTGGAGACGAACTGGAGCAGCCCGAAGACCAGGGCGATGTTGATGTTGCTGCCGAACAGCCGGGTGCCCATGAAGTCCCGCGCGTACGCCGAGAGGATCACGTACAGCGCGTACCAGAGGAAGAACGCCACGGTCATCGGGAAGACGAAGCCGCGCAGGGTCCTCCGTAGTCCGGCGAATTCCGCCGACTCCTGGACGGCGACGTACCGGTGGGACGTGCCCGCTGCTGATGCCGGGGTATCCGTAGACATGCGTGAATCACCACCTTCACAGGTGTGGGGGGTTTCGCGCACGGTATGGATCGGGGCGGCGTACCCGGAAGGCCGTCGGGCGGCCGGGTCGGCGGGTGCGCCGAACGGCACGACTGCTGCGCCGAGTGACCTGTGTCACTTCGGTGAGCGGTACGGTTCAGGCGTCCAGTTGGCGGTACCGGCCCCGGTGGTGCAGCAGCGGCGTGCCCTCCTCGGCGAGGGCGACGGTCTCGATGGTCGCCTCCACCAGCAGTGCCCAGCCGTACTCCCGGGCGCCGTCGAGCCGGCAGCCCACCCAGCCCCCGGCGTCGGCGGGTACCGGCCCGTAGTCGGTCGGGATCCACTCGCCGGTGGCGAAGAGTCCGCCCGGTGCGGGGAAGAGCCCCGCGAACCGGTCGGCGAGCTGCCGGTGCGCCGGGCCGAGTACGGCCACCGCGAACCGGCCGGCGGCCGACGCCGCACTCCACAGGTCCGACTCCTCGTCGACCAGCCCGAGCAGCCGGTCCGGTTCCCCCTCGGCGACGAGGGTGGAGGAGACGGTCAGCCCGGCCGGACCGGGCGCGGTCCAGAGGGTCACCGTCGCCGCCAGCCGGCCGCGCAGTCGGCGTACCGGCGAGCGCTCGCCGACCGGAGTGGCGAACGGGTCGGTGTGGTGGATCTCCGCGCCCGGTTCTGGATTCACGTGAAACATTGTGCCGCCGCCCCGGGGACCGGAGCGGCGGACTCCATGAAAGGAACGGGGCGCGGACCCCGGTCACCCGCTGACGATGATCTTCCAGGTCCGAAGGTTGTTCCCCTCCTTGCCGGCCGGCTCCGGGTACCGGCCGGTGTGGTCCGGCCCCCAGTACACCGATGCCGAGAGGTCGCCGATCGCGCCGGACCCGACCGCCGACCGGTCCACCGACAGGACGATCTCCAGGACCGCCATGCCGCCCGCCTTGATCTGGTCCATCGGGCAGAAGAGCTGGCCGGGTTCGGTGACGGCGCCCCGGCAGCCGGCCGGCGGGATGGCCGTCACGGTCGACGGGAACCGGAGGGTCACGTACGGCGCAGTGGCCAACTGCGGTCCCTTGTTGAGTACGAGCAGGGTGAACGTCCCGGTGTACCGCTGCGTACCGTCCGCGCGCAGCCGGGGGTCCATCCCGCCCAGCGCCAGATCGGTGACCCGGGGGTTGGCCGGGAACCGGGTCGGGCCGCCGGTCTGCCGGAACCTGCCGTCGACCCAGGAGTAGGACCGCCACTGGTGCTGGGCCAGGTCGTCCGGCAGACCGTCACCGGCGTAGTCGGCCACCTCCACGTCCAGGGCCCGGTCAGCCGCTCGGATGCCCCGGATGGCGGCGACGTCGCCGGTGCTGGCGACCACCTGTCCCTGGGTGACGATGGCTCCACCGGCGTCGCGGTCGAACACCAGCACCTTTGCTGCGTAGCTCTCCAGCCCCGAGCAGGTGATCAGGGCGGCGGTCTCGGTGGTGCCGTCCCGGTCGGTGTCGACCGGTACCACCTTGTCGATCTTCATGACCAACTCGTTGCCGGGGACCTCGTTCCGACCGTCGCTGAACCGGACCGGCCCGCTCCGGCAGGACTTCGCCATCCGGTCCGGCCACGCCGGGATCCGAAGAGTCACGTCACCCAGGACCGCCGCCGGCGTCAGCCCGCCGGGGACCGTTGCACCCCGGGTCGGCGTACCCGTCGGTGACGCGGTCGGCGCGCCGGTGGGCGCTACGGACGGGGTCGGTGGCCCGGTCGTCACGTCGACCCCCGGTGGCGGTGGCACCGGCTCGGGCCAGGCCGTTGCCGCGACCGGAGTGATGATCACCAGAGCGGTGAGTGCCCCGGCTGCCGCCGTCCCGGCGGTCCGACGCCGCCGTGCCACGGTACGCGCCGCACCGGCCCCGGCCGGCAGGGCCAGCGGGCCGCCCGTCCGGAACCGGGCGAACGCGGTTTCGAGCTGCGGGAATTCCTGGTCGTCATGCATCGGTCCGCTCCGTCCCCGGGTCCGTCAGAGCAGCGGCGAGAGTCTTCCGGCCCCGGTGCAACCAGGACTTGACCGTCCCGGACGACACCCCTTCCTGCTTGGCGATCTCGTCGACCGGCATGTCGGCGACGTGGAACAGCACGATCGCGCGGCGGTGCGTCTCCGGCAGGTCGGCCAACGCACGGGCCAGTGCGACCCGGTCCGGACCGGGGCCCTCCACCACCTGCTCCCGGTGGAAGTGGGCGTGGGCGCGGGCCGCCCGCAACCGCCGCCACCGGCTCTTGGCCACGTTCAGCGCGACCCGCCGGACCCAGGCTGCCGGATTGTCGTACGACGCGACCCTGCTCCAGCGGGCCCAGGCGCGACTGAACGCCTCCTGGACCGCGTCCTGGGCCTGGCCCACGTCTGCCGTGTAGGCATAGAGCTGGAGCGTCAGCTGATGGAAATTGGCCGCATAGAACTCGTCGAAGCCGGATCCGTCAGTCGGAACCGGCGGGGGTGCCTGCCCTGGTGGGCCCAGATCCGGGCCCAGCAACCGCACCATCATGATGGCGCCCTCCCCGTACCGCGCCGCCGTGCGCTACGGCGACGTCTGGGCCCCACACCCCGTGCCCCGGCCACGGGTTGCACGCTGTCGCCCGCCGGACACCCCGGTCAGGTCCGACGGGTCCGGCCGCACGGGTGACCGCAGCGAGCCGCGTCGGGCCAGTTCGGCGGCACGGGTGACCGCAGCGAGCAGCACGACCGGACGGCCGGTCAGCGGCGTGGCGTCACCGCGGTCAGCAGCTCCGGCATCCGCCTGTCCAGCACGTCCCCGGCGAGGTACGTGCCGAGTACGGCCGCCCCGAAGCCGTACGCCAGACCCACCGGCAGGGCCAGCCAGTACCAGATCCCGCCGAGAAGGGCGGTCGCCGCCACCATCGGCGTGGTCACCCCCACCGAGGCGACCATGGACACCATGGTCAGCAGGCCCTTCGCCACCCCGGCCCCGCTGTTCACCGCGAACGGGTTGCTCGTCTCCGGCAGCGCGTACGCCCCCAGGATCGAGACGAACACGTTGATCGCCAGCCCGGCGCCGTACGCGGCGAAGAGGGAACCCGCCATCACGCCGATCCAGGCCGGCTCCCGCAGTACCACCGCGACGATCACGCTGATCGCCACCAGCAACGGGACCACGTAGAGCGAGAAGGCGACGGCCCGGGCGCGCAGCTCCACCTGCCCCGGCACCCCGGCGATCACGTTCGCCGCGTACGCGCTGCCGTCGAAGCCGAACTGGTTGGCCAGCGTCACCGAGGCGAGCACCCCCACGAACACCATGGAGAGGGTGACCGTGGTCGGGGAGGCGGAGAAGTCCTGCTCCCCGCCGACCAGTCCCTGGCTGCCGATGTTCACCATCACCGGCACGAAGACACCGACCACGGCGATGGTGATCAGATTGGCCCGCCGCCGGGCGTCCCGCCACCAGTACCGGGCCTCCCGGGCCACCAGCGCGCCGAACCGGTCCCGGCGCACCCAACCGGCGATCCGGGGGAAGAGCTGTGCCACCGGAGTACCCGCAGCCTGCCGGCGCTTCGCTGCGGTGCCGCCGCTCGCGGCCCCCACCATGGCCGACTCCAGCGACCGGGACCACCACCACAGCAGCGCCCCGATGGTCAGTACGGTGATCAGCAGCTTGACCGGTGCCGCCCAGACCCGGCCCTGCGCCAGGTCGATACCGGCGGTGTACGCCGCCCCGAACGGGGTCCAGCCGACCACGTCGGCCACCCCGGCCAACTGGTCCCAGTCCGCCCGCTGGACGGCAGCCAGTACGACGATCTGGAGCGGGCCGATCAGGGCGGCGAGGACCGCCAACAGGATCGCCGCCAGGTCCCGGATCCGGCGGGACCGGAGCATGGTGGCGAAGGCACTGGTCACCGCCCGGCTCGCGGCGACGCAGAGGAGCAGACCGGCGACCACCCCGACCGCCGTGACCAGCCCCGCCGACCAGCCGCCGAGCAGCCAGGCGGTCACCACCAGGCCGCTGGTGGCGAGCAACGCGGCCACCGCCGGGATACCGACCAGCGCAGCGGCGAACATGCCGGTGACCAGGGTCCGGCGGGTCAACGGCAGCAACGCGAACCGGGCCGGGTCGAGGGTCTCGTCCACCCCGAACAGCACCAGCGGCAGCAGCGTCCAGCCGAGGACCAGCAGCCCGCCACCGAAGGCGGCGGCCAGCACGGCGAAGTCCGACCTGTCCGCCAGGCCCGGTGCGGCGAACAGGAAGAACCCGGAGACCGCGAACCAGAGCGCGAACAGCGCGCCGACCACGTAGAGCGCGATCCGCCAACCCTGACCACGGAAGTTGTTGCGCATCACCCGCAGCTTGAGCCGGACGAAGTGTCCGGCACCGAC
The DNA here is from genome assembly GCF_017614955.1 of Micromonospora echinofusca. GTDB lineage: Bacteria > Actinomycetota > Actinomycetes > Mycobacteriales > Micromonosporaceae > Micromonospora > Micromonospora echinofusca_A. The sequence goes on from NZ_WVUH01000015.1 coordinate 7,788, forward strand.
CGGCCGTAGCGGCTCCGGCGAGGGCGCCGCGACCGGTGGCCCGACCGGCGGTAACGGCCCGGCCGACCCCACCGGCGTCACCTCGACAGCCACGCCAGCTCCTCACCGGTCGCCGTACGGCCACCGACCACCTCGACGAAGACGTCCTCCAGGGACCGGTCGCCGCGTACGTCGTGCAGGGTGCCGACCCGCTTGATGGTCCCCTCGGCGAGGATCGCCACGTGGGTGCAGAGCCGCTCCACCACCTCCATGACGTGGCTGGAGAAGACCACCGTCCCGCCCCCGCCCACGTACCGGTGCAGAATGTCGCGGATCAGCGCGGCGGAGACCGGGTCGACCGCCTCGAACGGTTCGTCCAGGACCAGCAGTCGCGGCCCGTGTAGCAGGGCACAGGCCAGGCCGATCTTCTTCTTCATGCCGGCCGAGTAGTCGACCACCAGGGTGCGGTCCGCGTCGGCGAGGGCGAGCACGTCGAGCAGTTCGGTGGCCCGCTGGTCCACCACGGTCGGATCCATCCCGCGCAGCAGACCGTGGTACGCGAGCAGTTCGGCCCCGGTGAGCCGGTCGAAGAGGCGCACCCCGTCGGGCATCACCCCGAACAGTCGTTTCGCCTGCACCGGGTCGCCCCAGACGTCGTGGCCGAGCACCCAGGCGCCACCGGCGTCGGGGCGGAGCAGGCCGACCGCCATGGAGAGGGTGGTCGTCTTCCCGGCACCGTTCGGGCCGAGCAGGCCGAAGAACGAGCCGGCCGGTACGTCGAGATCGACACCGGCCACGGCCACCTTGCCGTCGAACTGCTTCACCAGCCCGCGCAACGCGAGGGCGGCGTGCTCCGTACCAGTCATGTGTCCGACGGTAGCCGCCGTGCGCCGTACCCGGCTCGGACGGCGGAACGAGGTGTCGTCCTCCCTGAGCAGGAGAACAACGGCAGAGGTCACCGGGCCGGCGGGCGGCCCTCCGGATGCATTCCGGTCTGTTCCTCCAGCGCGTTGTCGGCGAGATCACCACCGGCGCGGTCGTCCGGGAAGGTCCGCCGGGAGGGCGCCGGGTCGGGTGGTGCGCCCGGTCCGGCCGCCGGGGTCCGGGTGGGTTCCACCGGTCCGAACCCGTGCCGGTCGGTGGTGGCGCTCCGCGCGCCGGCCCGCCGCTCGCCGCGCCGTCCCGGCGGTACCGCGGTCTCCTCGCTGCCCTCGTCCATGGGTGAGTCCTCACCCGCGCCCCACGGGGCGTCGCGGTCGATCCCGCCGGCGCTACCCCACGGGCCGACGGACTGGGGGCCCTCGGTACCGGCCGGTCTCCGTTGTGCCGCCAACTCGGATCACCTCGCTCCTGCCGCTGTGAGACCTGCTGACTTCCCACCCGGACGCGAGGCACACCGGGCGGGGTGGACCGGACCTGCCGACCCACCCCGCCCGGTGCACGGAACCCGGCTGCGTCAGGCGCGCCGCCAACCGGCCCCGTAGTTGGCCGTCCCGCCCCGGTTGTAGCCGGCGAGCACCCGGGTGAGCATGCCCGCCTGGGCGCGGGTCTCCAACACCGTGGTCAGCGCGTTCGCGTCCAGGTGGTGCTGGCCGGCGGTCCCGCCGCTGCCGGCCGCGTACTGCTGGAAGACCGCCGAGAACCGGTAGCTGCCGGCGTACTGGTAGGCGTTCAGGTAGACCAGGTGACGTCCGGCCCGGGTGTTCGTGTTCCAGGCGTCCTGGTAACCGGCCGCGTCGAGGAAGGTCGGCGCCTCGAACACCCCGACGTTCTCCTTGAGGTAGAGAGCGGTGTACTTCAGCGTGTCACCGGGGGCGACGACGGAGATGTTCACCGGGTGGTACCCGGCGGCGACCAGCTTGGCGTACTCGGTGCTGTGGGCCGCCGCGCTCCACCCGTGGTACGCCCGCAGCTCCGGGCCACCCTGCTTGCGCCAGACCGCCGCGTACCGCACGCCCGAGTCGACGTAGCTGGTCACGTTGATCAGCCGGTACCCCTGCTCGCGCATCAGGTCGTACTCGTTCTGGTAGGCGGTGCCGTCCATGCCGTGCTTCGCCACCCACGGCACCCCGTCCTCGGGGCGCATGATCAGGTTGAAGAAGACCTGGGTGCCGACCTCGTGGGCGTCGACCCAGACCGGCCGGTAGCCGGCCTCGGTGGCCCGGTTGAAGACGGTCTGGTAGTCGGTGCTCCGGATCCCCGGCAGCACCAGCTCCGCCTTGCCCCGTGGGTACCAGGTCGGGTGCCAGCCCGACGGCCAGATCAGCATCTCCTTCGGCGGCAGGGCCCGGTTGAGGGCCGGTACCCAGAGGTTGGAGTCCGGGTCCCAGGGGGTGCCCTGCGTCATCTCCAACAGCCAGGCATCCTTGAACAGCATCGGCCGCAGCGGGTTGCGCAGCGTGTCGCTGCGCCTACGGGTCTCCAGGTGGATGTGCGGGCCGGAGCTGTTCCCCGAGTTGCCCAACCGGCCGAGGATCTGCCCCGCGACCACGGTGTCCCCCTGCTGCACCGTCACCGTCCCGTTGCGCAGGTGGGTGTACCAGGTCATGGTGCCGTCCGGGTGGGCGATCCAGACCGAGTTGCCGCCCACCGGGTCGGGGGTGGGCACGGGCAGGCTGCCTAGGACGGTGTTGTCCGCCATGCCGTCGACGGCCGCCCAGACCGTACCGTCGGCGACCGTCCGGATCGGCACGTTCCAGCCCCGGAAGTGCTCGTTGGCCGTGCCGTCCTTACCCGGCAGCAGGCTGGTCCACTTCGCGCCGTCCCAGCCGACCACCCCGACGTCGTGCGCGTAGATCTGGCTGCCGGCGGCGCCACCGGTGGCCCAGTGGTCGCCCGCCGACTTCAGGCACTCGCCCGGACGCAGGTCGGCGACGTCGATCGGCAACCGGTGCGAGACCTTGTAGGGGGTCAACGGCAGGGTCACCTGGTACGCGAAGAGGTAGCCGTCGCAGGTGATCTGGATGGTCACCGAGCTGGGAATGGGCGTCGGCAGGTAGACCTGGTTCTTGACCTTGGTGTCGTCGGCGAGGGTGACGCCCCCGTTGGACCACCACTTGCTCTGCCCCGGCTGGAACTCCGGCCCGTCCTTCGTGCCGTCGTCGTCGACATCGACGTCGAAGAGCAGGTCGACGCCCTGCATGATCTTGTTCGGTACGCTGCTGCCCGGAAAACTGAAGGTGATCCCGGTGACGTTGAGCACCTCGGTACCCGTGTTCGTCACCCGCAGCCGGACGACCAGCTTGCCCCCGCCCGGCGCCCCGGCGAACTCCGGGGCGAGCGGCGCGTACGCGACCGAGCCGGCCTCCAGCGGTTCGACGGCGACCGAGATCGGCGGTTCCGGCCAGGGGGCCGCAGCGGCGGGACCGGATCGGGCGAGCACCCCGGCGGCGGGGATGGCAGCGGTGACGAGCAGGATCTTGCGGCGGTTCATCGTCGGTCCTTCGATGGTCGGATCAGCTGGCCGGTCCCGGCCACGGATACAGGCAACCATCGACGTCCCTGGCTGGGCCTGAGCAACGACTACTCGTTCTCCGCCCGGCGGACTACCTACCCACCTACTTGACGTGGAGCCGCAGCGCCTCCGGGGCGTGCAGGCGCAGCATGGTCGCGCCGACGTCGGCCGGTGCGCGGTGCCGCGACGCCACCGACACCAGCACCATCACGGTGAACGCCAGCGGCACCGTCCAGGCCGCCGGCTGGGCGGTCAGGGTGGCCGGCCAGCCGTGCAGCGCCGGACCGAGCACGGTGAGCAGCACCGCGCCGACCGCCGCCCCGCCACCGACGAGGATGCCGGCGGCGGCCCCCAGGTCGGTCAGCCCACGCCACCAGATGCCGAGCACCAGCAGTGGGCAGAAACTCGACGCGGCGACTGCGAAGGCCAGCCCGACCACCTGGGAGACGTCCAGGTCGCGGAGGTTGAAGGCGAGCAGCACGGGTACCAGCCCGGCGAGGAGCGTGGCCAGCCGGAACCCGCGTACCGAGCCGCGCCCCAGCACGTCCGTGGAGATCACCCCGGCCACGCTGGTCAGCAGGCCGGAGGAGGTGGAGAGGAACGCCGCGAACGCCCCGGCGGCGACCAGCGCGGAGAGCAGCCGGCTGAGCGTGCCGTCACCCAGGGCGGCCCCGGGCAGCAGCACCACCACCGCGTCGGTCTGCCCGGTGACCAGCAGTTGCGGGGTGTAGATCCGGCCGAGCACGCCGTACAGGGTGGGCAGCAGGTAGAACGCGCCGACCATGGCGAGCACGACCAGGGTGGTCCGGCGGGCCGCGCCGCCGTCCGGGTTGGTGTAGAACCGGACGAGAACGTGCGGAAGCCCCATGGTGCCCAGGAACGTCGCCAGGATCAGCGAATAGGTGGCGAAGAGCCCCCGGTCGTCGTCCCCGGCGGTGTCCGGCAGCAGCCAGTCCAGCCCGTCCGGGCCGGGCAGTCCGGCCACCGCCGGTACCGGGTCACCGGCGTCGAAACTCAACGAGTCGCCGGGGCGTACCTCGATCACCGCACCGTCGGCCAGGGTGAGGGTCGCGGCCTGCTCGACCACCACGGTGGTCGCGGTCCGGAACGTCGGCCCGTCGGGTGGGGTCACCGCCGGGCGGCCGTCGGCCTGCCAGTGCAGAATCAGGAAGATCGCGGGTACCGCCAGCGCGGTCAGTTTCAACCAGTACTGGAACGCCTGGACGAAGGTGACCGCCCGCATCCCGCCCAGCGCCACGTTCGCCGTCACCACCACCCCGACCACGAGCGCCCCGAGTTCGTACGGCGCCCCGGTGACCGTGGTCAGGGTGAGCCCGGCACCCTGCAACTGCGGCACCAGGTAGAGCCAGCCGATGAAGACCACGAACCCGGTGGCGAGCTTGCGCAGCCGACGCGAACCGAGCCGCAGCTCGCAGAAGTCGGGCAGGGTGAACGCGCCGGAACGGCGCAGCGGGGCGGCGACGAAGAGCAGCAGCGCGAGGTACCCGGCCGCGAAACCGACCGGGTACCAGAGCACGTCGACGCCGTACTTGAGGATCAGGCCGGCGATGCCGAGGAAGGACGCGGCGGAGAGGTACTCGCCACCGATCGCCGCCGCGTTCCAGGTCGGGCTGACCGCGCGCGACGCCACCAGGAAGTCCGAGGTGGTACGGGCCAGTTTCAGCCCGTAGAAGCCGATCGCGACGGTGACCAGGGTGACCGCCACCAGCGCCGGTACCACGAAGTGGTTGGCCACCTCAGCGCTCCGGCCGTTCGACCAGGTCGGTGAAGTCCTGCTCGTTGCGTTCCGCCAGGTGCACGTACGCCCAACCCACCGCGACCAGGAACGGGAACGCCACCACGCCGAGCAGCAGCCAGGGCAGCGGTACCCCGAGCAGCCGGGCCCGGCCCACCGCCGGGGCGACCGCGAAGAGCAGCGGCAGACCGCCGAGCCCGATCAGTACGACCAGGGACAGTCGCAGTGCGAGCGCGAGCTGTGCCCGGACCAGGCCCCGGACCAGGGCGTCGCCGACCCGGGTCTGCTCGGCCAGCTCGCTCCGGGTCCGCCCCGGGCCGGTCCGCGAGCGGGTGGCGTCGGCCAGCACGACCCGGGTCCGCCGGGCGGCCGGGACGGCCGGGCGGACCGGGCGATCGGTGGGGTCGGCCACCTGAGGGAGTCTCACCGACCAGCGGCAATTGTCAAGTACGACCGTTCTGCACAGGGGCTGTGGATATCTGTCCACCGGTTGTGCACAACCTGTGGATAACCGGTGGATCCTGTGGACAACGGGGGCGGATCCGGTGGACAGGAGGCTGGCAGGGGGTGATGACGACGGCGGGGCCGGTGGACGGTGCCACCGACCCCGCCGGTCCTGTTGCCGGTCGCTCTCAGCTCGTCCGGACGGTGATGTCGATCGTCAGCGGCCCGGTCGACGGCACCGGGAAACCGGCGGTCGCCAGGGTCGGCCCACCCGGCCGGGTGGAACGGACGCTGGCCGGCTCCGGGTACTGACCGGACCGCATGACACCGCCGAACTCCGCGGACCAGGTGAGGTACACCGACTGTCCGGCGATCGCCGGAACGCTGTACCGCCCGTCGCCGACGGTGCCCCAACCGATCACGTCCCCGGTGGTGACGTTGTGGGCGAGGATCCGACCGTTCCCGGCCGCCACACCCGACTGGTTTCTGATCGTGCCGGTGATGGTCACCGCGCCCCGGAAGGTGGTGTCGTAGGTGACGGTCGCTCCGGCGGTCACCGTGACGGTGCTGGCCGCGTACCGGTCGCCGGTACCCCCCGACCAGTGGCTGTGGCCGGAACCCTCGATCGTGACCGGCCAGGCGTACGGCCCCACCCCGGTGAGCCGGTAACGGCCGTCGACCCCGGTCTCCGCCTGGTTGTGCACGCCCGGCGTGTTCGGCAGGATCCCGACGCCGAGCCCGGCCAACGGCTGCCCGGCGGTGTCGGTGACCCTGCCGGCGATCACCCCGGCCGGGTCGAGCCGTACCTCCGGTGCGGCGGTCACCCGTCCGGCCACCGCCGGTACGGCGGCAGCCAGCCGCTCGTCACCGGTACCGCCGGTCGGCCCCACCCACTGCTGACCGTAACCCGGCTTGTTCCGGGGGAAGGCGAACAGTCGGTAGGTGTCCTGCCGCAACGGCCCCACGGTGATCCGGCCGGCGGAGTCGCTGCACTCGCCGACACCGTCGGGCATGTCCACCCGCTTCGGCCGCATGGGCAGCAGACAGACGCCGGAGACCGGGTTACCGGTGGCCCGGTCGACGACCCGGGTGCTGATCGCGGCACCCGGCGCGAACCGGGCCGTGACGTCGACCGTCTGGTCCGCCCGGACCTGCACGTCCAGGTCCGTGTCGAAGTGCAGCACGTCCGCCGGGTCGGCGTTCAACCGCTGAGTGCCGGCGGGCAGCCCGGTGACCGTGACCTTCCCGGTGCCGTTGCTGCACGCACTCTCCACGCAGAAGTCCGCGACCGGCGCACCGCTGACCGCGTCGACCCCGGTGATCCGTACCGCCCCGGTCCCCAGCCAACTGTCGGTGATCCGGATGGTCTGCCCGGCCACGACCCGGACCTCGGTGGCGTCCGCGTGGTTCGTCGTGCCCGGGTAGTACTGGGTCAGCCGGTCCCGGTAGAAGGAGACGACGTAGCCGGTGGCGAAGAGCGGCAGACTGAACTCGCCGTTCGCGTCGGTCAGTACCGTCACGAAGTCGTGCCCGTCGACCGGGGTGGCGGTCACCGCCGCACCCACCGAGGCGCCGCCGCTGGCCGTGGTGAGCCGACCGGCCAGGGTGCCGGTCGGCAGTACCGTGTCGTCGGCGGTGAGCTGCCCACCGGCCCGGAGGTCGAACACCCCGGCGGCCTCGTAGGTCAGGCTGCCCGGCACGAACTGCCGCTGCTGGGTTCCGGTGACCGGCTCGAACGAGACGATGTACAAATCCGGGGCGGTGACCACCCGGTACCGGCCGTCGGCGTCGGTCGTGGTCTGGGTGACCAGTACGGTGCCGGCGCCCTCGACGGTGACCGGTACACCCGCGACCGGTGTGCCGGCGGCGTTCCGGATCACCCCGCTGATCACCCCGGTCGGGGAGAGCAGTTCGTCGACGGTGGTGGTGGCACCGTCCGAGACGGACCGGTGCTCGGCGGCGGCGAAATCGAACGTCTGCGGATGGAACTGCTGCGGCCCCTCCGGCGGCTGGAAGCCGACCAGGTACAGCCCGGTGGTCAACCCGGAAACCCGGTAACGGCCCTGCCCGTCGGTGGTGGCCCAGCCGACGGCCTCGGTGTCGCCGTTGTCGTAGAGGTAGACCTGCACGGCCACGTCGGGCGCGGCGGCGCCGGTGCTGGTGGTCACCGTGCCGGCGATGGCGCCGGTTCCGGCGGCGTACGCGGGCAGGCCCGGCAGCACGGCTGCGGCGGTGATCAGCGCAGCGGCCAGGGCCACCCGACGCAGGATCGGAAACGTCATGCTGTCCTTCGGTAGAAAGGGGACGGCAGGGCCGACGGGATCACCGCCGGCCCTGCCGAGAAGGGCCGATCTCAGTTGGTCCGGATCACGATGTCGAGCGTGAACGGGCCCGTGGCCGGTACCGCGATGCCCGGGGTGGCCAGGGTCGGCCCACCGGGACGGCTGCGCGTACTCGGCGGCAGCGGGTACTGGCCGTGGAGGTACTCGTCGTTGCCGAAGCTGACGTCGTAGGTGAAGTAGACCGACTGTCCACCGAGGGCGGACAGGTTGATCTGCCCGTAGTCGACGTAGCCGAGACCCACGACATCACCGGTGTTGACGTTGTGCGCGACGATCCGCCCGTACTCGACCCGGGCACCGTCTTGGTTGGTGAAACTGCCGGTGATCTTCACCCCGGGCTGGAGGGCCAGGTTGTACGTGGCGGTGCCCCCGGCCGTCACCGCGACCTTCGTCGCCGCGTACCGGTCGGCCGTACCGCCCGAGTACTGGGTGTAACCCTTGTGCATGAAGACCAACGGCCACTGGTACGGGCCGACCCCGGTCAGCCGGTAACGGCCGTCCGCCCCGGTCACCACCGAGGCGCCGTGGTCCGTGCCCGGCGCTTCGATGTCCACCCCGACCTCGGGCAGGGGTGCACCGGTACCCGCGTCGGTGACCAGGCCGGTCACCGTACCCGCGCGGTCGAGCTTGACCACCGGGGCGGTGCTGGTCCGGCCGGCCCAGGTCGGGACGGCGGCGGCCTGCCGCTCGTCGCCGGTACCGCCGGTGGCGCCGACCCACTGCCGGCCGTAGACGCTGTCCCCACGGGGTACCGCGAAGAGCCGGTACTGCCCCGGCTCCAGCGGGCCGACGGTGATCCGGCCGGTGCTGTCACTACAGTCGCCCCGGCCGTCCGGCTGCCGGACCTGCTTGGGCAGGAACGTGTCGAGGCAGACGTTGGCCACCCCGTTGCCGGTGGCCCGGTCGGTGATCCGGGTGGTGATCGCCGCACCGACCCGCAGCCGGACCGTCACGTCGATGGTCTGCCCGCCGACGACCTGTACACCCTCCAGGGTCTCCGCGAAGTGCAGCTTGTCCTCCGGGTAGACCCAGAGGTCGTGGCTGCCCTGTGGCAGCCCGGTGACGGTGGCCTTACCGGTGCCGTTGCTGCAGAAGTTCTCCACGCAGAAGTTCGCGACGGGTGCGCCGCTGACCGCGTCGACGGCGGTGACCCGGACCGCCCCGGTGGCCAGCCAGCTCTCCGTGATCCGGGTCTCCTGCCCACCGGTCACGGCGACCGGAGTCGCCTCCTCGAAGGTCAGTTTGCCCTGGTAGTACTGGGTCCGGTCGCCCTGGCTGAAGCTGACCCGGTAGCTACCGGCGAGGAGTGCCGGGAAGGAGAAGTTCCCGCTGGTGTCGGTCGAGGTGTAGCCGCCGTTACCCCAGCCGGCCGTCATGACGTTCACGTCCGCGCCGGCCACGGCGGCGCCGCCCTGGCTGGTGAGCCGGCCGGAGAGGCTGCCGACCGGCAGGACGGTGTCGTTCGCGACGACCTCGCCACCCGCCGTGACCTGGAAGAGCTGAGCTGCCGTCTCCTCGATCTGACCGGGGACGAACTGGCTCTGGTACGAGTCCGGGACGGGCTGGAAGGAGACCTGGTAGGTGCCCGGGGTGGCCGTGATCCGGTAGCGGCCCTCCTCGTCGGTCGAACCGTACGCCCAGTTGCCCTCGTTCACTTCGTAGGCGTTGATGAAGAGGTAGGAGGCCGGGTCACCGGTGGCCGTGCGGATCTGGCCGGTGATGGCGCCGGTGGGCAGCAGTTGGTCGTTGACCGTGGTGGTGGCACCGTTGGCCACGTCGACCCAGTCGGCGTCCCAGAGTTCGAGCTGCTGCCGGTAGAACTGCGTCGGGCCGCCCTGCGGTTCGAAGCCCACCGCGTACGGCGCCGGCCGGAGCCCGCCGATCTGGTAGTTGCCCTGCTCGTCGGTGGTCGTCCAGCCGACGGTGTCGATGATGCCGTTGTCCTCGCGGTACACGTGGACGGTCGCGTTCGCAGCGCCGGCACCGGCACTGGTGGTGAGTTGTCCGGCGATGACCCCCGTGTCGGCGGCGTAGGCCGGGGATCCACCCGGCAGTACGACCGCACCGAGCACGGCAGCCGCCAGGGCCAGTCGCCCCAGCTTGGAGAAAGCCATGCAAGTCCTTGGTGTGAGGTGGTGGGGCGACTCACGCAGGCGGACCCGCCGCACCGACCCCAGTGCGCCCCGTTCGCCTGGTCGGCTCCACGAGGATAGGTGGTCGATGTCTGCTCCGTGCTCCCCTTTTCGGCCGGTCCACAGGGGAACATTGCCTGCTCAGCCCCGTGCCCGACGGGAAGTTCCGCGATCTTGGTGGCAAATGGCCTCTGGAGGGTCCGTTTGCCACCAAGATCTGGCGGCCTTCATCGTCGATCTGATGCAGGTCAGGTGGACCGGTCGGCGGTGGAGGCCGAGCCGAGCCAGGTGTGCGGATTGCCGTACCAGCACCAGCCCAGCTTCGGGGCGCCCTGGCTGATCCAGATGGCCGGTACCCGCCGGTCCCCGCACCGCGAACCCACCAGCGAGAAGCACTTGTTCCTCGCCAGCGCGGCGGGGAAGTGGGTGACGAAGGCGATCCCCTCGTCGATGGTCAACGGCGTCCGGCCCTGCCCGGTGATGATCTCCATGGCCGCGTCGGGGGCCAGGTTCAGGGTCTCCTCACCCCGGTCGACGTCGAAGAGCAGGTACGCCGGGGAATCGGGCAGTTCCAGCTCCTTGATCGGGTCGAACCGGGCCAGGTCACCCTCGGCGTAGTGCCGGTCCAGGAAGCCGGGCTTGCGCCTGCCGGCCAGGGTGAGCCGGGTCAGGCGCTCCTCGACCGGTACCAGTTCGCGGGTCACCACCAGCACGAACGGGACCCGCCCCTCGGTGGGTGGGGTCATCGTGGCGGCCCGCCGGACGACCGTGGCCCGCAGCGGGGCGAGCCGGTCGGTGAACTCGGCCGGGCCCAGTCCGGCCAGGGCGGGGTAGTCCTTCGCCAGCAGGTTGCCGACCTGACGGTCGAACTCGACACCGGCATCGAACGGCTGATCGGTCACACGGGCCTCCTGCGTCTCGTACGGCCAACCGTACAAGGTACGAGAAGCGTCCGCCTATTCCCGTCACAGGAAAAGTCAGCGGTTCCAGTCCTGCTTCGCGGCGCGGACCAGCTTGTCCTTCAACTCCCGGGTGTGCCGGCGGCTCACCGGCAGCTCGGTGCCGTCCACGACCACCACGTAACCCGAGTTGACCAGACGCAACTCCGCGATCAGACGGATCTGCACCAGGTACGACCGGTGGATCCGGACGAACCCGGCGTCGGCCCACCGCTCGGCGAGGGTGGCCAGCGACACCCTGACCAGGTGCGACCCGTCAGCGGTGTGCAGCCGCGCGTAGTCGCCCTGCGCCTCCACCCAGCGCACCGCGGACCGGGGCAGCATCCGGGTCGTCCCGGCCAACTCCACCGGGATGGTCGGATCCGCCTCGGCCCGGGCCAGCGCCGCCGGATGCGTGGGTACCACCCGTGCCTCGATCACCCGGCGCAGCGACTCGGCGAGGCGTTCGGCGCGTACCGGCTTGCGGACGTAGTCGGTGGCACCCAGGTCGAAGGCGTCCGCCGCCCCGTCGTCGTACGCGGTGACGAAGACGATCGACGGCGGCCGGGCGAACCGGCGCAGCACCCGGGCCAGCTCCATGCCGTCCAGACCGGGCATCCGGATGTCCAGGAAGACCACGTCGACGTCGGCGTCCCGGAGCACCCGCAGCGCCTCGGTGGCGTCCGAGGCGGTGTGCAGCCGGGCCACCCGGGGATCGGCCCGCAGGTGGTACGCCAGCTCGTCCAGCGCGGGCGGCTCGTCGTCGACCGCGAGTACCCGCAGGAACGCGGTCATGACCCGGCCCGTACACCGGGATGGAACTTCGGCACCCGCATGCTCACCTTCGTACCCGATCCGAGGCCGGTCTCCACGACCAGGCCGAACTGGTCCCCGAAGGCCGACCGCAACCGCTCGTCGACGTTGGAGAGCCCGACATGCTGGCCGGCGTCGTCCGCGACGTCGGCCGGTTCGCTGACCAGCACCGCCGGGTCCATACCCACCCCGTCGTCCTCGACCGTGAGGTGGCACTCGGCGCCGGCGTCCCGGGCCTCGATCCGGATGGTGCCGGTCCCCGGCTTGCGGGACAGCCCGTGCCGCACGGCATTCTCCACCAACGGTTGCAGGCAGAGGAAGGGCAGACTGACCGGCAGGACCTCCGGCGCGATCAGCAGGTGCACCTGGAGCCGGTCACCGAACCGGGCCCGCTCGATGGTCAGGTACCGGTCGATCGACCGCAGCTCCTCGGCGAGCGTGGTGAACTCCCCGTGCGCCCGGAACGAGTACCGGGTGAACTCGGCGAACTCCAGGATGAGTTCCCGGGCCCGTTCCGGGTCGGTCCGGACGAACGAGGCGATCGCGGTCAACGCGTTGTAGATGAAGTGCGGGCTGATCTGCGCCCGCAGCGCCCGGACCTCGGCCCGGGCCAGCCGTTCCCGGGACGAGTCCAGCTCGGCCAGGGCGAGCTGGGTACCCGCCCAGTGCGCGGTCTCCAGCGTCGCCTGCACCAGGCCCGGTGCCGGCTGGTCGTCGGCGACGGCGACCAGCGCCCCCACCGGCCAGCCGTCCGGACCGGCGAGTGGCGCCACCACGGCACCGCGTACCGGGCAGTCGACCCGGTCGCAGCGCAGCTCCGACTCGCGCAGCACGGTCGAGCGGTTCGCGGTCACCGCCCGTCCGGCCGCCGCCCGGAACTGGTCGGCATGGTGCCCGCCCCGCCCGTCCAGGGCGAGCAGCTCGGTCCGGTCCAGCAGCGCCAGCCCGGCCGCGCCGACCAGGGCCCGCAGATGGCGTACGGCCTTCGCGGCGCTCACCGCACTCAGCCCGGTACGCAGCGGCTCGGCGGCGAGCCCGGCGGTGTGCAGGACGTCGTAGGTGGCCCGCTGGGTGGCGGTGGCGATGCCCCGTCGCGCCCGCAGCCGCAGTACCGCCCAGAGCGCGGCGGCCAACGCACTGACCAGTGCGACGACTGCGACGACCGCGGACAGGTTGCCCCCCACGGGTGAGATCCTGTCGCGTGCCGGGGCGTTCGCCAAGCCCTGCGGGGGTACCCGTACCGCTCTAGTAGGCACCCTTGCGGGCCAGGACCACGCCGACCGTGCGCCACAGGATGCTCAGGTCGTACGCGAGGGACCAGTTGTCGACGTAGTAGAGGTCCAGCCGGACCGCCTCGTCCCAGGAGAGGTCGGAGCGACCGGAGACCTGCCACAGCCCGGTCATCCCCGGTCGGACCAGCAGCCGGCGCCGGACGTCACCGAGGAAGTCACCGTCGTCGGCGGGGAGCGGACGCGGGCCGACCAGTGACATCTCGCCCTTGAGCACGTTGATCAGCTGGGGCAGCTCGTCCAGCGAACTGGCCCGCAGGAACCGGCCCACCGGGAAGACCCGGGGATCCTGCTTGATCTTGAACAGCATGCCGTCGGTCTCGTTCTGGTCGACCAGACCGGCCAGCCGCTCCTCGGCGTCGATGTACATGGTCCGGAACTTCCAGACCCGGAAGGTGCGGCCCTCGTGCCCCACCCGGGGCTGCCGGAAGAAGACCGGACCCGGGTCGGAGATCCGGATGGCCAGCGCGATCGCCACGAAGACCGGGGCGAGCACCAGCAGGCCCAGTCCGGCGGCGACCCGGTCCATCAGGTTCTTGGCCAGCAGGGCCGGCCCGGACAGGGTCGGCTCCTCGACGTGCAGCAGCGGCAGGCCCTCGATCGGCCGGATGTGCACCCGGGGCCCGGCGATGTCGGTGAGCTGCGGGGCGACCACCAGGTCGACCCCGGAACCCTCCAACTGCCAGGCGAGCCGGCGCAGCTCACCCGGCTCCGCGCTGGCCGAACCGCAGACCGCGATGGTGTCCCCGCCCACCTCCCGGACCAGGGCCAGGATGTCCCGACCGGCGTAGACCGGTACCGGCGTCTGGATGCCCCGGGCTGCGGCGTACCCGTCGGTGATGTGGATGGCCACCGGCATCAGCCCGGCGGCCGGGCTGCGGGTGACCGCGGTGTAGACCTCCAGGCACTCGGGCAGGGTGCCGATCAGCACCATCCGGTGCGCGGCCTGACCGGCCCGTTTCCGCACCACGTGCAGGATGAACCGGGCCAGGAACCGGCCCAGCAGGACCAGCACCATCGCACCGACCAGCGCGGTACCCACGGTGTACCGGGACAACTCGGCCTTGAACGCGAACGCGATGAACGACACCGACGCGGCCACCGCGACCGCCGCCCGGATCACCCGTTTGAACTCGTCCGGCCCCAGACCCAGATAACGTCGGTCGTACGCCCGGTTACCCCAGAGTATGATCAACCAGCCGAGCGGCAGGAGCACGAAGGCGACCGTGTAGAACCACGTCGGGTCCTCCTTCGCCTTGTAGAAACCCGACCGGGCCTGGTCGAAGAGCTGGATCGCGATCCAGCTCGCCAGGGCCGCCGCAGCGAAGTCCAGCAGCAGCAGGGCGAAGGTGTAGGGACGGTGCCAGCGGGAGACCCGGCGTCGGGCCCGTGCCCACGCCGACCTCGGTACGCCGTTGGGCGACGGTACTGTCGGCGGCTGGATCTCGAAGCTGTCGACGTGCCGCACGAGTTTGCTCCGGCCTGTGTTGGTTACCGGGCGCTGGAGGCTAGTCGTCACCTCACCCATGTCCTCCCGCATGGCACACACCGCTCACCAGTGGTGAGAGCGCGGCCGCCCACCGTTCCAGTTTCCCACGCGGGGCCCCGGCACCAACGCCGACCGGAGGCACATCACGCCTGATCATCGTTGGTGGGGATCCTGTTCGGTTCCGGTGGAACTCAGGGAACCGGGGACCCGGCCACTATACCGATGGATGCCGGGTTTGCCAGATCGGCGTACTGGGCAGTTTGGGGCGAGCTGGGCGGTTCCCCCGACGGGTGGCGGCGCAGGCTGACTCAGCGTACGAGCCGTGACAACCTACGGTCAGCCAGAGGTTTCCCACCGGTCTGGCAGCCGGGGCAGTACTGGAGGCTCGAATCGGCGAACGAAACCTCGCGCACCGTGTCCCCGCAGACCGGACAGGGCAGGCCGGTCCGGGCATGGACCTTCAGACCGGCACGTTTCTCCCCTTTCAGCTCCGCCGCCCGCTGGCCGACCGACCGCGCCACCGCATCCCCGAGCACCTGACGGGTCGCCGCGTGCAGGGCCCCGAGCTGCTCGTCGGTCAACCGGTCGGTCAGCGCGAACGGGGAGAGCCGGGCGGCGTGCAGGATCTCGTCGGAGTACGCGTTGCCCACCCCGGCCAGCACCTGCTGATCGGTGAGCACCCCCTTGACCTGCCCCCGACGGCTGCGCAGCCGCTCGCTGAAGGTCGACAGGTCGGCGCCGAGCGCGTCCGGGCCGAGTTTCGCCACCCCGGGCACCTGGGCCGGATCGGGGACCAGGTACACCGCCAGCTTCTTCTGCGTACCGGCCTCGGTCAGGTCGAAGCCGGAACCGTCGTCCAGGCGTACCCGCAGGGCGACCGGACCCTTGCCCGGCCGCAGCGGAACGGCCGAGGCGAACGCCTCCCGGTAGTGCAGCCAACCCGCCCGGGCCAGGTGCACCACCAGGTGCAGCCCGCCGTCGAGGACCACGTCGAGGAACTTGCCGTGCCGTCGGGCGTCCACCACCGCCCGACCCACGACCGACGACGGGGGCGGGTCGTACGTCTTCAGGGCGTTGATCGCCGCCACCTCGACCCGGTCGACCCGCCGCCCCACCGCGCGCTCGCGCAGGTAGCCGGCGAGCGCCTCCACCTCCGGCAGTTCAGGCATCCCCCAACGGTAGCCTTTTGACCCGTGAGAATCGTGGTGGCACACAACCGGTACCGCCAGGCCCAGCCGTCCGGCGAGAACACCATCGTCGACGCGGAGATCGCCCAGCTCGGCGCGGCCGGCGTGGAGGTGCTGCCCTTCCTGCGCAGCTCCGACGAGATCCCGTCGATGTCCGGGGCGGCCAAGGCGCTGCTGCCGCTCTCCCCGATCTACGCCCCCCGCGCGCAGCACGACCTGGACGAGCTGATCACCCGGCACCGGCCGGACGTGCTGCACCTGCACAACCCGTACCCGCTGCTCTCACCCTGGGTGGTGCGGACCGCGCACAAGCACGGCGTGCCGGTGGTGCAGACGGTGCACAACTACCGGCAGGTCTGCTCCTCCGGCCTCTACTTCCGGGACGGCACGATCTGCCAGGACTGCCGGGGCAGGGTGCTCGGCGTACCGGCGATCGTGCACCGCTGCTACCGGGGCTCCCGGGCGCAGAGCGCGCTGATGGCCACCACGCTCGCCGTGCACCGGGGCACCTGGAAGTCCGTCGACCGGTACATCGCGCTCACCTCGGGGATCGCCGCCCACCTGCGGGACTACGGCATCCCGGCGGACCGGATCGTGGTCAAGCCGAACGGCATCCCCGACCCGGGTACCCCGACCCCGCTCGGCGACGGTTTCCTCTTCCTCGGCCGGCTCTCCCCGGAGAAGGGGCTCGACCTGCTGCTGGCCGCCTGGCGGCGGCACCCGGACGGCGCGCTCGGGCCGCTGCGCATCGGCGGGGACGGGGAACTGCGCCCGCTGGTCGAGGCGGCGGCGGCCGAACGCGCCGACGTCACGTACCTCGGCCCGCTGGACCGGGCCGGGGTGCGGGCGGCGCTGGACGCCAGCTCCGTGGTGCTGGCCACCTCCACCTGGCACGACGTACTGCCCACCGTGATCATCGAGGCGCTGGCCAGTGGCCGGCCGGTGCTCGGTACCGCGCTCGGTGGCATCCCCTACCTGGTCGGAGTGGACGACCCGGCCGGTCCCGCCGGCTGGGTGGTACCCGCCGAGCCGGAAGCCCTGGCCGCCGCGCTACCGACCGCCCGGTCCGGGGCCGCCGCGCTGGCCGGCGCCGCCCGGGCCCGGTACGAGCGCACCTTCCACCCCGATGTGGTCACCAAACGCCTCATCGACGTGTACGCCTCGCTCGTCCGACCGTCCCGCTGAGCATGGTGACGGTGGAGGGGCTGCCGCCCTTCGAGGTGATCGACGCGCCACCGGGCATCCGGTGCTGGGGGACGGACGCGCCGGCGGTGCGCTGGGACGGCGGGCGGGACGTGCGCGTCTACGTGGTGCGGGAGGACGACGAGCCGGACCTCCCGGAGGGCATCGATCCCGGCCTGATTCGCGGCGTGGTGGGCAACCTCGACGGGTACCTGCACGCGGCACTCGCCTACCTGCAGGCCTCGGTGCTGGCCGACCCGGAGTTCTTCGGGCTGGGCGCGGACGACGTGGCGGCGTACGAGGCGCTGGAGCCGCACGAGCTGCCGCTGTCGGAGCCGGAACTGACGTTCCGCACCGGCGACGAGTGGGATCTGCGGTTCGGGGAGGGCAGCATTCCGATCTGCGACCCGTACGGGATCGTCGTCACGTTCGACCGGGACCGGCCGGTGCGGGTGGAGGACCTCAGCGAGGCCGAGGACGCCTGAGCGGAGTTCGGAGCGCTTCGGCTAGCGCAGCGAGGCGCGGGCCGAGAAGGCGATGCTGGCCAGCAGGAAGCCGCCGTTCACCACGGTGAACGCCACCACCACCCAGAACGTCAGCGCCGGGGCGAACATCAGCACCAGCCCGGCCACGAAGATCACCGCGCCGTAGTCCCGGATCAGCTTGGCCAGGCGTACCGGCAGGGAGGTCGAGGTGACCATGCTGGCCGCGTTCGGCCCGGCCTGCATCACCGACGTCACCAGGTTGACCATCCAGGTACCGGCGAACGCCGCCACCAGCCAGACCGGCGTCGACGGGCGCTGCGCCACGGTCACCGTGCCGAGCGCGGTCACCAGCGCGATCTGCGCCGCCACGTCACAGAGCACGTCGACCCGGGCGCCCGCCGGGCTGCCCTGCCCGGCCACCCGGGCGAGCTGACCGTCCGCGCAGTCCAGGGCGTACGCCACCTGCCAGCCGACCAGCGCGACCAGCCCGACCAGCCAGGCCGGTACCGTCCCGGCGGCCACCCGGTCGGCGAGGGCCACCACGGTCGCCGAGGCGGTCAGCCCGAGCACCAGGTTGGCGATGGTCAGCGCGGTGGGCCGCAGCCCCAGCCGGTGCGCACCGGCGGCGAAGACCGCCCCGAGCCACTGGCTCAGGGACTCGCTGAACAGCCCCCCGCCCCGGTTCGTACGGTGGAAGTCGGCGACGGTGGGTCGGGACAGCTCAGTCGAGGTGGTCGCGGAGTGCACCGGCGTAGTCTGCCAGTCGCGTCCGGACCTCGGAAGCCGACAGGGCGAGGTGTTCGAGGATGGTGTACCGGTCCGGCCGGGTCTGCGGGGCGAACTCCACCGCCTCGACGAACTGGTCGTCACTCAGCCCCAGCTCAGCGGGGGTGGTGGCGAGCCCGTGCCGGTGCAGGCAGCGGGCCAGCTGACCGAAGCGTTCCAGATCCCCGCGCAGCCAGGTGCAGAACAGCGCGCCCAGCCCGGCCTGCTCGCCGTGCGACCCGGTACCCGGGAAGAGGTGGTCGATGGCGTGCGAGATCTCGTGGTCGCCGCCGCTCGCCGGGCGCGACGAGCCGCAGACCGCCATCGAGATGCCACCCAGGATCAGCGCCTCGGCCAGCGTGGTGAGAAAACCGTCGTCAGTGATCTTGCCGGGGTGGTTGACCAGCGCCTCCGCCCCGGTCCGGGCCAGCGTGACGGCCAGCCCGTCGATCGGCTCCCCGCGTACCCGGTGGCCCAACTCCCAGTCGGCCACCGAGTTGAGGTTGCTGACCGCGTCGCCGATCCCGGCCTGGGTCTGCCGGTCCGGCCCGTTCTCCACGAAGTCCAGGTCGACCACCACGGCGATCGGGATGTGCACCCCGTAGGAGCCCTTGCGCCCGTCGTGGGTCAGCGACGCCACCGGCGAGGCGATGCCGTCGTTGGCCAGGCTGGTCGCCACGGTCACCATCGGGATGCCGTACCGGGTGGCCGCGTACTTCGCGGTGTCGATGGTCCGGCCGCCGCCGATGCCGACCACCGCGTCGTACGACCGGGTGTGCAGCCGGGTACCCAGGTCGAGCGCGGCGTCCACCGAGCCGCCGGCGACCGTGAACACGTCCGCCGAGCCGAGCGTCGGCCGGATCAGCTCGACGATCTTCTCGCCCTGACCCGGCCCGACCACCACCGCCACGTCACCGCCGGCCGAGATCCGCCGGTCGGCCAGCAGCGGCCCGAGGTCCGCCACCGCACCCCGCCGCACCTCGATGGCGAGCGGGGTCATGACGGTACGGGCTAGTAGTGACACGCGATCTCCCGGGCCCGGGCCAGGTCGTCGTGGTTGTCGACCTCGACCCACGGGATGTCGCCGATCGACGCGGCCCGGACCTCCCCGCCCCGGTCGGCGAACTCCTGGTAGCCGTCCTCGTAGTAGAGGTTCGGGTCGCGCCGCCAGGTGGCCTCCAGCGCGTCGGCCAGCCCGTCCGCCACGTGCGGCTCGATCAGGGTGGCACCGATGTACTCCCCGTACGCCTCGGCCGGGTCCATCAGCTTGGTGATCCGGGTGAGCTGGCCGTCCGCGTCGAAGACGGTCTTCATCTCCTCGTCGGCCAGCTTCTTCACGGTGTCCACGGCGAGCAGGATGCCCGGCCCGCGCTGCGCCAGGAGGGTCCGTTCCACGCTGACCGGGTGCACGGTGTCCCCGTTGACCAGCAGCACACCCCGGGCGAAGTGCTCCCGGGCCAACCAGAGGGAGTACGCGTTGTTCCACTCCTCGGCCTTGTCGTTGTGCACCAGGGTCAGCCGTACCCCGTACCGCTGCTCCAGAGCCGCCTGCCGGGTCACCACCGCGTCGGCGGCGTACCCGACGACCACGACCACCTCGGTCAGCCCGACGGCGGCCAGGTTGCGCAGCGAGATGTCCAGGATCGTGGTCTCCCCGTCCACCGGCACGAGCGCCTTGGGCAGGGTGTCGGTGTACGGGCGCAGCCGGCGCCCCGCCCCGGCGGCAAGCACCATACCGATCATTCCGACATCCTCCCTCGCGGTCACCGCTACCGCAGGGAGGATAGCGAGCCGCACCCGGTGGACCGTCCGGCGGGCAGCGCCACAGAATCCGCCGGCATGGTCGGTGCCGGACGGATCACCCGGCGGGCAGCGCCGCCAGATCCGCCAGCATGGTCAGCCGCTCCTCCGAGGTGAGTACCGCGTACGGCCCGGCCGCCCGCCGGTCGGTCTCCAACTCGATGGCCAGCCGCTCCGGCCCGGCCGGCAGGTCCACGATGCTCCGGGCGGTGTGCCCGGCCGCCGTCCACGCCGCAGCGTGCGCGTCGGCCCGGTGGTAACGCAGCACGGTGAGCCGGTTCAGCAGCAGCACGCCCAACGGGGTGCCGTCCGGCTCGTACGGCGGGGCCATGGTCACGAATCCGGCGGCCAGCACCGGATCGTCCTCCTCGGCGGCACTGGCCAGGGCGGCGGCGAGGAGGCGGCCGAGCGTCTCCACCAGCCGTCCGACCCGCTCGGGGTGCTCCACCCACAGTTCCCGGGTCACCCGGGCGTGCAACTGGTACAGGTCGGCCAGGAACGCCGATCCACGCTCGGTGGCGAGGAAACCACCGTCGTCCCGGCGGTGGATCATGCCGTGCGCGACCTGCTTGTCCAGCGCACGCTGGCAGAGCGAGGTGTCCCGGTACCGGGTGACGGCGGCGAAACCGGGGCCGCTGACCGTACCGCCGGGCGCGGCCAGCCGGGTCCGGAAGTCGACCAGGAAGCCGGTGGCGGCCGGCCCGCCGTAGCGCTGGCTGAGCTCCGCTCCACCCTTTTCCCGGACGGCGGCCAGGGACCCGACGACGATCCGGTCGGCAGCCGGCGCGACGAGCCCCGCGAACCGGTGGGGTGGAAGCTCCACCTCCTCGCTCACCGACCGGTGGCACGCAGGGCGGCGAAGCCGGCCTCGGCGATCCGGCGGATCATCCCGTCGTTCACGTCCCGGTGTTCGTCGAGGACCGTCACGTCCTCCTCGGCCAGCCAGCGGAACTCGGTGTGCTTGCCCGCCTCCAGCCGGGGTCGGTCCAGGTCACCGTCCACCCGGACCAGGAAATCGGTCTCGACCCGGGGCAGCCCGTCGTCGCCGGTCCACCGGTACTCGCCGACCACACCGAGCACCTGCGACACCGTCCAGCCGGTCTCCTCGGTGACCTCCCGCCGGAGCGTCTCCTCGATCGCCTCACCCGGCCAGGCGTGCCCACCCACCACGTCCCAGGTGTTCGGGAAGAGTCGGCGGTCAGCGGATCGGCGCTGGAAGAAGATCCGGCCCTCGTCGTCGACGATCAGGGCCCCGGCGCAGCGGAGAGGCTCGGTGGACACGTCACGACAGTAGCGACCGCCGACCGTCAGCGGGAGGTGCCGGGTCCCCGTCCCGCCGGTGACGGAACCCCAGCCGGAGGCCCCCGGGCCCGTCGGCGGTGGGACCCGGCCGGGTTTCACCCCGGCACGCCAGCCGGGTCGTGGCGCAACGGCACCGGGGCCGGCCCCCTCGGGAGGGACCGGCCCCGGTGTGGTGGTGCGTGCCGGTTACGGGCCGACGAAGAGGGCCCGGGCCCGCCAGTCGACGCCGTCCACGGCGGGACCGCTGCGCACGGTCGGGGTACCCGACGGGGCCAGGTTGGTCCAGCCCATGGCCGACAGGTTGCCGGTGCTGCGGGCCACCGTGTAGAGGGTGTTCCCGACGGCGAAGATGCCGGAGATGTCGTTGAACCCGGTGGCCCCGGCGACGGTGAACTTGTCCGCGCCGACGGTGCCGCTGTCCGGGTTGAACCAGCGCCAGTACAGCCCGGTCTGCCCGGAGAGCGTGTAGTACAGCCGGCCGGCGGTGTAGAACATGCCGGTCACGTCGGGGATCTCGGCGTAGAAGTTGACCGTCATCCCGGCGTACGTCTGGCCGTCCGGACCCGAGTCGGTCACCACGTTGTCCCAGTACGCGTCGTGGTACGGGTCGACGACGGTGGCCGGGCCGAACGTGGTGCCGTTGAAGCTGCGGCGGTACAGCGTGGAGCCCATGCCGTAGAAGAGCGTGCCACCGACCCAGAACGCACCCTTGGTGTTGGCCCACAGGGTGGCGTCCGAGTTGGCCAGGGCGGTCTGCGCGCCGACCGTGGTCGCCCCGTCGTAGGAGCGGACCAGCACCCGGTGCGGCTCGGGTACCGGGCCGGGCCGGGTCGCGCCTTCGAGCGGCGGGCGGCTGCCGTCAGCCGGCTTGATGTGCACCCGGCCCATCTTCACCGGGTACTTCGACGGCTGGAGTCCACCGACCTGGTAGACCTTGCCGGGCAGGCCGGCGGTGGTGGTGGCGTGCGGCGCCCGGCCACCGGCCAGCGGGAAGAACGCGATGCGCTCCCGCCGGTACTGGAAGTTGCCGATCCACGACTGGTCGTTGCCGATCCAGATGCCCTGCGGGGTGACCAGCATCTCGGCGACGCCGTAGCCGCGCGGGTGCCGGCCCGGGTTCCAGGCCAGCGGCAGCCCGTTGAGCGGGTCGAGCGCGGCGAGGCTGGGCCGGCCGACCGCACCCGGCTGGGCCTTGTCCTTGCCGAGGCTGTTGTTGACCCAGCGCAGGTGCCCACCGACGTAGACGGCCTGCTCGGTGATGCCCACCGAGAGGAACGTGTCCCCGCCGGAGTAGGCGACCCAGGTCGGCGGGACGTCGGCGCCGGTCACGTTGGCCTCGAACCGGGCGGCGGCGTCGCAGAGCGTGTCCACGAAACCGGCACCGGTGGTGACCACCACGAAGTAGCTGCTGTCCGGGGAGAAGGTCACGTCCCGGACGTACGAGTCGAACGCCTTGTACGCGCAGCGCGGCGTGTACCGGCTGGTGTTCCAGTCGGCGATGGTGGCCGAGGTCTCGCCCAGTTCGAGCTTGACGATCTGGTCGTGCAGTACCCCGTCGGCCTTCTTGAAGTTGCCGATGACGACGAGCTGCCGCCCGTCCGGGGCCAGCGCCAGCTTCTCGACCCCGACGCCGGCCTGCGCGCCGCTGACCCCGTCCCAGTTGTGGTTCTCGGTCAGGTTGGTGGTCAGGTAGCTGTCCAGCGCGCCGGTGCTGGCGTTGAGCGAGGCGAGCCCGCCGCGCGGGTTGGCGTTGCCGGCGGTGGTGAAGATGCCACCCACCAGCAGCCGGTTGCCGTAGAGCGCGACGTCCATCACGAGGCCGTTGAAGGCCGGCCCGGCGAAGCCGGCGGTCAGGCTGCCGTCGGCGAGGTTGAGCAGCGCCAGCTTGCGCCGGGTGACCCCGTTGACGGTGTTGAAGTTCCCCGCGATGTAGACGGTCCCGGCGGTCGGGCCGGCGACGACCGCGCGGACCTCACCGTCGACGGCCGGCGCGAACGCGGTGTCCACCGTGCCGGTCGCCTTGTCGAAGGCGAGCACGTAGGGGCGCGGGATGCTGACGTCGGAGTTCCGGTTCTCCACCTTGCTGAACGAACCGGCGGCGATCACCTTCGAGCCGGCGTCGTGGATGGCGAAGACCGTACCGTCGGTGATGTCCGGGGTGTTGTTGCCCGGCACGGTCGAGACCAGCGTGCCGTGCGCGGGTGCGGTGGCCACCCACGCGGCGGGTGGCAGTGCGGCCGGCGCGGGGGCGGCGCTGGTCAGGCCCGCCACGGTGACGGCGGCGACCAGGGCCGCGAGGGATCGGCGGGTTACCGCCGGGAGATGGGCCACGGGCAACTCCGGGTGAACGTCTGGGAGGGGGCGCGGACGGTTCCCCTGCGGATCGGGCGACGCGCAGGCGGTGGGGCTGGTCGGGACGGGTACCGCGCGCGGACAGGAGCGTCAGCACACATTGACGCACTCGGCGCGCCGCGTCTACCCCGGGGTCATCGTAATGCCCGAGAAACCGACGGAGGGAACGCCGGGCGGCGGTCGTCCCCCCACGAACGGCTGACCGGGCACCAGGAGCGACCGGCAGGGCCCCCAGCAGGGCCCCCGGTCGTCGTCTGGGCCCGCCGTGGGCCGGCCAGCTCTTGCGAAACGCGACCTAGTTGGGCTGCACCGCCTCCGGCGGTGGCACCGCGAAGTACGGGTCGGTGGCGAACTCCCGGTACGCCGCGAGCCCTTCGGGGTCGTCGTCGAACGTGCTGTCGTACTTCGGCTTCTCGTTCTTCTGCGCGAAGTAGACCACCGCCTTGATCTGGGGGTGCCGCTTGACGTACTCGTGGGCCTCGCGCAGCCAGCCGCCCCGCTGGCCGGGCTTCCCGGCGGTGGTCACCCCGAACTCGCCGATCAGCACGGGTCGGGGGTGTTTGCTGGCGAACGCCATGAAGGCGTCCATCTGCGGGGCGAAGCCGTCGAAGTCCGGACCCGGGTAGACGTCCGTGCAGAGCCAGTCGACCTGGTCGTCGCCCGGGTAGTACGCGGCGGCGTTCCGGCCGGGCTCGACGAACCCGAGCACGTGCGGGCACCAGACGAACCCGGCGTTGGTGGTGCCGACCTCGACGAAGATGGCCCGGATGTGCTTCCAGGCCGCCACGTAGTCCTCCGGCGAACGGACGCTGGCGGCCAGGTTCGGCCGGTCCATCTCCCAGCGCCAACGCAGCAGGATCGGTACGTTGAGCTGCTTGATCTCCTCGGCCCGGCGCCGGATGAGCTGGTCGTACACGCCGCTGGTGATGGAGCGGGTGTCGGTGCCGGACCAGGAGACCAGGGGCAGCATCCCGGCTTCCAGGTAGGCCCGCTCGGTCGGGCTGGGGAAGTTCTTGGCCCAGTCGTGGAACATGTGACCCACCGCGACCTTCCCGCCGGTCTGCTCACCGAAGGCGGTCAGCGCGGCGACCCGGCTGGCCGGGTTCTCCGGCCCGTCGGGGCGGACCCACGCGCCGAGCCAGGCACCCTTGTCCGGGATGTCCGGACCCCAGCCGGTGGTGGCCAGGCCGCCGGCCGGCCGGGGGGTGACCGCCGGAGCGGCGGTGGTCGGCGGAACGAACGACGGTGGTGCCGGGTCACCCTGGCAGGCCGTCAGGGTGAGGGTCGATCCCAGCAGGACCGCCATCACACCGCGGACTCGGTTCACTCTTTCCGCACCTCCCCGTGCCGATACCGCCGGTGGGCCGGCGATTGACGTCCAGTGTGGAATACCGTCAACGCCTCCGGCCACGCCGCAGCGTGCGCAGAGCGTCGAGTTGCAAAGCCCGACGGAACCGCCAGACCAGTGCCGCGTACCCGAGGGTGCCGACCAGGGCGACCGCCGCCAGCACCGGCAGCCCGTCGCCGAACACCGGGCGGGCCAGCAGCGGCGGCAGCCCGTAGCAGACCACCGCCAGCCCGGCAGCGGTGAGCGTGCCCCGGCCGAACGGATGCAGCCGGTACGCCCAGAAGAGCTGGGCCAGCGGCACCAGGTTGCTGATCAGGATCGACGCGGACCAGGCGACCGCCGCGCCCATGATCCCGTACGGCGGGATGAGCAGCAGGTTCAGTACCAGGTTGACCAGGGTGCCGACCAGCGCGTTGTAGAAGGTCCAGGCGGTCCGGCCGGCCATGTTCAGCACCGTGTCGACCATGCCGCAGCCGGTGGCGACCAACATGGTCAGGGCCAGGTAGACGGTGACCGACCGGCCGGCGAGGTACTCGGCGCCGAAGATGGCCAGCACCGGCTCGGCGAAGGTGGCGAAGAGCAGGTAGGTCGGCCAGGCCAGCAGGACCAGCCAACCGGTCGCGGCCTGGTACAGCCGCCCCGCCCCGGCCCGGTCGTCCCGGACCAGGTGCTCGGCCAGGCGGTGCTGCACGGCGGTGGAGAGGGCCTGCCCGGAGAGCTGCCCGAGGGCCAGGAAGCGGGTGGCGGCGGTGTAGGTCGCCGCGTCCGCCAGGCCGCGCATCGTACCGAGCAGCACGATGTCCATCCGCTGCACGGCCATCTGCCCGAGGCTGGTCAGGGCGCGGGGACCGGTGTACCGCCAGTACACCCCGAACTCCTCCCGGAACCCGACCCGCCGGTCGGTCCCGGTCGGCCCGGCGGTGGCGGGCGTGCCGGTCGGCCCGGCGGCGGCGCGTTCCGCCCGCCGGACCAGCCGGGCCAGCCAGATCAGCGCGATCAGCCCGGCGGGAAGGTACGGCGCCGCCCAGGTCAGCGGCAGCGCGGTGGCGGCGGAGAGCCCGAGCAGCGCGGCCAGGCTCACCCCCAGCAGTTGCAGGCCGGTCCGCCCCACCCGCTCGATCAGCAGCAGCGGACGCATCCGGCCGAAGCCCCGGCAGGCGGCCAACGCGAAGTCGCAGAGCGCGGCGACCGGTACGAAGAGCAGCACGGCCCGCAGCGCCGGTACCGCCCCGTCGACCGGCTCGGCGGAGGTCAACGCGACCAGCTCCGGGGCGGCCCACCAGCCGACCGCCGCGAGCACCGTCCCCACCAGCAGCACCGGAACCAGCGCGACCAGCACCGACGCGCGGATCCGCTGCGGCTGACCCAGGGTGCGGTACCGGCTGATGAAGTAGACCGAGCCGACGCCGGTACCGAGCCGGGCCGCCGCGTACAGGATCATGAACGCGCTGGTGGTGGTGAAGAAGAGGCCGGCGTCGACCTTCGACCAGTTCCGGGTGACCACCACGTTCAACCCGAACCCGGCGATCGCGGCGACCGCCACCCCGAGCAGGTTGGTCACCCCGTGCCGGGCCGCGCCACCCAGCCCGGCGTCCGCCGGCCGGGGCGGTGCTAGCGACGCCACGACGGTACGCGTCCCCACCAGGCGGTCAGCCGCTCGTCGTACGGGACGAAGTGCTCCTCCAGCCGGGCCCGCAGCGCCGGGTCCATCGGCGACCGGGACCGTGCGTTGTGCTTGCCGAACGAGATGTCCGCCCAGTGCGGCAGGCCGAGGAAGTCGCAGACCGCGTCGAAGGCCGGCCTCGGCTCGGCGAAGAAGTCGTCGGCGTCGATGACGTGCAGCCGGTCCCGCCCGAAGATCCCCTCCAGGCGCTCCAACTGCTCGACGTACTGGCCCCGGCTCAGGTACGCGTTGTGCTGGTAGTGGTGCGAGTGGTACGTCGGATCGGCGATCAGCTTCTCCCGCTCCCCGGCGATCCGGGACTGTTCCAGCTCCAGGGCCCGCTCGAACGGCTCCGACTCGAAACCGCGCGCCGACTCGTGGGTGTGCGCGGAGTAGGCCCGCTCCACCGGATCACGCAGCAGCACCAGCAGCCGCACCTGCGGCAGGTCCCGGGCGATCCGTTCGCCGGCCAGCGGGTGGAACATGTAGTACGGGCTCGACTCGCCGGTCACCGCGCGTACCCCGATCCGCTCCCGGACCGCCTCCGCCCGCTTCACCGTCGGGAAGTGCCCGAGGTACCAGTTCATCCCCTGGTCGTAGCCGGTGTCGAAGTAGTGCACACCCTTGTGGTACGTCGCCGGCAGCACCCCCGGATGCTGGGAGAGCGTCTTGAACAGGGAGGTCGTGCCGCACCGCTGGGCGCCCACGATGAGGAAGTCGGGGGCCAGGCGCGAACCGGCCGTCCACCGGCCCACCGTGCGGCTCACCGAGCGGACCGCCCGCCGGGCCTGCGCCTTCACCAGGGTCACTTCGCCACTCCTCCCTCACCGGCCCGGTTGGCCAGGTGATCTTCCACCGCCGGCAGCAGCCAGGCGGCCACGTGCCCCAGCCGGGCGCCCGCCTCGGCCTGCCGGTCGTGCAGGTACCGGGCGGCCAGCTCGACCAGGTAGAGCACCGCCACCAGGTCGGCCGTACCGGCCGGCTGGCCGAACGGGGCCAGCGTGCCGGCCGCCCCGGCCAGCAGCTCCCGGGCCGCCGCCACCGGCTCCGTCCCGGACCGGGTCACCGCCGTCTGCAACCGTCGGTGCAGGGCGTCGTACCCGGCCGGAACCCCGGTGTCGAAGCGTTCCCAGTCCCACACCAGCACCCGCCCGTCGGCCAGGACCGCGCTGTTGCCGCCGTTCCAGTCACCGTGCCACGACCCGAAGGCCAGCACCGGGTCGACCCGGGTCACCCCGGCCAGGACCGACTGCAACCGCCCGGTCTCCGCCCGGTCACCCAGCTCGGCCACCGTACCGGCCAGCCGCCCGGCGTAACCGCTGGCAGCGTACGGCTCCCGGGTGGTACCCAGACAGTCGCTCACCGCGACCATCGCGGCCTGCTCGCCCTCGGCGGCGGCGGTCGGGGCGGCCCGGGGCAGACCCACCGGCAGGGCACTCTGCACCAGCAGCGCGTGCCCACCCCACGAACCGTGGTGCAGCACCTCGGCGACGGTGACCCCGGGAATCCCGACCGTGCCGAGCCGGCGCAGCGCGGACGCCTCCGCGTCGACCAGCTTGCGGGTGAGCGGGTCCACGCCCAGCTTGGCGTAGCCGAGGGGCTCACCACGCCGGCCGAGCAACTGCACCACCGGCTTGCGGTTGGCCCGCGCCGGGCTGACGTGGATGCTCAGCAGGGCCGGCCGGCCCAGCACGTCGGCCAGGTGGGCGTCGAGCGTGCCGGCGGTGGGTGCGACGACCAGCCGGTCCCGGAACGCGAGCGGACCCAGGCCGGTACGGAACGCAACGGCCAGCAACTGCCGCTTGAGCCGGGCCGTCAGTCCGACCGCCTCGGTGGCGTGCCGGACCGCGCTGGCAGCGGCCCGGCGGGAACCGGTCGGCACCAGCAGCCGGGGGCGGGCCGCCGAGGGGACCACGACCCAGCCGGCGCCGCCGCGCCGCAGCGTCGCGTCGGCCGGTGGCGGCCAGACCTGGGTGGCCAACTCGGGGAGGTACGCCGAGCGCGCGTCACCGCCGACCGGCGGCCGGACAACCATCAGTGCTTCCCCCGTTCGAGGCGGGCCCGCAGCTCGGCGCCCTCGGTCCGGGCCGCGCGGGCGGCGAGTGCCTCCCGGCGGGCCGCCCGGACGTGGACGTCGTTGCGGGTGAGGAGGGCCACGCTGATCAACCCGTACGCCAGGGTGGTGTTCAGCGAGCCGTAGAGGAACTGGAAGAAGAGCATCAGGATCAGCACGAGGCTACCGGCGATGCCGATCGGGGTGTGGTCGTGCCGGAACCGCCACAGGCACCAGAGAAAGAAGCCGCTGTAGCAAACGGCGCCCACGTAGCCCTGCCCGGTGAGCAGGTTCCACAGCTGACCGTTGCTGCCGAGTTCCCGGTTGCCGCACTGTTTGCAGTCGGCCGACTTGCCCACCGCGATGGACCGGTTGCTGCCGATCAGCGCCCGGTTCGCGCCGTACCCGAGCACCGGGGAGTGGTTCGCCGCGTTCACCGCGCCGTTGGACAGGGTGGCCCGGATGTCGTCGCTGTGGCCGTTGGCCATCCGCTCGTTGAGCAGGTTGCCGAGTGGGGAGGCGAGGATGAGCACCCCGCCGAGCGCGGTGGCCAGCGCCAGCCCGGCCAGGACCGCTATCCGGCCGCGCAGTGCGAGCCGGACCGCCACGTACACCGCCGCGATCACCAGGCCGATCCAGAGTCCCCGGTTCAGCGAGTACACGATCGGGAAGACCGCCGCGACCACCAGCGCGTACCCGGTGAACCGCCGGAACCCGCCGCCGAGCACCACCCAGCCCACGATGAACCAGATGAGCAGGATGGCCATGTTCTCGCCCCAGGTGTTCGTGTACTCGAACGGGGCGGCCGGCCGGGGCGAACTCGCCTCCCCTGCCAGCACCTCCTGGACCTGGGCCACCTCGACGTGCATCAGCCGGCTGACGAAGGGTTCCTTCGCGATGGCGGACGGCAGGACGTAGTTCAGTGGGGCGATGAACTTGAGCTGGGGGAAGAGCGCACCGACGTACCCGCCGACGATGGTGACGACGGCCATGAACCCGAAGAGCCGGACCAGCCGGTGCCGGGGCAGCTCCCGCTCGCTCAGGTTGATGACGTAGAGCATCGTCACGGTCAGCGCGGTGTAGTTCATCACCCGGATGGCCCAGCCGATGTACCGGCCGGACCCGGACGGCGGCAGGGTGTCCGGGGCGGTCAGGTCCAGCATCAGCCCGGACAGCACCACCCAGACCAGCAGGATCAGCCAGATGCCGAATCCGGGCGGGACACGGACGGTGCCCTTGCGGTACAGCTGGAACGCCATCGGGACGGCCAGGATGGCGAAGATGAAGGAGGGCAGGCCCAGCGCCCACCACACCGGGTAGAGCACGAAGAGTGCGGTGACCGGCCAGGCCGGTGGCAGCCGCAGCGACCAGCGACCGAGCCGGGCTGCCCGCCCGCCGGCCGGTCCGCCGCTGGTGGGGATGCCACTGGTCGGGAGGCCGGCCGGCCCCGGCTCCCCGGCGGAGCGGCTCGGGGCGAGGGTGCTCATGCCACGGTGACCTTGGCCGTGGCCGGTGCGTAGACGACCCAGGCGGTGCCGGGTCGCGGACGGATCGGGACACCGGCGAGGTCGGTGACGTGGCAGACGGCCTTCTGCCCCGGCTTGCGCCACTTCGCCTTGGCGGTGGACGGCCCGGAGACCACCAGCGCGGCCCCGTCACCGAAGACCTGTGCGCCCGGCAGTGACCGGGGGCTGGGCTTGCGCACGGTCAACGTGCGGTACGGCATGGTCAGGACGACCACCGAGGCGGCGGAGACGGTGACCCGCCCCACCCGGCCCTGCCAGGTCCCACTGGCCGGGTCGTACCGCCAGGTCTGGGTGGGATGCCCGGGGGCGGCGACGGTCAGCGTGCCGGCGGTGGTGACGTCCTGCGAGGCCAGCGGCGTACCGGTCTCGGCGTGCTGGAAGAGGGCGGTCGGGGCGGTACTGCCCGACGGGGCGGCGGCCAGCAGCGCCGCCGTGGAGGTGTAACCGGCGGAGAAGGCCGCCTTCCGGCTGGTCGGGGTCACCCCGGTCAGACCGGAGTCCTCGAACTGGCTGAGGAAACCGGTCGGCCCGCCGGTGTACCCGACGACCGGTTGGAGGACACCGACGCTGCGGATGTCGACCGGCCGGATCTCGGTGACCGGGCCGATCCGGGTGACGTCCCGGGACTGGAAGATCGCGGTCAGGTGCAGGCTGCCCGCTTCGGCGAACTCCTGGTAGACCAGGTCCGCCGCGTCGAGACCGGCCGGCGTGGTGGTCGACGTGACCCGGATCGGTGCGGCGACCGCCGGCCGGGCGGCCACCTCCGCCTTGGTGACCGGCAGGCCGGAGAGGGGAGCGAGCGGCAGTTGCGGGGTGGGGCTGGGTTT
>NZ_WVUH01000160.1 GCF_017614955.1 Micromonospora echinofusca
CGGTGGTGGCGGTCGGGGGTGGGGTTGCCGAGGTTCGTGTTCGTGACGTCGCCGGTGGAGCCTCGGCCGTTCTTCGTGGATTTCGATGCGCCGGTGTATGTGAACATTCTGGCGAAGGCGGTGCGGCGGTTGGCGCGGCAGGATCCGTCGGGTCGGTTGACGGTGACGGAGATGTTGCCGACGCCGGAGCAGGCGTGGTTGACCGACGACGAGGGCAACCGGTACACGTCGGAGCTGCGGTTCGTCGCTGTCGACCAGCACACCGGGGGTTAGCCCGGTCGGGGCGTTGGGAAGGGCCCCTTCCTATACCGAAAACGATAGGAAGGGGCCCTTCCTCACACCTGGGCGAGGCGGGGGGCCCGGCGTACCGAGGGGTTCACCGTGGCGACCACTGCCAGCAGCAGCATCCAACCGGCGAGTACGGCCACCGTGGGCAGGGTACCGATCCGGCCCAGCAGCAGACCGCCGACGAGGGAGCCGAGCGGTACCGCCCCCAGGGCGATCATGCCGACCGCGCCCAGTACCCGCCCCTGGATCTCGTCCGGCGTGATGACGAGCTGGTACGCCGAGATCGCCACGTTCCAGACCGGCCCGACGAAGGTCATCAGCGCGTACACCGCGCCCACCAGGTACGGGTCACGGACCAGCAGGATCAGCGGGACCAGCACCGCCCACGCCCAGTTGGCGGCGACCACCACCACCCGCATGGACAGTCGCCGCTCGATGGCCGGGGCCAGCAGCGAGCCGACCACACCGCCGACCGCGGCGACACCGAACATCACCCCGATGGCCGACGGGCTCGCGCCGTAGTCGGTGGCGAGCACGATGACCACCAGGAACAGCGCCTGGAACAGCAGGTTGCTGCCGGCGACGAGCAGCGTCGTGGTGCGCAGGAACGGCTGGTGCCACAACCAGACCGCACCCTGGAACAGTTCCGTCCGGCTACGTCGGCGTACCGGAGCACGGTTGACCTGGAAGTCCCTGCGGATGAACAGCAACGTCACCAGCGACACGGCGTAGCTGAGCGCGTCGAACAGGAACGGCACCGCCCGGCCGAGACCGAAGAGGAAACCACCGAGGGGCTGGCCGAGCATGGCCGCACCGCGTACCCGGGTCTCGTTGCGGGACATGGCGACGGCGAGCTGGGAGGGGTGGACCACGTTGGGCACCGCCGCCGCTGCGGCGATCCGGAAGCAGACCGAGAGGACGCCCTCGGCGAAGCCGACCAGCAGGATGTGCGCCAGGTGCACCACGTCGAACGCGAGGGCGAGCACGATCGTGCCGATGGCCAGCGCGCGGAGGATGTCGCACCAGATCATCACCCGTTTGCGGTTCCAGCGGTCGACCAACGCGCCGGCCGGCAGTTGGAACAGCAGCTGCGGCAGGAGCGCGAGGAACCCGGACACGCCCGCGTCGACCGGCGACCCGGTCACCGCGAGCACCAGCAGGGGGTAGGCGACGCTGGTCGCGTTCGTGCCGAGGCCCGACACCGCCGACCCCGTCCAGAGCAGCAGGAAGTCCCGGTTGCGCCGGAGCGGCGGCACCTGTGTCGACATGTGCCGATGGTGCGGGCGGCGCGGCGGGGCGGGAAGAGAAGGACCGGCAGCATCGGGCGCAGTCCTGGTTGCGTACGCAGGTGCCCTGCTCACCCTGCCGCCCACCGGTGCCCCCGGTCAGGCTGGACGCCGGTGTCCGGGGCGGTCGGGACCGGGACGGCACGTCGTCCGACTGGTGGGGACCTGCCAGCACAGGAAGGCGAACGATGAGCACGAGCTCGATCTCCCGCGCGGAACTGCTGAAACGCCGGCTGAGCGGTCTGGCCGCCGGGACGGGTACCGGAATCCCCCGGGCGTCCCGCGACGGTGCCCTGCCGTTGTCGTCCGCCCAGCGGCGGCTGTGGGTACTCGACCGGATCCAGCCCGGCAGCACCGACTATCTGCTGCCGGTGCGGCTGCGGATCGCCGGTGACCTGGACACCGACGCGGTGCGCCGGGCCCTCGACGAGGTGGTGGCCCGGCACGAGGTGCTGCGCACCCGGTACCCGGCCGGCGACGCCGAACCGGTGCAACTGGTCGACCCGCCGGGGCCGGTCCGCCTCGACCTGGTCGACGTGCGCGACGCCGGGCCGGGCGGCGCCGAGGAGGCGTTGGCGGAACTCACCGGACGTGCCGGGGCCGAGCCGTTCGACCTGGCCACCCAGTGGCCGGTGCGGGCCCTGCTGGTCCGGGTCGCCGACGAGGGGCACGTCCTGCTGCTGACCCTGCACCACATCGCCGCCGACGGCTGGTCCGAGTCGGTGCTGCTGTCCGAGCTGGACCAGCTCTACCGGGCCTTCGTCGCGGGCCGGCCGTCCCCGTTGGCCCCGCTGCCCGTGCAGTACGCCGACTTCGCCGCCTGGCAGGCCGTCCGGCTCTCCGGTGCACGGCTCGCCGGGCAGCTCGACCACTGGCGGAGCGCACTGGCCGGGATGACCCCGCTGGCCCTGCCCACCGACCGGCCGCGTGGCCCGGTCCGGGACAGCGCGGGGGCGGCGGAGCCGTTCACGGTACCGGCCGATCTGGCCGAACCTCTGGTGCGGCTCGGCCGGGCGCACGGCGCCACCCCGTTCATGGTGCTGCTGGCCGCGTTCCAGGTGCTGCTGGCCCGGTACGCCGGGCAGTCCGACGTGGTGGTCGGCAGCCCGGTGGCCGGTCGGGAGCGGGCGGAGACGCAGGAACTGGTCGGGCTCTTCGTCAACATGCTGGTCCTGCGGACCGAGGTCGCCCGGGAACGGTCCTTCGTCGACCTGCTGGCCCGGGTCCGGCAGACCGCTCTGGCCGCCTACGAGCACCAGGAGGTGCCGTTCGAGCGGCTCGTCGACGAGTTCGAACCGGTCCGCGACCCCTCGCGGACCCCGTTGTTCCAGGTGATCTTCCAACTGGAGACCGGTGACCCGGTGCCGGCGGTGGACGGGGCCGGCGGGCTGGTGCCCACGGGCGGGGCCGGCGGACTGCGTGCCCACCGGGAACGGGTCGGCTGGGAGGTGGCCAAGTACGACCTGAGCCTGGCCCTGGCCACCCGCCCCGACGGCAGCCTGGTGGGCCGGCTGGAGTACGCCACCGCGCTGTTCGACCCGGCGACGGTCCGCCGGATGGTCGGGCACTACCTGCGGCTGCTGGCCGGTGTCGTCGCCGACCCGGACACCCCGGTCGGGCGGCTGGACCTGCTCACCGGGCCCGAACGGCGACGCCTGCTGGTGGAGTTCAGCGGTCCGGGTGAGGTACACCCGGTCGGGACCACCCTGCCCGGTGCGTTCCGTGCCCGGGTGCAGCGGGATCCGGACGCGGTGGCGGTCAGTGGTCCCGGTGGTCCACTGAGCTACGCCGAGCTGGACCGCCGGTCGAACCGGCTCGCCCACGAGCTGCGCGCGCGGGGCGCGGGCCGGGACACCCTGGTCGGGGTCTGTCTCGACCGGGGGGTGGACCTCGTGGTGGCCCTGCTCGGCGTCCTCAAGGCAGGCGCCGGTTACCTGCCGCTGGATCCGGGCCAGCCGGCCGACCGGTTGCGCTACATCGTCGACGACGCCCGGGTCGGGGTGGTGGTCACCGACCGGAACGCCGACGAGCGGCTGCCGACGGGTGCGGTCACCACGGTCCGGGTGGACGACGACCGTCCCGGCTGGCCGGTCACCGACCCGGTGCCGGTCAACCACCCGGACGACGTGGCGTACGTGATCTACACCTCGGGCTCGACCGGGCGTCCCAAGGGGGTACCGGTCAGCCACGCCAACGTGCTGCGCCTGTTCCACTCCTGCGCGGCCGACTTCCGGTTCGGCCCCGACGACGTGTGGACCCTGTTCCACTCGTACGCCTTCGACTTCTCGGTCTGGGAGCTGTGGGGCGCGCTGCTGCACGGCGGGCGGTGCGTGGTCGTACCGTTCGAGGTCTCCCGTTCCCCGCAGGACCTGCTGGACCTGCTGGTCGCCGAGCGGGTGACGGTGCTCAACCAGACCCCGTCGGCGTTCCGGGGCCTGGTCGAGGCGGTCGTCGACGCCGACCTCCCCCCGGACGCGTTGGCCCTGCGGACCGTGGTCTTCGGCGGTGAGGCCCTGGACGTGGCGGACCTGGCCGGCTGGTACGCGCGGTTCGGCCAGGACGGCCCGCGACTGGTCAACATGTACGGCATCACGGAGACCACGGTGCACGTCACCTACCGGCCTGTGCTGCCCGCCGAGGCCACCGGGGGCGGGCCCCGCAGCCCGATCGGTCGGGCCCTGCGGGACCTGCGGGTCTACGTTCTCGACGAGGACCTCAACCCGGTGCCCGTCGGGGTGCCCGGCCAGCTGTACGTCTCCGGTCCCGGTCTGGCCCGGGGCTACCTGCGGCGTCCGGGGCTGACCGCCGACCGGTTCGGCCCGGACCCGTACGCCCCCACCCCGGGGGCCCGGATGTACCGCACCGGTGACCTGGCCCGCTGGGCGGACAGCGGGGACCTGGAGTTCCTCGGCCGGGCCGACGACCAGGTGAAGATCCGGGGGCACCGGATCGAACCGGGTGAGATCGAGGCGGCCGTCGGGACGCACCCGTCGGTGGAGGCGACCGTGGTCGTCGCGCACCGGCGGGCCGGGGAACGCCAGGACCGGCTGGTCGCCTACGTCGTGCCGGTGGGCGGTCGGCACCTCGTGGTGGGGGAGCTGCGGGACCACCTCCACCGCACCCTGCCGGCGTACATGGTGCCGGCGGTCTTCGTGCCGGTGGACAGGATCCCGGTGACCGCCAACGGGAAGGTCGACCGGCGGGCACTGCCCGACCCGGACCTGCACCGGGTCAGCGGATCGGACGGCCAGGTGGCCCCCCGTGACCCGGTCGAGCAGCTGATGGCGGAGACCTGGGCCGCCGCGGTCGGCGTCGACACCGTCGGGGTGTTCGACAACTTCTTCGCCCTGGGTGGTGACTCGATCCGGGCGATCCGGGTGGTCGGCGCGCTCCGCCGGCAGGGCATCGCGGTGACCGTCCGGGATCTGCTGCTGCACCAGACCATCGACGACCTCTCCCGGTTCGTCGCCACGGTCGCCCCGTCCGCCGCCGACGGTGCCGAGGAACAGCGGGTCGCGCCGTTCGCGCTGCTCGACGCGGCCGACCGGGCGGCGCTGCCGCCGGGCCTGGTCGACGCGTACCCGATGTCGATGGTGCAGGCCGGCATGGTCTACCACATGCTCGCCGACGCCGACGACAGCCCGTACCACAACATCACGCTCTTCCCGATGGTCGACGACGCCCCGTTCGACCTGCCGGCGTTGCGGCGGGCGGCGGCGCTGCTGGCCGACCGGCACGAGATCCTGCGGACCAGTTTCGACCTGTCCCGCTTCCTACGGCCGATGCAGCTCGTGCACCCGGACGGGGCCGTCGAGGTCGGCTACGACGACCTGCGGGGCCACGACCCGGACGACGTCACCGAGATCATCGCCCGGTTCACCGCCGACACCCGGCGGTCGCCGTTCGACGTCGGGCGGGCCCCGATGCTGCGTTTCCACGTCCACCAGACCGACCTGACCCGCTGGACCTTCTCGTTCATCGAGTGCCACGCCATCCTGGACGGCTGGAGCCACCACTCGCTGATCGCCGAACTGCTCGCCGACTACCGGGCCATCCGGGACGGGCGGGCGCCGGGCGCGCCGACCGGACACACCGTGCGGTACGCCGACTTCGTCGCCGCCGAGCTGCGCGCCGTCGCCTCCCCGACCGAACAGGACTTCTGGGCCGACCGGCTGGACCGGTTCGACCGGGTCACCCTGCCGGACAGCTGGGCGGCCGGACCGGACTCCGGGGAGCAGCCGTACAAGATCGGGGTGAACTTCGCCGACCTGGAACCCGGGCTGCGGGCGTTGGCCGCCACGGCCGGCGTACCGCTGAAGAGCGTGCTCTTCGCCGCGCACCTCACGGTGCTCAGCGCGATCAGCGGCAGCCGGCGGTTCCACAGCGGGCTGGTGTGCAACGGGCGGCTGGAGACCCAGGGCGGTGAGGCGGTCCGGGGCATGCACCTCAACACCCTGCCGATCGGGGTGGACCTGACCGGCGCGACCTGGACCGACCTGGTCCGGCAGGTGTTCGCCGAGGAGGTGGCGGTCTGGCCGCACCGGCGGTTCCCGTTGCCCGAGATGCAGCGGCGCTGGGGGGACGGTTCCCCGCTGGTCGAGGCGGCCTTCACCTATCTGGACTTCCACGTGCTCGACGCCGGCCAGATCGAGACCGCGAGGATCGTCGACGTCAGTCCGAACGAGTTCGCGGTGGACACCTGGACCTTCCCGGGGGTGCTCTTCTTCGCCGCCCGGCCGGACCGGATCAGCCGGGCCAACGGACCGCGGGTGGCCGACATGTACCGCCGGGTGCTGGTCGCGATGGCCACCGATCCGGCCGGCCCGACCCGGGGCAACCTGCTCGACCCGGCCGAGACCCGGCAGTTGCTGGCCTTCGGTACCGGCCCCCGGGTCGATCACCCGGACGCCTGCCTGCACGAGCTCTTCGAACGCCAGGTGGCCCGTACCCCGGACGCGCCCGCGCTGCGCTGCGCCGACGGTACCGGCGTCTCCTACGCCGAACTGGACGCCCGGGCCAACCGGCTGGCCCGGCACCTGCGGTCGCTCGGTGCCGGCGCCGAGTCCCGGGTGGGGGTGCTGCTGCGCCGGGGGCCCGACCTGGTGGTGGCGCTGCTCGGCATCCTCAAGGCGGGTGCCGCCTACCTGCCCTGCGACCCCGGTCATCCGGCTGCCCGGATCCAGGCCCTGCTCGCCGGGGCCGGAGCGGATCTGGTGGTGACCCAGGCGGCGCTCGCCGACCGGTTGGACGGCACCCCGGTCACCCCGGTCGTGGTCGACCGCGAACCGACCCTCGCCGGGTACCCGGCCGGTCCGCTCGGGATCACGACCAGCCCGGCCGCCCTGGCCTACGTGATCTACACCTCCGGCTCGACCGGGGCCCCCAAGGGGGTGATGATCGAACACCGCAACCTGGTCAACTACCTCTCCTGGTGCGCCACGGCGTACCCGCCGACCGGTGGTGCCGGCTCACCGCTCTACTCGTCGGTGGCCTTCGACCTGCCGGTCACCTCGCTCCTCCCCGCGCTGCTGCGCGGCGCGACGGTCACCCTCACCGACGACGACGGCACGCCCGGGCTGGACGGGCTGGTCGCGGCACTGGACCAGGGCGGGTTCGACCTGCTCAAGGTGACCCCCACCCATCTGGCCATCCTGGACCGCACGGTGTCCACCGCCGCCCTGCCCACCGCCGCCGGCCGGATCGTGGCCGGCGGGGAGGAACTGACCCGGGACCTGGTCGCCCGGTGGTCCCGGCACGCCCCGCAGGTGCGACTGGTCAACGAGTACGGACCCACGGAGACCACGGTGGGCTGCTGCTGGGCCGAGTGGCCCCTCGGCGAACTCGGCCCCGGTCCGCTGCCGATCGGGCGGCCGAACGACAACACGGTGCTGCGGGTGCTCGACGCCGACCTGGCGCTGGTCCCGGTCGGCGTGACCGGTGAGCTGTACATCGGTGGTGCGCAGGTCGGCCGGGGGTACCTCGGGCGCCCCGACCTGACCGCGGAACGCTTCGTGCCCGACCCGTTCGCCGACGTGCCGGGCGCCCGGCTCTACCGCACCGGTGACCTGGCCCGGTACCGCCCGGACGGGGTCCTGGAGTTCCGGGGCCGGGCCGACCAGCAGGTCAAGGTCCGGGGGTACCGGATCGAACCCGGTGAGGTGGAGGCCGCCCTGCGACGGCACGCCGACCTGGCCGACGTGGCGGTGCGGGTACACACCGCGCCGGGTGGTGACCGGGAGCTGGTCGCCTACCTGGTCCCCGCCTCCGGGGGGCCGGAGCAGCCGCCGACGGTGGGGCTGGCCGACCGGCTCGCCGGGGAACTGCCCGCGCACCTCGTCCCGGCGGCGTACGTCGTCCTCGACGCGTTGCCGCTGACCCCGAGCGGCAAGCTCGACGTGCGGGCGCTACCGGACCCGGGTGACGTCCGTCGGGGCGACCGTCCCCACCTCGCCCCGCGTACCCGCACCGAACGGGTCCTCGCCGCCACCCTCGCGGAGGTCCTCGGGTTGTCCCGGGTCGGGGTGGACGAGGCGTTCACCGCCCTCGGCGTGCACTCCATGGCGGTGATGCGGATCATCGTGCGACTGCGCGAGGAACACGGTCTCGTGCTGCCCTTCCGGGACTTCTACCGGCACCGCACGATCGCCGACCTGGCCCGGGCGGTGGATCCCGGTGCGTCCGTCGGCACGCCGGACCGGGCCGAGGACGCCCTGCTCTGGTTCCGTCGTGCCGGTACGCGGCCCCCGTTGTTCTGCGTCTACCCGGGCGGCGGCCAGTGGTACGTGCACCTCGCCGAGTACCTTCCGCCGGACCGTCCGGTCGCCGCCCTGGAGTGGCCCGGACTGCACCGTGAGGTGCCCCCGCCGGGCAGTGTCGACGCGGTCGCGGACCTCTTCCTCGACCGCATCCGGGCGGTCCGGCCCACCGGCCCGTACCACCTGCTGGGCTGGTGCGGTGCCGGACCGGTCACCGGTGAGCTGGCGGACCGGTTGCTGCGGGCCGGTGAACAGGTCACCTGTGTGCTCCTGGACCCGGCGTTGGACAGCCACACCCGCCGTAACCTGTGGGAGGAGGCGGCGACCCTGGCCCACGGGGAGGAACTGCTGGCCCGCCTGGACCGGGCCACCGCACCGGCGGAGATCGGCGACCTGCAACGGCGCTTCGTCGAGGTGCTGGAGCGGGTCATCGACGAGGGCACCAAGGAACCGCCGTCACCCGGGGACACCTTCTGGCCGGGGCGGCTGCGGGTGTGGCGGGAACTCACCGAGGCGATGCTCGGCCACCGGCAGCGTCCGTACCCGGGTCCGATGCATCTGCTGGTCGGTGACGAGCTTGCCGACGGGCGGCACGAGGTGTCCTGCGGGCAGTCCTACGCGCAGTACCGCGACCGGTGGACGGAGCTGGCCCCGAACGGGCTGCGGGTGCACCGGGTGGCCGGCGACCACCTCGGCGTCCTGCGCCCGCCGCACGTGGCGGAGTTGGCCCGCCTGCTGGAGCGGGTGATGGCGCGGACGGAGGGGACGGAGGGGACGCGCGGGTCGACGGCCCGCTGAGTCCGGTCCCGACGCGGGGGCGGGGTGGGTGCCGGACGGCCCACCCCGCTGCGACGTGCGGGCACCACCCGCAGTTTTCCCGGTGGCCGGCGCCCGGTGGCGGTGGACGACCACCGGGTGTCCGGTGCGGCCCCGCTGTCGTCGCAGGTCGCTGCGGTACCGGGAATGCGCGGGTACCTCCCGCATGCGCAGCCATCCGGGTTCATCGATGCTGACGGGGATCGGAAGATCCGTACCGTCGACTGAGGAGGATCCGATGGGTGATCCGGTGTGTGTCAGCGTCCTCGCACTGGACCCGGTACTGGAGGCCGGGGCGGTCGCGGCCCTGCGGTCCTGCCCGGACCTGGCGGTGGTGTTGCCGGACGAGCCCGGCCGGGTGACGGTGGTGATCGTCGACGCGGTGGGTCCGCAGGAACTGGACCTGGTCCGGGCCACCCGCAACGCGACCGAACGGCCGGAGGTGGTGCTGGTGGCGACCGAGCTGACCCCGGCCGACGCGCTGCATGCCATCGCCGCCGGTGCCCGGGGGCTGCTCCGCCGCCGGGAGGCCGGTGCCGAGCGGCTGGCCCGGACCGTCCTGGCCGCCGCCGGTGGGGACTGCATGGTGCCCCCGGAGATGCTGGCCCGACTGCTGGAACAGAACGCCGACGGCGTGGCGACCGGTACCCGTGGTGCCGGCGGACCCGGCCTCAGCACCCGGGAGCGTGCGGTGCTGCGGCTGGTCGCCGACGGTCGGGAGACCGGTGAGATCGCCCAGGAACTGTCCTACTCCGCCCGTACCGTGGTCAGTGTCATGCACGACATCACCCACCGGTTCCGGCTCCGCAACCGGGCGCACGCGGTGGCGTACGCGCTGCGGGCGGGGCTGTTGTGACCGTCGACGTCGCCCAGCGGCTGCGGGTGCACGTGGTGGCCGACGAGCCGGGCGACCGGGCCGCCCTGCTCGACCTGCTCGGACGGGCCGGGGTGGGGGTGGCCGACCCGCCCGAGCCGTCCCCGCCGACGGTGGTCCTCGCCGTGGCGGACACGGTCGACGCGGCGCTCGCCGCGTACCGGCTGGCCTGCCCGGCGGGGGAGCGACCGCTGCTGGTCGTCGCGGACGCGTTCACCCCGGCCGGGGTGCGCCGCGCCATCCGGTCGGGGGTGGACGCGATGCTGCGCCGTGCCGAGGTGACCCCGGCGCAACTGCTCGCGGCGGTGCAGTCGGCGCGGTACGGCGAGGGGCGGCTGCCCTACGAGATCCTGATCCGGCTGCTCAGCAGGGCGATCGAGGCGGGGCCCGTGACCGAGGCGGGCCCGCCGGTGCCGCTCACCGCCCGGCAGACCATGGTGCTCAACCTGATGGCCGAAGGGCACGGCAACGCCGCGATCGCCCGGGTCCTGCTCTGCTCCGAGCACACCGTCAAGAACGTCATCTACGACCTGATGGCCCGGTTGCAGGTCCGCAACCGGGCCCACGCGGTGGCCCGGGCCGTCCGGGCCGGCCTGATCTGAGCCGGCCCGGTCCGCCGCCGCTCAGCAGGGCGCGGTCTGCACGGCGTCGTCCCGCCACCGCCAGGCGACGTCCCCGAAGTGGGTCGACACCCACCCGTCGTCGTAGATGGTGTCCAGGTACCGCTCACCCCGGTCGGGCAGGATCATCACGCAGTTCGCCCCGGCCGGGATCCGGTCGCCGAGCCGGTCCAGGGCGGTCACCACCGCGCCGGAGGACCCACCGGCCAGGATCGCCTCCCGGGCGGCCAGGCGCCGGCAACCCACCAGGCAGTCCAGGTCACTGACGTGGACCACCTCGTCGGCCAGCCCCGGCCGGAACAGCCCCGGGAGCACCGCCGCCCCGTGCCCCGGGATCAGCCGCCGACCCACCGGCGGCCGGAAGATGGCACTGCCCTCCGCGTCCACCGCGACGATCCGTACCGGCAGGCCGTGCTCGGCGGCGTACTCGGCGCAGCCGCGCAGGGTGCCGCAGGAACTGGTGGCACAGAACAGGTAGTGCAACCGGCCGTCGAGGGCCTCGACGATCTCCCGCATGGTGGTGCGGTGCGCCCAGGCGTTCCGTGGGTTGGCGTACTGGTCCGGGCAGTACGCGTCGGGCAGGGTGGCCACCAGCTCACGGACCCGCCGGATCCGTACCGGCAGGTACTCCCCGGTCGTGCGGTCCCGGTCGGTGACGGTCTGCACCTCGGCGCCGTACGCCCGCATGATGGCGACGTTCTGCGGATTGGTGCGCGGGTCGACCACGCAGATGAACCGCAGGTCGAAGTAGCGGCACGCCTGGGCCAGCCCGATCCCGAGGTTGCCCGAACTGGACTCGACCACCACCGACCGGCCGGGCACCACGGCACCGGTGCGGATCGCGTCGGCGAGCATCACGTACGCCGACCGGTCCTTGATGCTGCCACCCGGGTTGGCCGCCTCCAGCTTGGCGTAGGTGCGGAAGGATCTGCCGGGCAGGAGCCGGGTGAGCTCCACCAGTGGCGTCGCGCCGACGGTGGAGAGCACCCCGGGGCCCACATCGCCGTAGCCACCCATCAGCAACTCATCTCCATCACTGCGTCGCCGGGGCCGGTCACGCCGGGGTGTGCGTCGCTGTCATGCGGCGGCGCAGGCTGGCCGGGCGCAGGTCGGTCCAGATTTGTCCGATGTGGTCGAGGCAGTCCTGCCGGCTACCCGAGGTGCCCTCGGCGTACCAGCCGGTGGGCAGGTCACGGTCGGCCCGCCAGATCGAGAACTGCTCTTCGTCGTTGCGGACGACCCGGTAGACGGCATCGTCGGTTCCGTCGGTCATGCCC
This sequence comes from Micromonospora echinofusca, assembly GCF_017614955.1. Taxonomy (GTDB): domain Bacteria; phylum Actinomycetota; class Actinomycetes; order Mycobacteriales; family Micromonosporaceae; genus Micromonospora; species Micromonospora echinofusca_A. The sequence continues at coordinate 11,917 of NZ_WVUH01000160.1, forward strand.
TGGCTCCTGCGGCTCGGTGGTCTGCGCTGTGGCCCGCCAGCGTGCCCGATCGCGGCCCGGCCGGCGTAGAGACAGAAAGGCAGGAAGAGGGGCGGTCCGATTCTGCCGGTCCTTCCCTGTCGCGGGCGGGCGTCGACGGGCATCGTCTGGGGGAGAGCAGATCGCCGAGACAGGGCGGGGGTGTCCGGAGCGGGTGTCCGGTGACGACGTGGCGGAGCACGGCGACGGTCCGCCGGTACCGGGCGACCGGGTCACCGCCGTGCGGTACGACCGTGGCCGGGCGGTGGTCCGGGTGGGGCAGGTACCGGCCGCCGAACTCGCCGGGGTGTTGCGCGTGGTCACCGCGACCGGTGTCCCGGCGGAGATGGTGACCCGCGCACCGGCCGGTACGGCCCGGGTCGAGCTGCTCTTCGTGGTACCGGCCGGGCGGTGCCTGACCGTCACCACGGCCCTCGCGGCGGCCCAGCCGCTGCTCCGGTTCGGTCGGGTGCACTGTGACCACGACGTGTCCCGGGTGAGCGTGGTCCTGTCGGGGCTGCCCGCCGGGTCCGGACCGGACCATCGCCAGCCGTACCTGCCGCCGACCCGGCGCAGGACGCCGGGGCGGTCAGCGTTGGAAACCCCGGGCCGCGAACTCGCTGAGCGCGATCCGGTTCGGCAGGCCGGTCTTGTTGATCAGATTCGAGATGTGCCGTTCGACGGTCCGCGCCGACAGGTAGAGCCGTTCCCCGATCTCCCGGTTGCTGAGCCGGTCGACGAGCAGTTGCAGCACCTCGAACTCCCGGACGGTGATCCCGGCGGAGCGCAGCGCCGACGGCATGTGGTCCAGCCCGCTGCGTCGTTGACCGACCCGTACCCCCGCCGTGCGTAGCAGGGTCCGGCAGGCACCCGCCACCGCCGGTACCTCGGCGTCGTGGAAGTACTCCTCGGCGACCCGGAGCCACTCCACCGGGCTGCCCCACCCGTCGGCCAGTGCCGCCTCGGCGACCAGCCGCAGCCCCAGGTGCCGGCCCATCGGGTACGGCTGGCCCACCTGCGCCGCATCCGCGACGGCGGCGGTGGCCTCCTCGTGTGCGCCCCGCCGGCCGGCGAGTACCGCCTGGGCGAAGAGCGCGAACTGCCGGTCCCAGCGCAGCGTCCCGGCCGGGGTGGCGGCCGGCGGCGCGGGACGGGACGCGGGTGCCGACGTACCGAGCGCGCCCAGCAGCAGATCCAGCCCGTACCGGCCGACCAGGTGGAACGTGGTCGGGTTGCGGTTGTCGGCGTCGAGGGCACGGGACATCTCCCGTACCGCCCGGGTGCGGTCCTCCTCCAGCAGGGCGCAGAAGGTGCGCGCCAGCCCGTGGATGCGGGGGCTGTTGCGGGTCTGGTCGCCGTGCGCGTCCCGTAGCTCGGTGAGCGTGGCCTCCATGTCGCGCCGTCGGCCCCGGTGTCCGGCGAGGACGGCCCGCAGCAGCAGCACGTACTCCGCGGTCTCCAGCAGCTTCAGCCGGGTGGTCGCCGTCCACACGTCGTCGATCAGCATCTCGGCCCGCTGGTAGTCGCCCTGGAGTACCGCCTGGAGGGCGATGCTCGCCTCCGCCTGGTACCGCGCGGTCACCGCGCCGATCCGGGACGCCTGTGCGCGGGCCTGCTCCAGCCGTTCGGTACCGCCGTCGCGGAGGGCGTCGTCGTTGCCGAGCCGGACCAGCGCGTGGATCTCCCAGATGGAGAGCTGGTGTTCCACGGCGATGGCCCGGCTCCGCTCCAGGCAGGCCGTCGCCTCGCTCGGGTCACGGTGCCGCACCAGCGTGCCGACCAGTTGCCACGCCTGGCAGGCGACCACCGGTGAGTGGGCCTCCTCGGCCACCTTCGCGGCCCGGCGGGCCGTGGTCTCCACCTGCTGGATCCGGTCCGGTCCGGGCAGGTCGAGTTCCAGGTGGGCGGCGACCACGTCGATGCTCGCCGCGTCGGCGGGCAGCGGGTCGGGACCGAGCAGGGCGCGGGCCGCCTGCATCCGGGCCATCCCCTCCACGGACTGCCCGGCCAGCATCGCCGCCCAGGCCAGCCGGGTGTGCAGGTGGGCCAGGCGACGCTGGTCGAGGGCGCCGGCAACCTGGTCGACGACATCGACCATGGCGAGGGCGCGGCCGATCCGCCCGGCCTCCGCGAGCGCGTAGATCAGCGCCTCCAGCGCGTCGGCGCGGACCGCCGCGTCGTCGTCGACGAGCAGCGCCCACGCCTCGTCCAGCAGCGCGACGGCGGAGCTGGCGGCGCCCTCGGCCAGGCAGCGCCGGCCCGCCTCCGCCAGCAGCCGGCCGGCGGCGACGGTCTCCCCGGCCTTCAGCCGGAGGGCGGCGCTGATCTGGCACCACTCTCCGGGCAGGCCCGGGTAGCCGGCGGCGACCGCGTCCACGGTGCGCCGGGCCAGCCGCGTCCGCTCACCGGGCTCCAGGAGGCCCACCAGGGCCTCCTGGACGAGCGGATGCTGGAAGCGGTACCAGTCGGGGGTCTGGTCGTCGGCGACGACCAGCTGCGCGGCCACCGGTGCCTGGAGGTGCCGGAGCAGGTCCCGGTCGGTCAGCCCGGTGACGGCCTGCGCGACGGGCAGCGGGAAACGGGCGCCGAGCAGCGCCCCCACCATGATCAGTTCGCGGGTCTGTTCGGGTAGCTGTTCGACCCGCCGCCGTACGCTCCGGGCGAAGGTGTCCGGCCGGTTGGTCAGGACGTCCCCGGACATCCGCCACCCTTCGGTGGTCCGTACCAGGGTGGCGCTGTCGACGACGTCGCTGAGCAGCTCCTCGACCAGGAACGGGTTCCCGGTGCTGCCGGCCCACAGGAGTTCGGTCACCGCGTCCGGCACCTCGGACACCGTGCGGTCGAGGCAGGACGCCACCATCCGGGCCAGCTGGCCTCGGTCGAGCCGGCCCAGCTCGATGAGCTGGCCGTTGCCGCGCTGTACCACCGACCGGGCGAGGTCCAGTGCCGCACCGGGTCGGTCACGTAACGTCCCGATCAGCAGTACCGGCTGGTGGGCGAGGTTGTCCACCAGGTACTCGGCCACCCCCAGGGTCTCCGGGTCGGCGTCGTGCAGATCCTCCAGGGTCATCAGGCAGCCGCGTCCCCGCCCGGCCAGTCCGGTCAGTCGCAGTACCGCCTCGGCGAGGATGACCAGCGAGGCGTCGCCCTGGTCGGTGGAGGCGGGGCGCAGGTCGGGTACGAGCCGGCCGAGCACCGGCCGGTACGACCCGAGCTGGTCCACGTCGACCGGGTCGCCGTCGCGGAGCAGCGACAGTACCGCCTCGGTCAGCGCGCGGTACGGCACCAGCGGGCCGGTGGTGCTGCTGCGCCCGCGCATCAGTCGCATGCCGGTGGCGTACCCGAGGTCGCCGGCCGCGCTGGCGAGCCGGGTCTTGCCGATGCCGCCCTCACCGACGAGGAAGACCGCGCCACCACGTCCCTCACGGGCGGCGCCGAGGGCCTCGGTGATCGCTCGGATTTCCTCGTCTCTGCCCACAATGACCGATCGGTACGCCACGGTCATTGGACGTTACATAGCTGTGACACGTCGTGTCCATCGCTGGGGTGCCGGGTAGGGGTGCCCGGATCATCCCGATGCGGCGGGCGGGTCGCGGGTGTCCACGGCCCGCCCGGGGGCATCGGTGCTGGTCAACGTTCAGAGTGGGGCATCGGGTGGGCAGCAGGTGGTGCTGGTGCCGGACACCAGGCGGACCGGATCGTCGGAGATGCCCTGCGGGCCCGTCGCGGTCGCCCCGGTGACCACCAGGCTGGCCAGCACCGCGGCCCGCAGGCCGAAGCCGGCGACGGCGGCGGGCCGCGAGCGGCTGGCGCGGGGTCCGGGCGGTGCCGGGTCGGTGGGAAGCTCGGCCTGTCGGGGGGTCGGGTCCGGAGCTGTCTCTTATA
>NZ_WVUH01000161.1 GCF_017614955.1 Micromonospora echinofusca
ACCGAAGGAAGGACCCCATGATCCGCACGTTACGGTCACTCGCGGTCGGCGCGGTCACCGCCGCGCTGGCGGGCCTGACCGCCCCCGCCCTCGCCGCCGACACCACCCCGGCCGGACGGGACACCCCGGCCGGCGTCACCGCCGGGGACCTCACGCTCGCGCCGGGCATGCGCGAGGCGATGCGCCGCGACCTGCGACTCACCGACGCCCAGATCGCCGAACGGCTCCGCGTCGAGGCCGCCGCCCCGGTCGTCGACGCACGGCTGCGCACCGAACTCGGTACCCGGTACGCCGGAGCCTGGATCCCGGCCGACGGACGGCGCCTGACCGTCGCCGTCACCGACCCGTCCGCCGTCGCCACGGTCCGGGCCGGGGGCGCCGAGGCGGTCGTCGTCCGGCACAGCCGGCACACCCTCGACACCGCACGCAACGCCCTCGACGGACGCGCCGCCGGGGCCGACCCGGGCACCGTGCACGGGTGGTACGTCGACGTGCCGACCAACAGCGTCGTGGTGCTGGTCCCGCCGGGCTCGGCCACCAGGGCGCGGGCGTTCGTCGCCGGCAGCGGCGCCGACCCGCGCGTGGTCCGGTACGTCGACTCCCCCGACGCGCCCCGACCGGTGTACGACATCCGGGGCGGCGACCAGTTCGTCATCAACGGCAACACGTTGTGCTCCGTCGGCTTCGCCGTCGCGGGTGGCTTCGTCACCGCCGGCCACTGCGGTGGGACCGGCAGCCCCACCCTCGGCTACAACAACGTCTCCCAGGGCACCTTCGCCGGTTCCTCGTTCCCCGGCAACGACTACGCCTGGGTCCGGACCAACAGCAGTTGGACCCCGCAGCCCTGGGTCAACAACTACGCCGGCGGCAACGTGGGGGTGGCCGGATCGCAGGACGCGGTGATCGGCAGTTCGGTGTGCCGCTCCGGGCGCACCACCGGCTGGCGGTGCGGCACGATCCTCGGCCGCAACGAGACCATCACCTACGCCCAGGGCTCCGTGTCCGGCCTGAGCCGCAGCAACGCCTGCGCCGAGGGGGGCGACTCCGGGGGCGCGTGGCTCTCCGGCAACCAGGCCCAGGGCGTCACCTCCGGCGGTACGGGCAACTGCACCACCGGGGGCACCATGTGGTTCCAGCCGGTCAACGAGATCCTCGGCGTGTACGGGCTCTCCCTGACCACCACCGGCGGTGGCGGTACGACCCGGCTGATCAGCAACTGGAACAACAAGTGCATCGACGTGCCGAATTCGAACTTCTCCGACGGCGTGCCGTTGCAGACCTGGACCTGCAACGGCACCGGCGCCCAGGCCTGGACGTTCACCGGCGGCACGCTGCGTATCCAGAACAACAAGTGCATGGACGTCGCCTGGGGTTCCCGGGACAACGGCGCGGTCATCCAGATCGCCAACTGCAGCGGCAACCCGGCCCAGCAGTTCGTCCTCTCGGCCGCCGGTGACCTGGTCAACCCGCAGGCGAACAAGTGCGTCGACATCAAGGACTGGAACGGTAACGACGGTGCCCGCCTGCAACTGTGGGAGTGCGCGGGTACCGCCAACCAGAAGTGGCGTACCGGCTGACCCGGCCGCACCGCCCGCCGGTCGGCGGCCCGTCCCCGGGCCGGCGACCGGCGGCACGGCCGGTCAGGAACCCGCCTCCAGGGCGGCCAGCAGCGCCTCGGCGTCGGTGTCGGCCAGGCGCAGCGCCAGGATCTCCAGCGCGTGCCCGCCCACCGTGGTGACCTCGAAACAGCGGCGCAGCGGGAACTCCACCCCGTAACGTTCCCGCAGCCGGCCGACGAGCTGCACGGCCAGCAACGAGTGCCCGCCCAGTTCGAAGAAGTCGTCGGCGACACCGACCCGGTCCCGGCCGAGCAGCTGCGCCCAGAGGGCACACAACTCCTCCTCCAGCGGGGTGCCCGGCGGCTGGTACGCGGCGGCCACCTGGGTACGGTCGGTACCGGCCGGGGCCGGCAGCGCCGCCCGGTCGACCTTGCCGCTGGGCGACGTCGGGAAGTCCGTGGTCAGCACGAACGCCTGCGGCAGCAGGGTGACCGGCAGGTGCTGCCCGAGCAGCTCACGCAGGCGTGCCGGCGCGTCGGTGGGTTCGCCGGCCCAGTCGACGTAGGCGACCAGGCCCCGACCGCCGGGCGCGTCGTCGCGGATGGCGGCCACCGCCCGGCGTACCTGCGGGTGCCCGACCAGCACGCTCTCGATCTCACCGAGTTCGACCCGGACGCCGTGCACCTTGACCTGCGCGTCGGTGCGTCCCAGGTACTCCACGGCACCGTCGGCCCGCAGCCGGGCCAGGTCGCCGGTGCGGTACAGCCGGGCACCGGCCGGCCCGTGCGGGTCGGGCAGGAACACCCCGGCGGTCCGGCCGGGGCGGCCCAGGTAGCCGCGCGCGAGCTGCACCCCGCCGAGGTACAGCTCGCCGGGGAAGCCGACCGGCAGCGGTTCCAGCCACCGGTCGAGTACGTGCAGCCGGGTGTTGGCCTCCGGCCGGCCGATCGGCACCGGTCCGGGTACGGCCGGGTCGAACGGCCACGCGGAGACGTCGATCGCCGCCTCGGTCGGGCCGTACAGGTTGTGCGGCCCGGTGTCCGGCAGCCGCTGCCGGCAGCGTTCGGCCAGGCTCCGGGTCAGTTCCTCGCCGCTACAGACGATCCGGCGCAGCGACCGGCACGCCTCGATCCCGTCGGTCGACACGAACAGCTCCAGCATCGACGGGACGAAGTGGACGGTGGTGACCTCGCTGCGGACGATCTCGTCGCGCAGGTACCCCGGGTCGCGCTGGCCGTCGGGGGCGGCCAGGACCAGCCGGGCCCCGGTGACCAGCGGCCAGAACAGTTCCCACAGCGACACGTCGAAGCCGGCGGAGGTCTTGTGCAGCACCGCGTCGTCGGTGCCGAGGCGGAACCGCTGCTGCATCCAGGCCAGCCGGTTCACCAGCGACCGGTGGCTGGTGAGCACCCCCTTGGGGCGGCCGGTGGAACCGGAGGTGTAGAGCAGGTACGCGGCGTGCTCCGGGTGCAGGTCGGTCGGCGGCGGGGTGTCCGGCCCCGGCTGCCGGTCAGGTTCGTCGACCGGTACCACCGTCACCTGGTCGTGGGCGGCGAAGCGCTCGCGGAGGTCGTGCGTGGTGAGCACGACGGCGGCCCGGGAGTCGGCGAGCTGGAACGCCAGCCGGGCGGGCGGGTGGTCGGGATCGAGGGGGGCCAGCACCCCGCCGGCCTTGAGCACCGCGAGAAGCGCGACGACCAGGTCCGGGCGGCGTGGAACGCAGACGGCCACCGGGGTCTCCGGCCCCACCCCCCGCTCGCGTAGCCGGTGGGCGAGCCGGTTGGCCCGGGTGTGCAGCGCGGCGTAACCGAGGGTGTCCGGGCCGGCGACCACGGCGACCGCGTCGGGGGTACGCCGCGCCTGGGCGTCCAGCAGGTCGGTGAGCAGCGCCGGGGCCGGCAACGGTACGTCCGCACCGTGGCCGGCGGCGAGCACGGCCGCCCGCTGCGCGGCGGTGAGCAGCGGCAGCCGGGAGATCGGCCGGTCGGGGTCGTCGAGGGCGGCGGTGAGCAGGGTGGTGTACGTGTCGGCGAGCCGCTGCACCGTGGCGGTGTCGAACAGGTCGGTGGCGTACTCCAACCGGCCGTGCAGCCGCCCGTCCCGGACGTTGAGGTCCAGGGCCAGGTCGACCTTGACGGTGCCGTTGGCGATCTGCCCCCGGGTGTCCGAGGGCACCAGGTTGAACGCGACCTGGTAGAGCGGCGGCCGGCTGAGGTCCCGGGTGCGCTGGAGGTCCTCCACGATGCGTTCGAAGGGCAGTTCCTGGTGGTCGATCGACTCCAGCAGGGCGGCGCGGACCCGGTGCACGATGTCGGTGAAGCCCGGGTCGCCGCCCAGGTCGGTACGGATGACGACGGCGTTGACGAACATGCCGATCAGGGGTTGCAGTTCGGGCAGGGCCCGACCGGCCATCGGGCAGCCGACGACGATGTCCGGGTGCCCGGCCCACCGCGACAGCAGGGTCTTGAACGCGGCGAGCAGCGTCATGAACGGGGTGACCCCGCGCCGCTGCGACCACTGCTCGACCCGGGCGGTCAGGGCCGCCGACAGGGCGAACCGGTGCACCTCGCCCCGGTAGCTGCGCACCGGCGGGCGGGGCCGGTCGGTGGGCAGGCCCAGCTCGTCGGGCAGGTCCGCGAGGACCCGGCGCCAGTGCGCCAGTTCGGTGGCGACCCGCTCGTCGGTGAGGCGTCCGCGCTGCCAGACGGCGTAGTCGGCGAACTGGATCGGCAGGTCGACCAGGCGGGGCGGGCGTCCCTCGGCGAGCGCGGCGGCGCACTCCAGCAGTTCGGTGACGAACGGGTCCGAGGAGGCGCCGTCGAAGACGGTGTGGTCGCAGATCCAGATCAGCCGCAGGTCGTCGGCGGCGAGCCGGACCAGCCGGGCCCGCCACAGCGGGGCGCGGTCCAGGGCGAACGGTCGGGCGGCGTCGGCCCGGGCCAGCCGGTGGAAGGCCGGTTCCCGCTCGGCGGCGGGCAGGTCCCGCAGGTCGGTTGCGGTGACGTCCAGTGCGGCGTCGGGGTGGACGAGCTGCACGACGCCACCCCGGGCGGCGGCACCGTCGGTGCTGTCGGCACCGGCACCGGTGCCCGGCTCGGCGGTGTCCAGCCGGAACGTGGTCCGCAGCACCTCGTGCCGCCGGACCAGCAGGGTCAACGCCTCGCGGACCAGCGGCAGGTCGTAGTCGGGCGGCAGCGGGATCCACAGGTTGACGTTGTAGACCGCGAGGTCGGGCTCCAGGCGGGCAAGGAACCACATGCGTTCCTGCCCGGAGGCGGCCGGGAAGACATCGGGCTCGGCGGTCACGCGTGCTCCACTCCTCGATCGGGGGCAGGTGCGGGCCCGGCGGTCCGGGCCTGGACGGTCCGCGCGCCGACCAGGTCGTCGGGATCGGCGTCGGGGACCTCGTCGTCGAAGTGCCGCAGGGCGCGGGTCCGCAACGCGGCCAGGACCAGGGCGGTGAGCGCCACGCCGAGCAGGACGTACAGCAGGCCGAGTCCCCGGCCCGGGCCGGTGCCGATGACCGCGCCGACGGTGGGGGCGAGCGCGCCGTCATCGGTCATCAGCGGTTGGAGCAGCCGCTCCCCCAGCGGCGCCACGACCGCGAACCCGACCGGCAGCGTGGACCACGCCACCGCCTGGTTGAGGGCGATGACCCGGCCGTGGAACCGTTGCGGCAGTTTGACGTGCACGACCGTCAGATAGATGCCGTTGACCACCGAGAGGGTGCCCCACAGGCCGAAGGCGCCGAGCCCGACGACGAGTACCGACGGGTGCACCCCGGCGACCACGCCGAAGACGCCGAACAGCAGCGACACCAGCAGCATGCCCCGGACCCGCCGCCGGGCCGGGCCGCCCCAGAAGGCGACGACGAGTCCGCCGAGTGCGGCGCCCCCACCCCCGATGAACGACACGGTGCCCGCCGTCGACATGTCACCGAACGACAGCGACAGCGGCATCAGCGACATCAGCAGCGGCGCGAGCAGGATGTTGAGCAGCGCGAAGTACCCGATCAGCGCCCGGAAGGACCGGTTGCCGAAGGACAACCGGAAACCCTGGGCGATCTCGGTGGCCAGTGGTTCGCGCGGCGTGTACGCCATGGTGCGGGGGAACCGGGTGGCGAGCAGGATGCTGATCCCGACCACGAAGCCGACCAGGTCGAAGAGCAGGATGCCGCCGAGGCCGATGGTGGACAGCAGGGCCACCGCACCCAGCGGCGCCACGAACTGGGCGATGCCGTTGGCCAGCTGCACCAGCCCGTTGGCGTGGCCCAGGTACTGCTTGGGTACCAGCTGCGGGACGGCCGTGGTGTAGCCGAGCCGGTGCGCGGTCAACGCCACCGACAGCAGGGTCACCAGCGGGTAGGTGTGCCAGATCGCCAGGTTGTCGGTCCAGACCAGCAGCCCGAGGACGAGTTGCACGGTACCGGCCGCGCAGCTGCCCGCGATCATGACGCGGCGCCGGTCGGCGCGGTCGACGACGGCGCCGATCAGCGGGGCGACGAACACCCCGGGCACGATGGCGAGCATCATGAACACGGCGAACTGCGCGAGGGAGCCGGTGGTCAGGTAGACCCACAGCGGCAGGGCGAAGTCGGTGAGCGCGGTACCGGTGAACGACACCAGCTGGCTCACCGCGACGGTGAGGAACCGGCCCAGGCCCGGTCGTGGGCCGGCCTGGTCGGGTGTGGCGGCGTCCGGCCGGGTACCGGCCAGCGACACCGACTGGGTCCACCAGCCCGGCCGGTCCCCGCGCGGCGCGGAGTCCACGGTGTACGTGTCGATCCGGGTCGCGGTCGCGGTGGCCACGGTGTCCGGGGCGCCGGTCAGGATCTCGGCCAGTTCCTGCGCGCGGTACCGCAGGAAGTAGTGGCCGGCCTCGTCGAGCACGACCAGAGCGGTGGTGGCGGTGAGGAAGTGCCACTCGCGGAACCGCTCGGCGTGGAAGTCGGTGGCGACGTCCCGCTCGCCGACCACCGACACGATCGGCGCCCGCAGCGGCGTCGGGTCACTGGCGAGCAGCCGGGTGAAGTAGTCCTCGGCGAGGCGGGAGTCCCGCCGCAGGCTGGCGATCATGAACCTGACCTGCTGCGGTTCCAGGCCGGCGACGTCGCCGCCGGTGGCCCGCAGCCGGTTCTCGTAGGCCCGGTCGCCGCCGAGCCGGTCGAAGCGCACCAGCCGGGACAGCGGCCCGGCGATCCGGCCGGCCGGTCGGGCGAAGGGGAAGATGCCACCCACGCAGACGGCGGTCAGGTCCCGGCCGGCGGCCTCCAGGCAGCGGGCCGTCTCCACGGCCAGCGCCCCACCGATGCCGCAGTGGCCGTAGAGGACCAGCGGGCCGTCGAGGTGCGCGGCGATCTCGTCGGCGCAGCGCCGGGCGGTCACCTCGATCGGTTCGGTCACCTCGTCGGGCCGGGTCGGGTCGTGTCCGGGGATCGCCACCGCGTACAGCGCCCGGTCGGTGGGCAGGGCGTCGGCGAGCGGCTGGTACACCATCGGCTGGCCGCCGCCGTAGGGCACACAGACGTAGGTCACCGTCGGGGTGCCGGCCGACCGGGGGGTCAACCGGTGCAGCATCCGCAGGCCGGGGGTCTCGTCGGCCGGCCCGTCGGTCGACCGGTCGATCAGGGCGGCGAACTCCCGCACGGTGGGGTGGCGGAACAGGTCGGTCACCCCGAACACCGGTGCGGTGTCCGGGTCGCCCGGCAGGGCCCGGCGTAGCCGGGTGACCGTCTGGATCGCCGCGACGGAGTGCCCGCCGAGGTCGAAGAAGTTGTCGTCCAGGCCGACCGACGCCACCGCGAGGGTCTCCCGGAACACCGCCAGCACGGCCCGCTCGGTCGGGGTGACGGGTGCCGTGTCGTCGTCGCCGGCCACGGCGGGACCGGGCGCGGGGACCGCCTGCGGCGCGGGGAGGCGGTTGCGGTCCACCTTGCCGTTGCCGGTCAGCGGCAGCCGGGGCAGGGTCACGTAGTGGCTGGGCACCATGTACCCGGCGAGCCGTTCGGTGAGGTACCCGCGCAGTTCGGCGGGGGTGGGTGCGGCACCGTCGCGGGGTACCACGTACCCGACGAGGAGCTGTCCGCCGTCCTGCCGCAGCACGCTCACCACGCAATCGGCGACCCCGGGGCAGCGGGACAGGTGGGCTTCGATCTCACCCAGCTCGATCCGGTAGCCCCGGATCTTGACCTGGCTGTCCCGTCGGCCGAGGAACTCGATCACCCCGTCCGGCCGGTACCGGCCCAGGTCCCCGGTGCGGTAGAGCCGCTCCCCGGTGACCGGGTGGTGGACGAAGCTGGCCGCGGTGCGCTCCGGGTCCCGCCAGTAGCCCCGGGCCACGCCGACGCCGCCGATGTGCAGTTCGCCGGTGACCCCGACCGGTACGGGGTGGCCGTGCCGGTCCAGGATGTGGAAGCTCTGGTTCGCCAGCGGGGTGCCGTACGGGATGGACCGCCACTGCGGGTCGACCGCGTCGACCGGGTAGCAGATCGACCAGATGGCGGCCTCGGTGGCGCCGCCGAGGCTGATCACCTGGGCGTGCGGGGCGACGGCGCGGATCCGGTCGGGCAGGTCCAGCGGGATCCAGTCGCCGGAGAGCAGCACCAGGCGCAGCGAGGTCAGGTCGGCGCCGTCCTGCTCGGCGTGTTCGACGAGCAGTTCCATCAGGGCGGGTACCGAGTCCCAGACGGTGATCCGGTGGTCGCGGACCCAGCGGGCCCAGGCGGCCGGGTCCTTGGCCGCCGCCGGTTCCGGCATGACCAGGGTGCCGCCGGCGGCGAGCAGGCCGAAGACGTCGTACACGGACAGGTCGAAGCTGAGCGCGGAGACGGCCAGGACCCGGTCGGCGGGGCCGACCGCGAAACGCCGGTTGATGTCCCGGACCGTGTTGACGGCGGCCCGGTGGTCGATGACCACGCCCTTGGGGTCGCCGGTGGAGCCGGAGGTGAAGATGACGTACGCCAGGTCGTCCGGTCCCGCCGGGTCGGGCACGACGCCGTCCGGCGCGCTGGCAGCCGGTGCCGGCGCGGTGCCGTCCGGTGCCCCGTCGCCCGGGGCGGCCCCGTCGTCGGTGACCACCAGCGGGCGCACCTCGTCCGGCCAGTCCAGCGCGTCGACCAGCCAGGGCTGGGTGAGCGCCAGCCGGCAGCCGCCCCGCTCGACCAGGTGGTGCCGGCGGGCCGCCGGCAGGTCCGGGTCCACCGGCAGGTACGCCGCCCCGGCCAACTGGACGGCCAGGGTCGCCACGACCTGCTCGACGCCGCGTTCCATGACCACGGCGACCAGGTCACCGGTCCGGGCACCGGCGGCGGTGAGCGCGCCGGCCAGCCGGTGCACCCGCCGGTCGAGTTCGGCGTAGCTGACCGCGCCCCGGGCGTCCCGGACGGCCACCGCGTCCGGGGTACGGGCGGCCTGCGCGACGACCAGCCGGTGCAGGCAGGTCGGTGGGCCGAGGTCCTGCGCGGTGTCGTTGCGCCGGGCGGCCTCGGCCACCTCCGGTGCGGTCAGCAGGTCCAGCCGGGACACCGGGCGGTCCGGGTCGGCCGCCGCCGAGGTCAGCAGGGCGGCCAGGTGCCCGCCCAGCCAGCCGATCCGCTCGGCGGCGAACAGGTCGCTGTTGTAGACGAACAGGCAGTCCAGCCCGTCCGACGACGGGAACGCGTACAGCTCCAGGTCGTAGCGGGTGGCGTGCAGGTCGAACGGGAACCGGGTGGCGGTGAGCGACCCGTCGGCCGGCTGTTGCCCGGGCTCGGGTTGCAGGACGAAGACGGTCTGGAACACCGGCGACCGGCTCGGGTCGCGCACCGTCTCCAACTCCTGGACCACCTGTTCGAAGGGGAGGTCCTGGTGCGACCAGGCGTCCAGGGCGGTGTCCCGGACCCGGGTCAGCGCCTCGGCGAAGGTCGGGTCGTCGGCGAGGGCGGCCCGCATCGGCAGCATGTTGACGAACATGCCGACCAGGCGGGCCAGTTCCGGCAGTGCCCGGCCGGCGACCGGCGAGCCGACCGCGAAGTCCGGCTGCCCGGTGTGCCGCAGCAGCAGCACCTGGTACGCGGCCAGCACCGTCATGTACACCGTCGCGCCGGTCCGGTCGGCCAGCGGTTGCAGCGCGTCGAGCAGGCTGCGGTCCAGCCGGAAGTGGTGCGAGGCGCCGGTGAAGGTCTGCGCGGCACCACGGGGGTGGTCGACCGGCAGTTCCAGCGGGGTGATCCCGGCCAGTTGCCGCCGCCAGTACTCCCGGGCCGCCGCCAGGTCGCCGGTGGTTACCCGGTCACGTTGCCAGGCCGCGTAGTCGCCGTACCGGATCGGCAGGTCGGGCAGGTGCGGGCCGGTGTTGCGGGCGTACGCCGTGTAGTGGGCGAGCAGGTCGTCGGCGAGGACGTCGGTGGACCAGCCGTCGCTGACGGTGTGGTGGGTGGCGACCAGCAGCACGTGGTCCGCCGGGGCCAGGCGCAGCAGGGTGACCCGCAGCAGCGGGCCGGTACGCAGGTCGAACGGCCGGGCCGCGTCGGCGGCGACCCGGTCCCGGGCGGCGCGTTCCCGGTCCGCCGGGGTCGCGCCGGCCGCACCGAGGTCGTGCACGGTGATCTCCACCGGCCGCACCGGGTCGACCTCGACGCGCGGCACGCCGTCGTCGGTGGTCGGGAACCGGTAGCGCAGCACGTCGTGCCGGTCGACCACCGCGGTGACGGCCCGGCGCAGCAGGTCCACGTCGAGGTCACCGCGCAGCCGCAGGCAGAGCGGGACGGTGTACGCGCCGGTGCCGGGGGCGAACTGCTCCATGAACCAGAGCCGTTCCTGCGCGTACGACAGGGGTGGTGGCCCGGCGTCGACCGGGCGGCGTGGGATGCGCGGCGCGGCCGGGCCGGAGCGGCGCAGCCGCTGGCGCAGCAGTTCCCGTTTCTGCGCGGAGAGTTCCCCGGCGCCCGGGGAGACGTCCGGTGGGCTGCTCACGCCGACCGTCCCCGGTCGGCGAGCAGGTCGGCCGCCTCCTGGTCGGAGAGCCGGTCGAGGTCGGCGGTGATCAGTTCCTCGATCACCGTGGCGAGCCGGCCGACGGTCCGGTGGGTGAACAGGGCCCGCAGCGGGATGTCCAGTTCGGTGGTGGCGCCGAGTTCGGCGAGCGCGCGGATCGCGAGCAGCGAGGTGCCGCCGAGGGTGAAGAAGTCGTCGTCGGCGCCGATCCCGGCGCGGCCCAGCACCTCGCCGAAGACCTCGGCGACCAGCAGTTCGCTGTCGGTGCGCGGTGGCCGGGACGGCGTCGCCGCCGGCACCGGGACCGGGGCGGGCAGCGCGGCCCGGTCCAGTTTGCCGCTGGGCAGGACCGGGAAGGTGTCCGGCACCATGATCGCGGCGGGGATCATCGTCTCCGGCAGCCGGGTCCGCAGGTGGTCGCGGAGCACCGCCGTCGGGTCGCCGTCGCCGGCCCAGTCGACGTAGCCGACCAGTGCCCGGCCGGCGGGCTGGTCGTCGCGGACGGTCACCACGGCCCGGCGTACCTGCGGATGGTCGGCGAGGGCGGCTTCCACGTCGCCCGGTTCGATCCGTACCCCGCCGATCTTGACCTGGTCGTCGGTGCGGCCGACGAAGTCGAGCTGCCCGTCGGCGCGGCGGCGCACCAGGTCACCGGTGCGGTACATCCGCCCGCCCGGTGTCGCGCCGTACGGGTCGGGCAGGAACCGGGTCGCGGTCGACGCGGGATCGGCGTGGTAGTCGCGGGCCACCCCGGCACCGGCCAGGTACAGCTCGCCGACGCCACCCACCGGGGTCGGCTGCTGCCACTCGTCGAGCACGTAGGCGGCGGTGTTGGCCACCGGCACACCGATCGACACCGGTTCGCCGGGCCGGACCCGGCTGCGGGTCGACCAGATGGTGGTCTCGGTCGGGCCGTAGAAGTTCCACAGCTCACCGACCCGGTCGAGCAGGCGGGCGGCGAGCCCGGGTGGGAGCGCCTCACCGCCGCTGATCACCCGGGGCAGTCCGGGCGGGAGCTGCGGCAGCAGCGCCGCCAGCACCGACGGGGGTGCCTGCACGGTGGTCACCCGGTGGTCGTCGACCAGGGCCCGGACCTGGTCGACGGCGTGCACCGAACTGGCTGCGGTGACGACCACCGCGCCGCCGGTGAGCAGCGGCGCGAACACCTCCAGCGCGGCGATGTCGAACGACACGGAGGTGAGGAACAACCACCGGTCCGCCGGCCCGCAGCCCAGGGTGCGGGTCACGTCGGCGACCAGGTTGACCACGCCCCGGTGCGGTACCCGGACCCCCTTCGGGCGTCCGGTGGAACCGGAGGTGTAGATCAGGTACGCCAGGTCGTCCGGGTCACCCGCGACCGGTGGCGGCGCCCCGGCCGGTACCGGCGGTTCGCTGTCGAGGTCGACGGTGGTCACCTCCGGCCACGGTGCCTCCCCCCGGGTGACCAGCACCGGCGCCCCGGCGTCGGCGACGATCTCCCGCAGCCGGCGGGTCGGGTACCTCGGATCGAGGGGTACGTAGGGGCAGCCGGCGCGCAGCACCGCGAGCAGCGCCACGACCAGGTCCACGTCGCGGGGCAGCAGCACCGCCACCGGGGTGTGCGGACGCAGGCCCCGCTCCCGCAGCCGCCACGCCAGGCCGTTGGCCCGGGCGTCCAGCTCCCGGTAGCTGAGCTGCCGGTCGGCGTCGAGCACCGCGACCGCGTCGGGGGTCCGGGCGGCCTGCGCGGCGACCAGCTCGGACAGCGTGCCCGGCGGGACGGGTGCGGCGGTGTCGTTGACCGCCCACAGCACCCGGTGCCGTTCGGCGTCGTCGAGCAGCGCCAGCCGGGACACCGGCCGGTCCGGGTCGGTGACCGCCGAGGCGAGCAGGGTCGCCAGGTGACCGCCCAGCCGGTCGGCCAGCTCCGGGTCGAACACCTCGCTGACACTGAACTGGAGTTCCAGGTCGTCCGGGTACCGGTTGACGTCCAGTTCCACGTCGACCTTGACGTGCCGCCGGTCCGGCGCCCACGGCGTCGACGTCACCTCGGGCAGTGCCAGCAGCCCGGTCCGGGCCGGCTGGAGGTTGAACATGGCCTGGAACAGCGGGGTACGACTGGTGTCCCGGTCGGCACCCAGGTGCGCGATGAGCTGTTCCAGGGCGACGCCCTGTTCGGCGTACGCCCGCAGCGCGTCGGCGCGGACCCGGGCCAGCAGTTGCCGGAAACTCGGGTCGCCGGTCAGGTCGGCGCGCAGCAGCAGCGTGTCGGTGAGGCAGCCGACCAGGGGCCGCAGTTCGGGCCGGTCCCGTCCGGCCATCGGCGAGCCGACCAGGAAGTCCCGCTGTCCGGCGTGCCGGGCCAGCAGCACCTGGTACGCGGCGAGCAGCGCCATGAAGACGGTGGCCTTCTCCGCCGTCGCCAACGCGGTGATCCGGGCGGACAGGTCCGGGCCGAGCCGCCGCGCCGCCGACCGGCCCGTCGCGGTCCGCACCGCCGGACGGGGACCGTCGGTGGGCAGCACCAGGGGCGGGGCGGCACCGACCCGTTCCCGCAGCCGGTCGATCAGGGCGGTCTGCGCCGGCCCGTCCGCGCCGGCCCGCTGCCAGGCCGCGTAGTCGGCGTACTGGACCGGCAGGTCGGGCAGGTCGGGGACCGTCCCGGCGCGCAGGGCCAGGTAGGCGCGGGACAACTCGTCGGCGACCACCGCCAACGACCAGCCGTCCCCGGCGACGTGGTGCAGCACCAGGCAGCACACGTGGTCGTCGTCGGCGAGCCGCAGCAGCGCGACCCGCAGCAGCGGCGCCCGGTCCAGGTCGAAGGGGGCGTCGACCAGTTCGTTGACCAGTTCCCGGGCCCGCGACTCGCGGTCCGCTGCGGTCGCGCCGTCCACCGTCACCACCGGCAGCGGCACGGGCCGGGCCGGTGCGGGCACCTGCACGGGCCGGCCGTCACGGATCGGCAGGCCGGTACGCAGCATCTCGTGCCGGGCGACCACCAGGTCCACCGCCCGGTGCAGCACTCCGACGTCGACCGGGCCGCGCAGCCGCTCCACCAGGTGCAGGTGGTACGCGGTGTCGGCCGGGTCGAACCGGTGCAGGAACCACAGCCGCTCCTGCGCGTACGACAGCGGGGCGTCCACCCCGTTCCGGCGCGGGATCGGGGCCGCCGCCGTACCCGGCCCGGCGAGCAGCCGCGCCTCCAGGGCGGCACGCTGCTGCGGGGTGAGCCGGGCCAGCCGGGCGGGTACGTCCATCACCGGCCGCCCCCGGGGACGCCGTCGGCGCGGCGCGGCTGGCGGGCGATGGTGGTGGCCCCCTCGTCGGGTGCGGCGGGACCGGCGTGCTGCCGTTCCTGCTCGATGAGGCGGACCACGCCGGCCACGGTCGGTTCCTCGAACAGGCTGCGCATCGGCAGCTTCACCTGGACCTGCTTGCGGACCAGCGCGATGAGCTGGACCGCGACCAGCGAGTTGCCGCCCAGGTCGAAGAAGTCGTCCTCGACGCCGATCTCGTCCCCGCCGAGCACCTCACCGAACAGCCGCGCGACGGTCGCCTCCAGGTCGGTGCGGGGCGCCACGTAGCTGTCCGACCGGGGCCGGGCCGGGCCGCCCGGGCGGGCCGCCGCCGCGTCCGGCGACAGATCCTCGACCGCGTCCCGGGTCACCCCGCCCACCTCGGCCAGGAAGGCCGGCAGCGCGACCGCGGTGACCACCACCTGCGCGCCGAGCGGGGTGGCCAGCAGCCGGCACAGCGCCTCGGCGCCGTCGGCGGGGCGGATCCCCCGTCGGTCGGTGGCCACCGGCCCGGCCGCCGCCTCCGGTTCGGCGGTGACCGCCGGGGCGGTAACGGCGGCCGGGTCGGTCGCCGGGCGGGCGGTCACCGTGGCGTGCACCGCGTCGGGGTTGATCCGGCGCAGGACGTAGTCGCTGATGCTGACGATCTCCCGACCGTCGTCGTCGATCAGGGACACGTCGGCGACGATGACCTCCGCCCCGGCGGAGTCGCGGAACCGCAGGTGGCTCCAGAGCCGGCGGGGCATCCGGTCGCGGACCACCACCCGGCCGTAGCTCAGCGGCAGGTAGTGCCCCTCCAACCGGAACCGGGCGAACGAGGTCGCCTCGTCGAGGATGCCGGGGTGCAGCACCCAGTGGTGCAGGTCGGCGGCGACCACGTCGTTCGCCTCCAGCAGCGCCAGCGCCTCCTGGTCACCGGTGTACCAGGTGCGCAGGTTCTGCCAGTGCGGCCCGTAGGTGAGCAGACTGGACAGCGCCACCCCGCCCTGGCCGCCGGCCTGGGTGCAGCGGCCCCGGATCGCGTCGAGGTCGACGACCGGCGTCGGCTCCGGACCGGTCCAGCCGGCACCGCCGCGCGCGTGGGTCGCGGTGGTGCCGGCGGCGATGCTGCGGACCTGGAACTCGGCGCCGTCCGGTTCGGGTTCGAAGACCACCCGCAGTTCGGCGGAGGTGCCGTCGGGTACCGGCATCGGTTCGACGAAGACCACGTCCCGCAACTCGATCACCTGGCCGTCGCCCCGCCCGGGCAGGGCCGCCTCGGCGGCGGCGCGGGCGATCTCCATGTACCCGGTGCCGGGCATCAGCGGTACCGGGGACATCCGGTGCTCGTCGAGTACCCAGTGGGTGGCGGCGGAGACCGTTCCGCCGCACCAGGGCAGCGCCCCGGTACCGGGGTCGTGCCGGGTCACCACGACCGGGTGCCCCACCGGGGTCACGGTCTCCGCTGCGGCCGGGGCGGTCGGCTCGCCGGCCTCCCGGCCACGCAGCGCCGCCGGGGCGGCCACCTCGGCGGCCATGCCCACGTCGAGCCAGCCACCCCAGTTGACCGAGACGACCCGGGAGCGCCAGCCGTGCGCGCTGCGGGCGTGCGCGTCGAGGAACGCGTTGGCGCCGCAGTAGTCGACCTGACCGAAGCCGCCGGCCACAGCGGTGATCGACGAGCAGAGCAGTACCGCGTCGAGGTCCAGGTCCCCGAACGCCTCCCGCAGCGCGAGGGTGCCGAGCAGTTTCGGGGCCAGGACCCGTTCGGCGTCGGCGCGTTCCTTGACCTCGGCGACCCCACCGCCGGGTACCCCGGCGGCGTGCACGATGCCGTGGATCGCGCCGAACATGGTCAGCGTCTCGCGGCGTACCCGCCGCAGGTCGTCGGCGTCGGTCACGTCGGCGGCCAGGACCAGGGCCTCACCGCCGGCCTCCTCGATCCGGCGGACGGCGGCGATGGCCCGCCCGACC
>NZ_WVUH01000162.1 GCF_017614955.1 Micromonospora echinofusca
GTGCCGGCGCAGCGGGTGGGTGTCCGGTGACCGGTCCGCGTGCACCAGGGTGACCGGCCGCTTCGGGTCGTGCACGACGAGGTGCTCCAGGGCCGCCATCGCCGGGGTGACGCCGATGCCCGCGCTGACCAGCAGCAGTGGACCGGTACCCGCGACCGCGTCGATGTCGCCGAACGGCGGGCTGAGCCGGAGGGTGTCACCGACCGCCACCCGGTCGTGCAGGTGGCCGGAGACGGTGCCGGCGGGCCGGCCGCCCTCGGGCCGCAGCCGCTTGACGGTGATCTGCCAGGTGCCGGCCTGGGGCGGGCCGGAGAGGCTGTACTGCCGGATCTGCTGTCCCCGGTCCGCGCCGAGGTCCACCGCGACCGAGACGTACTGGCCGGGGACGAAGGCCGGTACCGGCCCGTCGTCGGTGGGGGAGAGGGTCAGCGAGAACGCGTCGGCGGTCTCGGTGACCCGGTCGACGACCCGCCAGGTACGCCAGAGGTCGACCGGGTCACCGATCCCCGCGTCGTGGTAGAGCCGCGCCTCGCGGGCGATGAGTTCACAGGCGAAGAGCCAGTAGACCTCGTCCCAGGCGGCGGCGATCTCGGGGGTGACCGCCGGGCCGAGCACGTCGGCTACGGCGTCGAGCAGGTGCCGGCCCACGATGGTGTACTGCGCGGGGGTGATGCCGAGGGAGACGTGCTTGTGGGCGATCCGTTCCAGGACCGGCTGCCACGGCATGGTGCTCTCGCCGAGCAGGTGACCGGCGTACGCCACGACGGCGCCGGCGAGGGCCTGCTTCTGCTCCCCGGTGGCCTGGTTGCCCCGGTTGAACACGTTGAGCAGTTCCGGGTGGGCGCGGAACATCCGGGGGTAGAAGTTGCCGGTGATCTGCTCGCCGTGACTGCGGACCACCGGCAGGGTGGCGGCGACGACGGGGGCTGATGCTGCCGAGAGCATGACCTCTCCTTCTGTTCGTGCGCGACCGCGCGCTAAAGAGGTAGATCAAGTACCTCTTTTGTGAGTCTAGTGTGTGCCGACCGCCCGCCGTTGCCGTCTGCGGCCTCCGGTGATGTGCGGTACGCCTCACCCGCTGGCTATCGTCGGTGCCGTGAAGCTCAACCGTTCCACCGACATGGCGTTACGGGTGGTCATGCTGGCCGGCGCCCGGGGCGGCCGGCTGACCGTGGAGGAACTCGCCACGGACCTGGCACTGCCCCGTAACCACGTCGCCAAGCTGGTCCAACGGTTGCAGCGGATGGAGGTACTGGTCACCGTCCGGGGGCGGACCGGCGGTGTCGAGTTGGCCCCCGGCGCGTTGCGGCTCACCGTCGGCCACCTGGTACGGGCCTTCGAGGGCGCCGACGAGATCGTCGACTGCACCCAGCCGCCCTGCCCGCTGCGCAGCGCCTGCCGGCTGCGGAGCACCCTGCGCCGGGCGCAGCTGGCGTTTCTCGCCGCCCTCGACGAGGTGACCCTGGAGGATCTGATCGCGACACCGACCGGGCCGCTGCTGCTCGGCCTCCCGCTGCCCGCCGGCCAGCCCTGACCCGGTGCCGGCTGGCGGGTTTTTCGGGCCGGTGCCCCTCGGATGTAGAGACGGACGGCCCGGCTCCGTCTGTGGGGTGACGACGCACCGGGCCGGTGCGCACGACGGAGAGGACGGAAGACCGTGAAGTACCTGCTGATGATCTACGGCAACCAGGAGAAGTGGGACTCGTACCCGGCCGAGTCGTGGCCGGAGGAGGTCGCCAAGCAGGACGCGTTCAACCGCCGGTACCGGGAGAGCGGCGAACTGATCGGCGCGTACGGGCTGGCCGACGCCGCAGCCGCCCGGCTGGTGCGGCGAGCCGACGGCGTGCCCGCCGTCACCGACGGCCCCTACCTGGAGACCAAGGAGTACATGGCGAGCTTCTACCTGCTCGACTGCGAGAACGAACAGCGGGCGTACGAGATCGCCGCCGACATGCCGTGGGCGGACAGCGCGCCGGTCGAGGTGTGGCCGATCCTGCACGAGGCCGCCGCCGACCGGTGAGCTCCGGTACGGGGGTCGAGGACCTGCTGCGCGAGCTCGCGCCGCAGGTCCTCGGTGCGCTCGTCCGCCGGTACGGGCAGTTCGACGCCTGTGAGGACGCCGTCCAGGAGGCGTTGCTGCGGGCCGCCGAGCGCTGGCCCGCCGACGGGCCACCGGACAACCCCCGGGGCTGGCTGATCACGGTGGCGTCCCACCGGTTCCTCGACGAGGTCCGTGGTGACCAGGCCCGCCAACGCCGCGAGTACGCCACCTTCGTGGCCACGCCGCAGGCCGAACTGCTCGGCCGACCGGCTGACGCCGACCCGGTGGTCGACCGGGACGACTCGCTCGCCCTGCTCTTCCTCTGCTGCCACCCGGCACTGTCGCCGTCCAGCCGGATCGCGCTGACCCTGCGCGCGGTCGGTGGTCTGGGTACCGCGCAGATCGCGGCGGCGTTCCTGGTGCCGGAGGCGACGATGGCGCAGCGGATCAGCCGGGCCAAGCAGAGCATCCGCACCAGCGGGGACCGGTTCGCCCCGCCGGAGGCCGCCGACCGGACGGAGCGGCTTCGGGCCGTCCGGCACGTGCTCTACCTGATGTTCAACGAGGGCTACACGGCGAGCACCGGACCCGACCTGACCGTCCCGCAACTGTCCCGCGAGGCGATCCGGCTGACCACCTGGCTGCGTCGGCTGCTGCCCGACGACAGCGAGGTGACCGGGCTGCTGGCCCTGATGCTGCTCACCGAGGCCCGCCGTCCCGCGCGTACCGGCCCGGACGGGGCACTGGTGCCGCTGGCCGAGCAGGACCGCACCCGGTGGGACCGCCGGCTCGTCGCAACGGGCACCGACCTGGTCGCCGAGGCGCTGACCCGGGGACCGGTCGGCCCCTACCAGCTCCAGGCGGCCATCGCGGCCCTGCACGACGAGGCGGCCAGCGTGGCCACGACCGACTGGCCGCAGATCCTCGCGCTCTACGAACTTTTGGAAAAGGTCGCTCCGGGCCCGGTGGTGACCCTCAACCGCGCGGTCGCCGTCGCCATGGTGCACGGTCCGGCCGCCGGCCTGGACCTGCTGGAGACGCTGGCCGCCGACCGCCGGCCGGGTACCGGCCTGGGCGTGCTGGAACGGGTCGTCGGGTTCGCGGCGGCCACCCAGGGCACCCCGACCCCGGCACCGTGGGGCACGGTACGCGTCCTGCTGCTGCACGGTGACCACACCGGTGGGGCCGCCGCGGGTACGGTGCCCGGCGAGTCGACCCGCCGGGCCGACCAGGCACGGGCCGGTGTCGGGCCGCTGGCCCGGCTGGCCGCCGAGAGCGGCGCGGGTCTCCAGGTGGTCGACGCGCCGACCGCCGCGCCGATCGAGGAGGGTCCGGCGTTGACCGCCGAGGCGGTCGAGTCGGCCCTGCGCTACGGCTGGCGGCTCGCCGACGAGGCGGCCGATGCCGGGGTCCAGTTGCTCGTGATCGGGGCGTGCGGCGCGGGTGCCGAGACCGCAGCGGCGGCGGTGCTCGCCGCGACCGCGGGCGCGGAGGCCCCGGCGGTGCTCGCCCGGGTCGTCAACCCCGGCGGTCACGTCGACGACAACGCCTGGATGGTGCGCTGCGCGGCGGTCCGGGACAGCCTGCGGCGGATCCGCAGCTCGTCCCGGACGGCCAAGGAGATCCTGGCCGAGCTGGGCGGTGGGGACATCACGGTCGCGACCGGGGTGCTGCTCGGCGCGGCGGCCCGGCGGCTGCCGGTCCTGCTCGACGGGCCGGTCGGCCTGGCGGCCGGTCTGGTCAGCCGGGACCTCGCCGGGCAGGCCCGGCACTGGTGCCTGCTGCCCGACCACGGCGGTCACCCGGCGGTCTCCCTCGCCGCCGACGTGCTCGGCCTGACCCCGCTGCTGGACCTGCGCCTCGGCCTCGGCGAGGGGGCGAACGCGCTGGCCGCGCTGCCGCTGCTGCGGTCGGTGCTGGCCCTGGCCGCCGCCCTTCCGGCGCACCCCGCCCTGGCCGGTCCGGAGCCGGACGCGCCGGACGACGGGTCGGACGGCCACCCACCCGCCGGGGAGGACGAGCCGGACTTCACCGAGCCGGAGCCGGCCGGTCCGGGGCCGACCAGCACCGGACCCGACCGGCCGACCGGCACCGGGCCGGACACCGACGGGTCGGACGACCCGGCAGGTCGCGGGTCCACCGGCATCGACCCGATCGACCGGGCCGGCGTCGACGGGGCGAGCGCCGCCTGGCGTGCCGGCTGACCGGCGGCTGGTCGACGGCGTACGGCTGGCCCTCACCACCTTCACCACGTTCCCGGTCCGGTCCGGCCGGATCGACCGGGCGGTGGCCGGGGTCGCGATCTCCCTCGCCCCCGCCGTGGGCCTGCTGCTCGGTCTGCTCCTCGGGGCGCTGCTGACCGGGCTGGTCACGGCCGGCACCACCGCCCTGCTGGCCGCTGCGGTGACGGTCACCGCAGCCGCCCTGGGCACCCGGGGGCTGCACCTGGACGGGCTGGCCGACACCGTCGACGCCCTCGGGTCGTACCGGTCCGGCCCGGGCGCGCTGGAGATCATGAAGAAGCCGGACGTCGGCCCGTTCGGAGTGGCCGCGCTGGTGCTCGTACTCCTGATGCAGGTCGCGGCGCTCACCGCGCTGGCCGACCGGCCCCCGGCCGCGACGCTCGCCGCGGTGGTCACCGCCGTCGCCGCCGGCCGGCTGGGCGTCGGGCTGGCCTGCCGGCGCGGGGTGCCGGCGGCCCGGCCGGACGGGCTGGGCGCCCTGGTCGCCGGCACCGTCGGCCGGCCGGCCCTGGTCGCCGGCACGACCGTGGTCGGGCTCGCCGCGCTGGCGGCCGTGCCGGGCCGCCCGTGGCAGGGCCCGCTCGCCGTCCTCGTCGCCCTCGCCGCCGTGGTGCTGCTGCTGCGCCACGTGGTACGCCGGCTCGGCGGGATCACCGGCGACGTGCTCGGCGCCGTGGTGGAGATCACCACCACCCTGGTCCTGCTGCTGCTCGTGCCGCGCTGACCGGTGCCGGTGGCCCGCTCCGGTCCGGCTTCACCGGTGATCGGCGCAGCGGTCGGCCGGCCGCCGGGTAGCGTTTCGGTGACAGCACCGGCGACGTCTCGTGGGGGACGACAATGCTCATCACGGACGACTTCCTGCCCGTTCCGGTACCGGAGTCGCTGACCGCGACCTACCTGGTACCGCTGACCGGCCTGCCGCCCACCAGTCCCCGGCGGGCGGTCGAGGCCCTCGCCGGCCGGATCGCCGAGCCGGTGCACGGCCTGGCCCGGCAGATGCTGGACAGTCCGCTGCTGAGCGTGGACACCCGCTCGATGAGCGAGTTCCCCCGGCTGCCCCCGGATCTGCTCACCGCGTTCGGGGCGAGCCCCGAGCAGCTCGCCCGGCTCGGTGAGGCGACCCACCTGGTGGTGGTGCAGGCCGAGTACCGGCCGGGCTGGCCGCCGGCACACGAGTGGGCCGCCCGGGCGGTCGCGGCGGCGATGGCCGACCAGGTCGGCGGGAACGTCGTCGACGTCTTCGGACTCCAGTTCCTCACCCCGGAGGCGGCGCTGCGCTCGCTGCCCGACGAGCGGGGCCGGGTCCGCCTGGTCGACTGGGTGCTGGTGCCGTACTCGTCGGACGCCGACGGGCTCTGGTTCACCACCAAGGGGCTGCGTCGCTTCGGGCTGATGGAGTTGCAGGTGCAGGGGGTGCCGGACCACCTCACCCGGGCCTGGGGGGCGGTGATGACCGGGGCGGCCCGGCGGCTGCTGCGCACCTTCACCGACGGGATCGCCACCGAGGAGGTGCCCGCGTTCGTGCAGCTGCCGGTGCTGGCCACCATCACCGGGCACGACATCGCGGTGGCGTACGGCAGCCCGGAGCAGCAGGTGACGACGGCGCCGGTGCTGCTGCGGCTGGAGCTGGACCCGGCGACCGACCCGGACGCGGACTCCTTCCTCAGCCTGCGGCCACCGGCCGGACACACCGGCCCACCCGGGCGGTACTTCGCGGCGGTCTGCGCCACCCTGTTCGGCGCCGGTGCCGGTGCGGGGCAGCCGGACATCCAGTACGCCCGGCCGGGCGACGCGATGGCCCGGGCGGTGGCGACCGCCCGGGAGGGGCTGCCGGCCGTCCGGCGCCGGTTCCTCGCCGGCGACCTGTCCGACGGTACGCAGCTCGTGGTCAAGTACGGGCTGCCGACCGAGGACGGTCCGGAGTTCGTCTGGGCGGGGGTACGGTCCTGGCCGTCACCGGACCGGATCGTCGGGACCAGCGCCAGCGACGCCACCACCGATCCCACCATCCGCATCGGCGCTCCGGTGGTGGTCGCCGCCGCCGAGGTGGTCGACTGGGCGCTGCTCGGCGACGGCGGGGTGATCGAGGGCGGCTGGACCCAGGCGGTGCTGGACGCCGGCCACCGGGACGGCGGGGCGCCGGACGCCGGCCACCGGGACGGCGGGTGACGGCAGGCCGGGCGCGCCGACGGCCGGCTACTTCACCGACGGCGTGACGAAGGGCGGGCGGACCACGCGTACCGCCGCCCGCCGGCCCCGTACGTCCAGGTCGACGGTGTCGCCGTCGGCGATGCCGGCCGCCGTGTCGATCAGGGCCAGGGCGATGCCCACCTTGCGGGTCGGGGAGAAGGTGCCACTGGTCACCGTGCCGATCGCGGTGTCCCCCGCGTACACGGTCATCCCCGCCCGGGGGATGCCCCGGTCGACCGCCTCCAGCCCGCGCAGGGTGCGGCGGGGACCGGCGGCCTTCTCGGCCAGCAGCGCGTCCCGACCCCAGAAGGCCGGCTTCTGCCACCCGACCGCCCAGCCGGAGCGGCCCTGCACCGGGGTGATCTCCAGGGAGAGGTCCTGGCCGTGCAGCGGGTAGCCCATCTCGGTGCGCAGGGTGTCCCGGGCACCCAGACCGCAGGCCCGCAACCCGTACGCGGTCCCGGCGGCGTGCAGCGCGTCCCAGACGGCGACGGCCGACCCGGCGGGTACCACGAGTTCGTAGCCGTGCTCGCCGGTGTAGCCGGTCCGGCAGACCACCACCTCGGCGCCGTCCAGCGTGCCCACCGAGAAGCTCATGTACTCGTGCCCGGTGGGCAGGCCGAGCTTGTCGAGCAGGTCCGCCGACTGCGGCCCCTGCACGGCCAGTACGGCGTACGCCTCGTGCTCGTCGGTCACCGTCACCGACGGCGGGGCGGCGGCCCGCAGCCGGCGGACCACCTCGGCGGTGTTCGCCGCGTTCGGCACGAGGAAGACGTGGTCGTCGGCGTACCGGTAGGCGATGATGTCGTCCACCACGCCGCCGGTCGCGTCGTCGCAGCAGAGGGTGTACTGCGCCTTGCCGGCCGTGATCCGGTCCAGGTCGTTGGTCAGGCAGGCGTTGACGAAGTCGACCGCCCCGGGGCCGGTGACCCGGGCCTTGCCGAGGTGGGACACGTCGAAGACGCCGACCGCCGTCCGTACCGCGGTGTGTTCGGCGAGCACCCCGCCCCCGGCGTACTCCAGGGGCATCTGCCAGCCGCCGAAGGCGGCGAACTTGGCACCCAGTGCGGCGTGCCGCTCGTGCAGCGGGGAACGGCGCAGCGGGGCAACGGGAACGTCGGCGGTCACGTCGGTCATGGGTGGCAACTTACCGGGGGTATCCCCGCTGGTTAGCATCGCGTCATTCCTCCGACGCCAGTCGGTAGGACAGCCCGGGGTCCGGCGGGTAGGTTGCGCCGGAGACCTTCGTCGCCGGTCCGCGCACAACGCGACCGGCCTGCCAGTCCGGAGACGCCGAGTGACATCGTCCAGCACCACCCTGAGCCTGGTCGACACCGACCCCGCCGAGCTTGCCGTCGATGCGATCGTCATCGGCGTACACAGCCAGACGACCGGGTCGGACGAGCCCGCCGGGAATGGCAGCTACGCCGCGACCCTGCTGCTGGCCAGCGGCGCGGAGAGCATCGCTGCCGCGTTCGACGGCAAACTGACCGAGACCCTGGCGCTGCTCGGCGCCACCGGGAGTCCCGGCGAGGTGATCAAGCTCGCCACGCTGGGTACGGTCACCGCCCCCCTGGTGGCCGCGGTCGGCCTCGGTCCCGAGCCGACCGGCGCCGCACCGGCACCGGAGACGCTGCGCCGCGCGGCGGGCGCCGCGGTCCGGGCCCTGGCCGGGGCCGGACGGGTGGCGCTGACCCTGCCGCTGCCCGACGACACCGACGCACCGGCCGCGTTGCGGGCGGTCGCCGAGGGCGCCCTGCTGGGCGGTTACCGTTTCGCCGGCTACAAGACCCGGCCGCAGCCGACCCGTCGGGCACCCGTCGCCGAGGTGGCGGTGCACGTACCGGACGCCGCCGACCCGGCCGCGCAGGCCGAGGTGGTCCGGGCCCGGACGGTGACCGCCGCGGTGCGGTTGACCCGGGACTGGGTCAACATGGCGCCGAACGAGCTGCGTCCGCCGAGCTTCGCCGACGCGGTCGCGTCGGCGGCGCGGGAGGCCGGCCTCGGTGTCGAGGTGCTCGACGAGGCCGCCCTGGCGGCCGGCGGTTACGGCGGCATCGTCGCGGTCGGCCAAGGCTCGGAGGCCCCGCCCCGGCTGGTCAAGCTCAGCTACACGCCGGAGGGTGGCGGTTCCGGCAAGACCGTCGCGCTGGTCGGCAAGGGGATCACCTTCGATACCGGCGGTATCACCATCAAGCCGGCGCAGGGCATGTGGGAGATGAAGTCCGACATGGGCGGCGCGGCGGCGGTCGGCGGGGCGATGCTGGCCATCGCGGCGCTCAAGCCGGCGGTGACGGTGCACGCGTACCTGCCGATGGCGGAGAACATGCCGTCCGGCACCGCGTACCGCCCCGGTGACGTGATCACCATGTTCAACGGCAAGCGGGTCGAGGTGCTCAACACCGACGCCGAGGGGCGGATGATCCTCGGTGACGCGATGGCGCGGGCCTGCGCGGACGGCTGCGACTACCTGCTGGAGACGTCGACCCTGACCGGCGGTCAGGTGGTCGCCCTGGGCAAGCGGGTCGCCGGGGTGATGGGTACGCCGGAACTCTGCGAGCGGGTCCGGGTGGCCGGTGAGACGGTCGGTGAGCCGGCGTGGCCGATGCCGCTGCCGGAGGACGTCCGCAAGGGCATGGACTCCGACGTGGCGGACATCTCCCAGGTCAACGCGGGTATGGACCGGGCCGGCCACATGCTCCAGGGCGGGGTGTTCCTGCGTGAGTTCGTCACCGACGAGGTCCCCTGGGCGCACATCGACATCGCCGGACCGAGCTACCACGTCGGCGAGCCGTTCGGCTACTGGACCAAGGGCGGCACCGGCGTACCGGTACGGACGCTGCTCGAACTGGTCGAGGACATCGCGGCGAACGGCTGACCCGGTTGTGCGACGGTACCGACCCCGGCCCCGGCGGCCGGGGTCGCTGCCGTTACGGGGTCGGTGCGGTTACCGGACCGGTGCCGTTACGGGATCGGTGCCGTTACGGGATCGGTGCCGTCGCGGGGTGAGTGCCGTCGCGGGCGCGCCACGCGCCTGCGGCGCCCGGCCGGGGGATCAGTACCGCTCGGGGCGGCGCTTGCGGCGCTCGTTGAAGTCCCGCATCCGCTGCGGGTACCCGACCAGGCGCACGTCGTAGATCGGGATGCCGAGCCGGTGGGCGAACCGGCGCGCCCCCTCCGGGGAGTCCACCCGGCGGCGGGTCCACTCGCCGTCGAAGGCGATCAGCATGACGGTCGTCTCGGTCACCGTGGTGCGCGGTTCGATGAACGCCTCGACCCCGGTCCGGGAGCGGACGAACTGTTCGAGGTGGTCCAGGTCGGCGCGGGTGGCGCCCCGGTCCCCGGAGGCCGTGCCCCCGTCGGGTCGCCTGCGTCGTCGGAACAGGCCCACCGGGCATCCCCTCCATGTGCCGTCGTCGAAGCCTGCGGCAAGCGTACGTCCGTCGAACGTGTCGTTGGGCACCTCGTGACGCGGCCCCGGCGGACAAGTGACAAGATGACCGAGGCGAGTATGCCCGTTTCCCTGGCATGACCCTCGTAGCAGCGACGCGACCTGGGAGTTAACTGTGAGCGAGCCGAACGACGCGACCTTCGACGTTGTCATTCTCGGAGGTGGTAGTGGCGGCTATGCCGCAGCCCTGCGCGCCGCCCAACTGGACCTGTCGGTCGCGTTGATCGAGAAGGGCAAGCTGGGCGGGACCTGCCTGCACAACGGCTGCATCCCGACCAAGGCGCTGCTGCACGCCGCCGAGATCGCCGACAACACCCGCGAGTCGGAGCAGTTCGGGGTCAAGGCCGAACTGGTCGGCATCGACATGGCCGGGGTCAACGCGTACAAGGACGGGGTGGTCTCCCGGCTCTACAAGGGCCTCCAGGGCCTGGTCAAGGGCGCGAAGATCACCTATGTCGAGGGCACCGGCAAGCTGGTCGGCAAGGACACCGTCGAGGTCGACGGCAAGCGCTACACCGGCCGGAACGTGATCCTGGCCACCGGCTCGTACGCGCGCAGCCTGCCCGGGCTGGACGTCGACGGCGAGCGGATCATCACCAGCGACCACGCGCTGCGGCTGGACCGGGTCCCGTCCTCCGCGATCGTGCTGGGCGGTGGCGTGATCGGCGTGGAGTTCGCCAGCGTGTGGCGCTCCTTCGGGGTGGACGTGACCATCATCGAGGCGCTGCCCCGGCTGGTCGCCGCCGAGGACGAGGAGTCGTCGAAGGCGCTGGAGCGGGCGTTCCGCAAGCGGAAGATCAACTTCAAGGTGGGCAAGCCGTTCGAGAAGGTCGAGAAGACCGACTCCGGCGTGAAGGTCACCATCGCCGGTGGCGAGACCGTCGAGGCCGAGCTGCTGCTGGTCGCGGTGGGCCGGGGTCCGGTCACCGCCGACCTGGGCTACGAGCAGCAGGGCATCCGGCTCGACCGGGGTTACGTGCTGACCGACGAGCGGCTGCGGACCGGGGTCGGCAACATCTACGCCGTCGGTGACATCGTGCCGGGGCTCCAGCTCGCGCACCGCGGCTTCCAGCAGGGCATCTTCGTCGCCGAGGAGATCGCCGGGCTCAACCCCGCCGTGATCGACGAGGCCGGCATCCCGCGCGTCACCTACTCCGACCCGGAGCTGGCGTCGGTCGGTCTCACCGAGGCCAAGGCCAAGGAGCAGTACGGCGCCGACAAGGTCAAGGTCTACAACTACAACCTCGGCGGCAACGGCAAGAGCCAGATCCTCAGGACGGCCGGCTTCGTCAAGCTCGTCCGGGTGGAGGACGGCCCGGTGGTCGGTGTGCACATGGTCGGCGCCCGGGTCGGCGAGATGATCGGCGAGGCCCAGCTCATCTACAACTGGGAGGCCTACCCGGCCGAGGTGGCGCAGCTCGTGCACGCGCACCCCACCCAGAACGAGGCCCTCGGCGAGGCGCACCTGGCTCTCGCCGGCAAGCCGCTGCACGCGCATGCCTGACCACACCTATTCCGCGACGTCCGGCGGCAGCGCGGGCGACGTTCGCACCAGGGGATTGAAGGAGTCGTAGAAGATGCCGGTATCGGTCACCATGCCCCGGCTTGGCGAGAGCGTCACTGAGGGTACCGTCACGCGCTGGCTGAAGCAGGAGGGCGAGCGGGTCGAGGTCGACGAGCCGCTGCTCGAGGTCTCGACCGACAAGGTCGACACGGAGATCCCCTCGCCCGCAGCCGGCGTGCTCAGCCGGATCGTGGTGGGCGAGGACGAGACCGCCGAGGTCGGCAGCGAGCTGGCGGTCATCGCCGGTGAGGGCGAGTCGGCCGAGCCCGCCGGCGGCGCACAGCCCGAGGAGCAGGCCGCCCCGGCCGAGCCGCAGGCGGCCCAGCCGGCCGAGCAGCCGCAGGCCGCCGCCGAGGAGCCGGCGCCGCAGGCCGAGGCCGCCCCGGCTGCCGAGGGCACCGCGGTGAAGATGCCCGCCCTCGGGGAGAGCGTCACCGAGGGTACGGTCACCCGCTGGCTCAAGGAGGTCGGCGACACCGTCGAGGTCGACGAGCCGCTGCTGGAGGTCTCCACCGACAAGGTCGACACGGAGATCCCCTCCCCGGTCGCCGGTACCCTGCTGGAGATCAAGGTCGCCCAGGACGAGACCGCTCCGGTCGGTGCCGACCTGGCGGTGATCGGTGCCGCCGGTGCCGCGCCCAAGGCGGAGCCGAAGCCCGAGGCCAAGCCGGAGCCGGCCCCGCAGGCGGAGGCGAAGCCCGAGCCGAAGCCGGCCCCGCAGGCCGAGCCGAAGGCTGCCGAGCCGACGCCGGGCCTGTCGTACAACGAGCCCGCCGCCGAGGCCGAGACGGCTGCCCAGCCGGCCCGGACCGAGCAGGCCGCGCAGCCGGCCGCCCCGACCGCGACGCCGCAGCGCCCGTCGGCACCGGCCCAGGGTGGCGGCGAGGAGGCGGCGGGCTACGTGACCCCGCTGGTCCGCAAGCTCGCCAGCGAGCACGGGGTGGACCTGTCCACGCTGACCGGCACCGGGGTCGGTGGCCGGATCCGGAAGCAGGACGTGCTCGACGCGGCGGAGAAGGCGAAGGCGGCCAAGGCCGCCCCGGCGGCGGCTCCGGCCGCTGCCCCGGCTGCCGCCGCCCCGGCGCCCGCCCAGCCGGCCGCCCGGCCGCAGCCGAGCCCGAAGCGGGGCAGCACCGAGAAGCTGCCCCGGATCCGCGCGGTCATCGCCAAGCGGATGCAGGAGTCGCTGCACGAGATGGCGCAGCTCACCACCGTGGTCGAGGTGGACGTCACCAAGGTGGCCAAGCTGCGGGCCCGGGCCAAGGACGCCTTCCTCGCCCGGCACGGCGTCAAGCTCTCCTTCCTGCCGTTCTTCGCCCTCGCGGCGGTCGAGGCGTTGCAGACCTACCCGGTGGTCAACGCCCGGATGGACCTGGAGGCCGGGACGATCACCTACCCGGACGCCGAGCACCTGGGCATCGCCGTGGACACCGAGCGGGGCCTGATGGTGCCGGTCATCCACGGTGCCGGTGACCTGAACCTGGGCGGCATCGCCCGGCGGATCGCCGACCTGGCCGAGCGCACCCGGACCAACAAGGTCAGCCCGGACGAGCTGGCCGGGGCGACCTTCACGCTGACCAACACCGGCAGCCGGGGCGCGCTCTTCGACACCCCGATCGTGCCGTCGCCGCAGTCGGCGATGCTCGGTACCGGTGCCGTGGTCAAGCGCCCGGTCGTGGTCAACGACCCGGAGCTGGGTGAGGTCATCGCGGTTCGCTCGATGGTCTACCTGGCCCTCTCCTACGACCACCGGCTGGTCGACGGCGCCGACGCGGCCCGTTTCCTGGTGGCGGTCAAGGATCGGCTGGAGGCCGGCAACTTCGAGGCGGAGCTGGGCTTGGCCTGATCCGTCCGGTACACCGTCAGGGGGCGCGTGGCTTCGGCCACGCGCCCCCTTCCGTGCGCCCTGCGCGATGCCGCCCTTTGCTCGGCCGGGGCCACCGGGGAACTCCGCCGGGACCAACAACCAGCTGGCGTAGCACCTTGTAGCACCCTGGGCTAGACTCTGCACCATGGCTGAGCATGCCTCTCGTGAGATCACCCAACGCGAGCTGCGCAACGACTCCGGCGCCATCATGCGCGGCGTCGAGCGCGGGGAGTCGTTCACCATCACACGCAACGGCACACCGATCGGCAGACTCATCCCGCTGCGTCGACGCACCTATGTTCCTCGCGCAGAGGTGATGGCCGCATTCGCGACCGCACCCATGGTCGACCCGGTGAAATTCCGCAGCGATATCGACGACGCCTTCGCACAGGATCCATTCGACCGTGAGTGGTGACCTCCCCTCTCGCGGGTTGATCGACACCAACATCGTCATACATCTCGCCGCTCTCGATCCCGACGAGATGCCGGAGGAGATGGTCGTCTCTGCCGTCACCCTGGCTGAGCTTTCCGCCGGACCGCACCACGCCGACGATGCCCAGGAGCGCGCCCGAAGGACCAGCATCCTCCAGCACACCGAGGCGACCTTCGATCCGCTGCCGTTCGACGCCGAGGCAGCACGGGCCTTTGGCCTGGTTTCCGCAGCGGTCCTGGCCGCCGGTCGCCAGACCCGTCGCCGGATCGCGGACCTGATGATCGCGTCCATTGCGTACACCCACGGGTTGCCGCTCTACACCACCAACCCCGACGATTTCACCGGGCTGGGCGACCTGCTGACGGTGCGTGCGGTACGCCGACCCTGAACGCAGGTTGGCGTAGGATCCGCTCAGCGTCGCGGTGTACCCGGCAAGCAGACCGCCGAGGGCATGGAGGCGCGGGGCAGCATGGGACACACGTGCCACACTCCCACCAGCATGACAACCGGCCGGGCGGCGCCCGGCTGAGCGCGTACGGCCAGCAGTTGATCGAGATCCACCGGTGGCTCCGGGAGGAACTGGCCCGCCTCCGCGAGGGCGTCGAGACGCACCTGGCCGATGGCACCGGTCCACGGACAGGCGATCTGCGGGCCCACTGCCTGGCCTTCTGCGCGGCACTCACCCGGCACCACACAGGCGAGGACGGCGGGGCGTTCCGGGTGCTGGCCGAGCGGGAGCCGGCCCTGCGCCCGGTACTCGCCGAGTTGGCCGCCGACCACGAGGTGGTCGCCGGCATCCTCAGCCGGGTCGAGGAGCTGTTCGCCGCCGACCCGGCAGCCGACCCCGGCGCCACCGGTACCCCCGTCGACCCGCGGCGGGTACGCGCCGAACTGGACGGCCTGGCCGCCCTGCTGGAGTCGCACCTGGTGTACGAGGAGAAGAAGCTGACCGCCGCGCTGGACGCGCTCGACCCGTCGGCCGGTACGACCTCAGAACTGCTGGGCCTCACACCTGTCGAGTACGCCGACTGACCGGCCACCCGGATCCGGCGGGCACGGCCGACGCGCCACCCTTTCCGCTCAGCGCGCCAACTGCTCCAGCGCCCGGGTCGCCAGGTCGACGGCGAGGGACCGCAGGTCGCCCCCGCGCAGGTTCCGGTTGGACACGCCGAGGTTGACGATCAGCAGATCGTCACCGTTCACCTTGGCCATGAGCGTGGCGCCCCGCTGGTACCACCTGGCCCGCTCGCCGATCCCGGCGACCTCCTCACCGCTGGTGGTGAAGTCGAGCTGGTTCGCCGCGTCGAGCTGGTACTGCACGTAGATGGCCGGGGAGGCGTCGTCGTTGCGCAGGTGGTAGGCACAGGAGACGATGCCCGGTCCGGGTTCGGCGCGGACCAGCGGGATGTCCACCCCGGCAGCGTCGGCGACCCCGGCGGCGGTGAGCCGGTTACAGAGATCGGGCAGAAACGTCCCGGCGGCAGCGGTGGTCGCCGCCGGAGCGGCGGTGGGGCCACCACCGACCGCCGGCGGGGACTCCGGCGTGCCTGCGGCGCCACCACAGGCGGCCGTGGTCAGGAGTACGAGCGCGCCGACGACGGTACCGGCTGCGCGGAGGATGACACGGATCATGGCGACATTGAACATCGCGCGCGCCATCGACGCGGTCGCCGCCGACGCGGTCGCCGGGGTCCCGGTCGGCCCGGGCGGGGCACCAGGCGCCCGACCACCCCGACATCCTGCGAACCGGGCGCCCGGCTGGCTGACAGGACCCAGGGATGGACCGTTCGGCCGGTGCGTCAAGATCGTCCACAGTCGAGACTGTGGCCGTGACGTATCAGGACCACTACTCGCCGTGGCAGGGTCGGGAGTCGGGCGCACCGCCCACCCCGGCGCCGCAGTACCTGCCGGCGCCCCTGCCCGCCGCACCCGTAG
>NZ_WVUH01000163.1 GCF_017614955.1 Micromonospora echinofusca
GTGCAGGCGTACCGGATCCGCCAGCTCGGGCAGGGTCCGTGCGGCCAGCCAGGCGCCGGCCGCCGCCCCGTCACCGGCGGTGTGCAACGGTGCCCCGGGCCAGCGGGCGGCCAGTTCCACCCGGACCGCCGTGGCGAGCGGGGTGTCGCCGGTGAGCAGCCCACCGCCCAGCACGACCGGGTCGGTGGCGTCGGACGGGCGGATCCGGGCGGTACTGGCGGCGAGTTCCCGGGCCGCCTCGGCGATGAGCGCACCGGCCGTCGGCTCACCCTCCCGGGCGGCCGTGACGACCAGCGGCGCGAGCCCGGCCAGCTCGATCGGCGCGCGTCGGGTGACGGTCTGCACCACCGCCTCGGCGGTCTGCCGGGGGCGCTCCGCGACCTCGGGTGAGCCGAGCAGTTCGGTGAGTACCCGGGCCGCCAGGGTGCCGACCTGCCGCCCCCGGTCCAGCTCGGTCAGGGTGCGGCGGACCGCCTCCCGGCCCAGCCAGAACCCGGAGCCGGTGTCGCCGAGCAGCCAACCGTGGCCGTCTGCGGTGCGGCCCAGCTCCCACCCGCACACCTGGGCGGCGATGGCGCCGGTGCCGGCGATGAGCACCGTGCCGTCCGGTGCGGCGGTACCCGAGGCGTACGCCACGAGCGCGTCGCCGTACACCTGGTAGGGGCAGCGCAGTCCGACGTCGTGCCAGGCGGTGTCGAACGCCGCCCGGCCGGCCGGGTCGGCGAGCAGTCGGCCGGCCCCGGCCAGCCCGATGGTGCCGGCCCGGACCCGGGCCGGGTCGACGGTGGCGAGGGCGGCCCGTAGCGCGCTGCGCAGTTCACCGGCGGCCCGTTCGGCGCCGTGGCTGGTGGGGTTGCCCCCGCCGGCCCGGCCGGTACCGAGGCGCTCACCGGTCAACGCGAAGACGGCGGCCCGGGTGGACGTACCGCCCACGTCCAGGCCCACCACGAGGGAGTCCGACACGCGCCTCATGCTGGTCGGCCGCGTTGAGTCAGGCAAGGGCCGACACTGCCACGCCGGGTGCGAGCCAGGTAACAGTTTGAAAACTTCGCCCACGGTCTTGACACGAGGGGGCCTTTAGTAAGAACTTTTACCACTAACAGTTAACCTTCTTTTCGGAAAGGCGACCCCCATGGTTGATCACGAGGTCGACACCCCCGCGGGGACCGCGGTGGTCGACGCCGAGGCGGTCGACCGACGGGCCGCCCACGGGCTGTCGCCCGCCGACAGCGTGCTGGCCCGGGTCCGCGCCGGCCTGCCCGGCTTCACCGGCGCCCTGCGCCGGGTCGCCGAGCAGGTGCTCAACGACCCGGACGCGGCCGCCCGGGCGACCATCGTCGAGCTGGCCGAGCGGAGCGGCACCTCACCGGCCACCGTCACCCGGTTCTGCCGGGCGATGGGCTTCGACGGCTACGCCGACCTGCGCCTCGGCATCGCGGCCGAGACCGGCCGGGCCCGCTCCGCCGGCTGGACCGTCGACATCGGACGCGAGATCCAGCCCGGCGACCCGCTGGAGCGGGTCCTCGGCCAGATCATGGCCGCCGACACCCGGGCCATGCACGACACCGCCACCCTGCTCGACCTCGACGAGGTGGAACGGGCCGCGGTGGCCATCGCCGGGGCCGCCCGGGTCAACATCTTCGGCGCCAGCGGCAGCGCCCTGGTGGGCGAGGAGATGCAGTTCAGCCTGCACCGCATCGGCGTGGCCGCGTGGGCGTGGAACGACGTCCACGAGGGACTCGCCAGCGCCGCCCTGCTCCGCGCCGGGGATGTCGCACTGGGCATCTCGCACACCGGGCAGACCCGGGAAACCATCGAGATGCTCGCCGAGGCGGGCAGCCGGGGCGCCACCACCGTCGCGTTGACCGGCTTCCCCCGCTCGCCGCTGGCCGAGCTGGCCGACATCGTGCTGCTCACCGCCAGCCAGGCCACCACGTTCCGGCCGGACGCGCTCTCCGCCCGGCACCCGCAACTGGTCGTGCTCGACCTGCTCTACATCGCGGTGGCGCAGCGCACCCACGACCGGGCCCACGCGGCCTTCCGACGTACCGCCCAGGCCGTCGACGGCCACAAGGCCGCGAAGGGGGCCACCACATGATCAGCGCAGCAGGGTACGCCGAGGCGGTCCGGCCGGTCCTGGACCGGTTGCTCGACTCGGAGGCCGACGGCATCGACCGGGCCGCCGACCTGATCACCGCCAGCCTGCGCTCCGGCGGGGTGGTGCAGACCTTCGGCGCCGGGCACTCGGAGGTCTTCGCCGCCGAGCTGGTCGCCCGGGCCGGCGGACTGGTCCCCACCAACCGGATCACCCTGCACGACCTGGTACTGCACGGCGACGCGCCCCGGGACGTGCTCGCCGACCCGAAGCTGGAACGCGACCCCGCCGTCGCCCACCAGCTCTACGAGATCGCCGCCCCGGCCCCGCAGGACATCTTCCTGGTCGCCTCCCAGTCCGGTATCAACGGATCGGTGGTCGAGCTGGCGGAGCTGGTCACCGGGCGCGGCCACCGGCTCATCGCGGTCACCTCGGTGGCACACACCGCCCGGGTGACGCCCCGGCACCCGTCGGGACGACGGCTTGCCGACCTGGCCGACGTCGTGCTGGACAACGGCGCGCCGTACGGCGACGCACTGCTGCCACTGCCCGGTGGCGGCGCGGTCTGTGCGGTCTCCACGGTCACCGCTGCGCTGCTGGCGCAGCTGCTCACCGCGGAGGTCGTACGACGGTTCCACCTCGCCGGAGAGGCACCCCCGATCTACCTCTCGGCGAACGTCCCCGGTGGGGACGCGCACAACAACGCCCTTGAGTCGCGGTACGCCGGGCGTCTCCGGCGTACGGCCTGATTCGCATCCCACCCGCAAGGAGAGACGACGATGTCCGTTACCCCGGAGAACCCGACGGAGCTCAGCCGTCGTACCGTGCTGCGTCGCGCCGCCGCCGCCGGCCTGCTCGCCACCCCGGCAGCCGGTCTGCTCAGCGCCTGCGCCACCAGCGGCGGCGACGAGAAGACCGACGACAAGCCCGCCACCGGCACCAAGAGCGCCACCAACCCGCTCGGCGTGCCGGAGGACGCGCCGATCGAGGTGGTCATCTTCAACGGCGGCTACGGCGAGAAGTACGCCACCGACGTGCACCAGCCGCTGTACAAGAAGGCGTTCCCGAAGGCGGAGATCAAGCACCAGTCGAGCCAGGCCATCTCGACCATCCTCCAGCCCCGCTTCGCCTCCGGCCAGCCGCCGGAGTTCGTCAACAACTCCGGTGAGAAGATGCTCGACTTCGGCGCGCTGGTCGCCGACGGTCAGCTCTACGACCTGACCGAGCTGTGGGACGCGCCGTCGGTCGACGACCCGGCGAAGAAGGTCCGGGACACGGTCGTCCCCGGCACCGTCGACGTCGGCTCGTTCAACGGCAAGCCGTACGTGCTGTACTACGTCTCCACCGTGTTCGGCATCTGGTACTCGGGCAAGCTGTTCAAGGACAACGGCTGGGCTCCGGCGAAGAACTGGGACGAGTTCGTCAAGCTCTGCGACGCGATCAAGGCCAAGGGCATCACCCCGTACGGCTACGCCGGGGCGAACGCGGCCTACTACCAGTGGAACGTCATCCTCACCCACGCGGCCAAGATCGGTGGTGAGGACGTACTGAAGAACATCGACAACCTGGAGGACGGTGCCTGGCAGGTCGACGCCGTCAAGCAGGCCGCGCAGGCGTGGGCCGAGATCGGCGCCAAGTACACCGACAAGAGCTTCGAGGGTCTGAAGCACACCGACGTGCAGCTCCGGCAGAACCAGTACAAGCTGGCCTTCTACCCCAGCGGCGACTGGCTGGAGGGCGAGCAGAAGAAGGACACCCCCGAAGGTTTCGAGTACCAGCTCATGCCGATCCCGAGCCTGTCCGCCTCGGACAAGCTGTCGCCGGCGGCGGTGCGCGCCACCGCCGGTGAGGGCTACTTCGTCTCGGCCAAGAGCAAGAACCCCAAGGGCGGGCTGGAGTACATGCGCCAGAT
This sequence comes from Micromonospora echinofusca, assembly GCF_017614955.1. Taxonomy (GTDB): domain Bacteria; phylum Actinomycetota; class Actinomycetes; order Mycobacteriales; family Micromonosporaceae; genus Micromonospora; species Micromonospora echinofusca_A. The sequence goes on from NZ_WVUH01000163.1 coordinate 4,008, forward strand.
GCTCTCCGTCGCCGGGGCGAAGGGCTTCACCGAGACGGTGAAGGCGCCGACCGTGGTCACCGCCGGCTCCCAGGGGTACGCCTTCCCGCCCGGTGTGGCCAGCTCGCAGGCCGCGCTCGCGGCGGCCGGCAAGGACGTCGTCAACATCTACTTCGACGGCTGGTACAAGGAGCTGGACAAGGAGGTCCGCACCGCGACCAACGAGCTGATGTTCGGCCGGATCAAGGCGGACGCCTTCGTCGAGCGCATCCAGAAGCGTGCCGACGCCATCAAGAAGGACTCCTCCGTCACCAAGTTCAAGCGCTGAGCGGAGCGTAGAGGTCATGCGGCACGGCAAGTATCCCTTCGTGGTCGGCTTCCTGGCCGCCCCGGTGACGCTGTATCTGGTCTTCGTGATCGCGCCGTACGCCCAGGCGTTCCAGATCTCGATGACCGACTGGAGGGGGCTCTCCGCCCCGAACTGGGTCGGGCTCGACAACTTCCGCAGGTTGCTCGACGACGCTGACTTCTGGAAAGCGGTCCAGCACCACGGCGTACTGCTGCTTGCCCTGCCGCTGATCACGATTGTCATCGCGCTCTTCTTCGCCTTCCTGCTCAACGTGGGCGGCAAGAGCATCGGCGGGCAACGCCAGGGGGTCTGGGGGGCGAAGTTCTACCGGGTGGTGTTCTTCTTCCCCCAGGTCCTGGCGGTGGCGATCATCGCGGTGCTGTTCCAGATGGTCTACCGGCCCAACGAGTCCGGTCTGATCAACGGTGTGCTGATGAAGATCGGGCTGGACCCGATCCTCTTCCTGATCAACCCGAACCTCGCGCTCTGGTCGATCATCGGGGTGCTGGTCTGGCAGGCGGTCGGCTTCTACGTGGTGCTCTTCTCCGCCGGGATGGCGTCCATCCCCGGGGAGATCTACGAGGCCGCCGAGATGGACGGCGCCACCCGGGTCACCCTGTTCTTCCGGGTCACCCTGCCGCTGCTCTGGGACACCCTCCAGGTGGCCTGGGTCTACCTAGGGATCGCCGCGTTCGACGCGTTCGCCATCGTCGCGGTGCTCTCGGTCGACGGTGGCGGTCCGGACGGCGCGACGACGGTGCTGGCGATGGAGATCTACCGCAACGCCTTCGTCTACTCGAAGTACGGCTACGCCTCGGCGATGGGGGTGGCGCTGTTCTTCCTCACCATCACGTTCGCGGCGTTGACGCTGCGGCTGACCAAGCGGGAGAGCGTGGAGTACTGAGATGAACCCGCAGACCATCGTGAAGTCATCCGCCCCCGTGGGTGCCCCGGGCCGGGCCGCAGGTCCGGCCGGGCACCGCCGGAGCCGGAGCAACCGGCGGGCCGAGGTACGCCTGTTCTCCCGCCTCGGGCACGTGGCGCTGGCCGTCTGGGCGGTCATCGTCATCGTGCCGATCCTCTGGACGTTCCTGGCCGCGTTCAAGAACACCACCGAGATCTTCAGCAGCCCGTGGACCCTCCCGGCCGAGCTGCGCTGGGAGAACTTCGGCCGGGCCTGGACCAAGGCGAACGTCGGCCGGTACTTCCTGAACAGCGTCATCGTGGTCGGGTTCGGCACCTTCGGCACCATGTTGCTCGGTTCGATGGCGGCGTACGTGCTGGCCCGCTACAAGTTCTGGGGCAACCGGTTCATCTACTACCTGTTCGTCTCCGGGCTGGCCTTCCCGGTCTTCCTGGCCCTGGTGCCGCTGTTCTTCGTGGTGAAGAACCTGGGCCTGCTGGACACCCACACCGGGGTGGTGCTGGTCTACATCGCGTACTCGCTGCCGTTCACGATCTTCTTCCTGGCCGCGTTCTTCAAGACGCTGCCCTCGTCGGTGGCCGAGGCGGGGATGATCGACGGCTGCTCGCACACCCGGCTGTTCTTCCGGGTGATGCTGCCGATGGCCAAGCCGGGCCTGATCAGCGTGGCGATCTTCAACATCATCGGCCAGTGGGCGCAGTACCAGCTGCCGCTGGTGCTGCTCTCCAACGCCAAGGAGAAGTGGGTGCTCACCCAGGGCATCGCCGACATCTCGGTGAACGCCGGCTACGAGGCGGACTGGTCGGGTCTCTTCGCCGCCCTGACCATCGCGATCCTGCCGATGATCATCGTGTACGCGGTCTTCCAGCGGCAGATCCAGTCCGGGCTGACCTCCGGCGCGGTCAAGTGACCCACCGGTCCTGACTGCACCGGTACCGACCCACCGGCACCGACCTGCCGGTGCCGATCGACTGCCCCGCATCCCCGCCGCTTGTCGGGGGTGCGGGGCACAATCGTCGGTGTGCTGGTGGCGGTGTCGGGGGAGGCGCACGGCGGGGGAGCCGTGCTGCAACCGCTGCACCCGGACGGTACGCCCGCCGGGCCGGCCGAGCCGGTGACCGACCTGGTCGCCGCCGTCGCCGCCCGGGAGCGGACGGACCGGCCGCGCTGGGTGTGGGCGGCCACCCCGATGATCTACCCGGCGCTGCGGGCCGCCGGGGTCCGGGTGGAGCGTTGCCACGACGTCGAGCTGACCGAGGGGCTGTTGCTGGGGCACGCCGGCCGGTGGGGTGAGCCGAGGGCGCTCGCGGCGGCCTGGGCCCGGCTGACCGGGGCGCCGGTGCCGCCCGACCCGCCGTCCCGCCCGGCGGCACCGCCCGGCCACGGCCAGGGTGCGCTCTTCGACGCGCCGCCGGCCGCTCCCGGTCCGGGCCTGGAGGCCCTGGTCAAGGTGTACGCCGACCAGCTCGCCCGGATCGCGGCGACCGAGCATCCCGGCCGGTTCCGGCTGCTGGTGGCCGCCGAGTCGGCCGGCGCCCTGGTGGCGGTGGAGATGGGCGCGACCGGCCTGCCGTTGCGCGCCGACGTGCACGACGCGCTCCTGCTCGACCTGCTCGGGGAGCCGTCCCCGGTGGGCGGGCCACCCCGGCGGCTGGCGGAGTTGGGCGCCCGGATAGCGGAGACCTTCGGGCTACGGCAGTTGCATGCCGACTCCCCGGCCGAGCTGCTCCGGGCGTTCGCGAAGGCCGGGGTGGAGCTGCCCAACACCCGGGCCTGGGTGCTGCGTGGGGTGGACCACCCGGCGGTGCCGCTGGTCCTGGAGTACAAGGAGCTCTACCGGATCTGGACGGCGCACGGCTGGAGCTGGCGGGACGCCTGGGTCTCCGACGGGCGGTTCCGCCCGGAGTACGTGCCGGGTGGGGTGGTGTCGGGCCGGTGGGCGACCCGGGGTGGTGGTGCCCTGCAGATCCCGAAGGTGGTCCGGCGGGCGGTGGTGGCCGATCCGGGCTGGCGGTTCGTGGTGGCCGACGCCGGGCAGTTGGAGCCGAGGGTGCTCGCCGCGATGTCCGGTGACCAGCGGCTGGCCGCCGCCGGGGGCGCCGGGGACCTCTACGCCGCGTTGGCCCGGGACGCCTTCGGTGGCGACCGGGCGCGGGCCAAGGTGGCCCTGCTCGGCGCCATGTACGGGCAGACCGGCGGGTCGGCGGCGCCGGCCCTGGCGGTACTGCGGCGCAACTACCCGACCGCCTTCGAGTACGTCGAGGCGGCGGCCCGTACCGGTGAGGCGAACGGGCTGGTCCGGTCCTGGTTGGGGCGGACCTGCCCGCCGGCGGGCGTCGCGGTGCAGGGGACCGATCCGGACGAGCCAATGGTCTCCGCCGAACCCGGGGCCGACCCGTGGGGTCCCCGGTCGCGGGCGGCGGCCCGGTCCCGGGGCCGGTTCACCCGCAACTTCGTTATCCAGGCGACCGCCGCCGAGTGGGCGGCCACCCTGCTGGCGACGCTGCGCACCGCGTTCCTGGCGGGCTCGCCCCCGGGGCCGCGCGGGTCGACCGCAGTCCTTCCGGGGGCCGGCCCGGGCGGTGCCGAGCTGGTCTTCTTCCAGCACGACGAGGTGGTGGTGCACTGCCCGGCGGAGCAGGCGGACCGGGTGGCGGTGCTGGTGTCCCAGGCGGGGGAACAGGCCACCCGGTTGCTGTTCGGGGCCACTCCGGTGCGCTTCCCGCTCGACGTCAGTGTCGTCGAGTGCTACGCCGACGCCACGTGATGACATGACATTTCCGTTTTGACCCGAAACCCGGCTATCTGACGGCTCGTTACCCCCGTTGTGCGTACGACGGGACGGAACCGCCCGTCGCCAGGGTGGGGGTGGCACAGCTGAACCGGATCGCAGGAATGATCATCGCTGCCGGCGGCGGGCGTCGGATCGGCGGCCCGGAGGCGCTGCTGCACCAGGGGGAGAAGCCCCTGGTCGACCAGATGCTGGACACCCTGGTCGAGGGGGGCTGCGGCCAGATCGTGGTGGTCCTGGGTGCCGCCGCCGACCAGGTGCTGCGTACCGCCGAACTGTCCCGGGCCACCGTGGTGGTCAACCCGTCCTGGGGGACCGGCATCGGCTCCTCCCTGGGCGTGGGGTTGGCGGCCCTGACCGACGACCGCATCGAGGCGGTGCTGGTCGTACCGGTCGACATGCCCGGCCTGACCGTCGCCGCCGTGCGTCGGGTCAGTGCCCTGCCGTACCCGGACGTCCTGGTCTGCGCCACCTACGGCGGGCTGCGGGGGTACCCGATGCTGTTCGGGCGCCGGCACTGGCCGGGCATCACCACGCTGGCCAAGGCCGACGTCGGTGCCCGGCCCTACCTCCTGGCCCACAAGGACCAGATCGTCGACATCGCCTGTGACACGGTCGCGGACGGCAGTCGGGTGGACACCCCGGAGCTGATGACCCTCTGGGGGCTCAGCGTGCCACCGCAGCGGGTCGGCGTCTGACCCGTCCACGGTCGTGCCCGGGTCGGGCGTCGTCGCAGGAATGACGGCCTGCACTCTGCGTAACTCCGCTGGGTCGGTGGCCATGCCTCCTCCGGCTCCTTTGCTCTGCTTCACTATCGGAAACACCGGCATTGGCCAGGTGTTTTGCCCGCAGGCTCCATCGCCCATCCGGTGAGCTGCGATAACTCCGCGTTACTGTTGCCCGGAGTGAAGCAGAGCAAAGGACGTGGGGGAGGGTGGCCGGATGCGCAGGCGCCGTTCGGCGACGCGGACGCCCCACCCACGACCCGCCGCCCACCGGGCGCTCACCCTGAGCGTGGTGGCCGTACTGCTGGTCGCGCTGCCGGCGTGCGCCGGGCCCCGGCCCGCCCCGTCGGTGCCACCCTTCGTCCACGAGATCCGCCCCGTCGGCGCCGACGAGGTTTCCCGGAGCTGGCGACCCGGCTGCCCGGTCGGCCCCGGGGAGTTGCGGGCACTACGGCTGGGCTACTGGGGCTTCGACGGCCGGTCGCACGTCGGTACCCTCGTCGCCCACGAGACGGTCGCCGACGACCTGGTCGGGATCTTCGCGGCGCTGTACCGCGAGCGTTTCCCGATCCGGCAGATGCAGCCGGTCGACGCGTTCGACGGCAGCGACGACCGGTCGATGGCGGCGGACAACACCTCGGGCTTCAACTGCCGTCGGGCGGTGGCCGGCGGTACGCAACGCTGGTCGGCGCACGCGTACGGTCGGGCCGTCGACGTCAACCCGGTGGAGAACCCGTACCTGCTCAAAGGAGCGGTCCTCCCGCCCGAGGGTGCCGGCCACCTGGACCGCACCGCCGACCGGCCGGGCATGGCGGTGCCGGACGGTACCCTGGTCCGCGCCTTCACCGCCGCCGGCTGGCAGTGGGGCGGCACCTGGCCGGACACCCCCGACTACCAGCATTTCAGTCGGCCCGCACGGTGAGGTGGTCCAGTGCCCGGGCGACCTGCACCAGCCACGCCGGGTCGTCGGCGCCGGTCAGGTCCGGCCCGGTGGTGCCCGACGGCGGCGGAGCGTCGACCCGGTGCCGGGGGCAGCGGAGCAGGTGCAGGGCACTGCGGATGCGCAGCGCCTCCTCGACGGCGGTGACCGGGAGCCGGTACCGCCGGGCGGTCCGCTCGGCACCCCCGACCACCGGGCCCATGTACGGCGCCAGCGCGCTGCGACCGTCGCGGATCTCCACGAGTCGACGGTAGAGCCGGTAGTCGAGGTCCCGCAGCAGCAGCAGATCGGCCAGCCGGGACTCCGGCGGGTCCAGGGCGATGCCCGGCACCGCCCGGTACATGGCGTGCCACAGCGGGTACAGCCGCAGGTAGGTCCAGATCTGGTTCACCCGGTGTGTGCTGGCGGTCAGCCGGGGCCCCCAGGACGGCAGGGTCAGCCCGGCGGTGATCACCACCGCCCCGGCGCAGGCGCACTGGGTGGCCCCCTCGTTGAGCAGGACCAGCCGGGCGCCGTGCCAGGCACCGAACACGAAGGCGGCCTTGCCCAGGCAGTAGCCCAGCGCGATGACCGAGCCCACCGCCACCAGCTTCAACCCCCGGGCCAACCAGGGCCGGTCGGGAGCGGTGTGCGCGACCCGGGTGGCGAACTGCCGGCCGCGCCAGGCCGCCGTGGCCAGCCCGTAACCGAAGGCGCTGACGTACACCAGCAGGAAGGTGCCCCCCATCCGGTTCGGCCCGTACACGAGATCGAAGTCGTCGGGGTGCTCGACCGTCGCGCCGGTCCGCCGGAACAGCGCCGCCATGACGACGAGCACGACGGCGTAGAACAGCAGCAGCCGCCGGCCCCGGCGGCGGGCCTCGGCGGCCGGTAGGTGCCACAGCATCAGCATGATCAGGGCGACCACGCTGTACCCGACGATGCAGCCGTACACCAGCAGCGACGCCATGTTGGGAATGCCCAGCAGCTCGTTGACCGCCGTGTAGACCTCGGGTACGGCCAGGGTGAAGCCGAACGCGGGCAGCGCGATGCAGGCGGTGAGGGCCCACAACGCCTGGTTGTGCGGGTCGTGGCGCAGCGCCGCCAGCTTGTACCCGGTGGCGGTCCAGGCGGTGGCGGCGCAGGTGAGGAAGGCGGTGGTGTGGCTAGACACGGTTGTGGTGTTCCAGGGACCGGCCGAGACGGGCGACCAGCGGGTCGCTGGGCGGCTGCGGAACCGGCTGCCGGCGCGCGCCGGCCCGCTGACCGAGCAGGGAGGCGAGGATCTCCGCCTCCTGCTCCTCGACCGTGCCGTAGGCGCTGCGGCCGAGCATGCCCTGCACCACCCGGGGATCGAGGTGCCGGAAGACCTGCCCGACCCCGATCTGCTCGTCCAGCAGGTGCGGCCGGTGACCGAGCATCAGGTGGGCGGCCTCGTGCAGCACGATGTGGTCCCGTTGCGCGCCGCTCGTGGAGGAACGGACCACCAGGTAGTCGGCGTACTCGGTGGTCACGCAGAGCCCGCACGGGGCGCCGGGCGGCAGGTCGAACGGGAGCAGGTGGATCGGTCGGCCCCGGTCGGCGCTGAGCTGCCCGACGAAGCGCTGGAGATCGAACGGCTCGGGCATGCGGATGCTGCGGGCGATCTGCTCACAGCGTCGGCGTACCTGCCGCAGGGTCTCCCGTCGACGGCCGAAGGGCCAGGGGGACAGGACCATCGCCTCAGGTCCGGGACGTGCCGTCATCCGTGCCGGGGCGGGAGCGTTCCAGCTCACGGATGGTGGCGAGCAGTTCGGTCAGGGCGTCGATCGCCTGCTCCGCCTCCGGTACGACGGACTGCCGCAGGGCGATCGTCCGGGCCCGTACCTGCCGCAGCGCGGCGGCCAGGTCCAGCTCCCGGTCGACCTCGTCGGCGAGGGTGTCGCTGGTGAAGTACTCCACCGGGACGCCGAAGAACCGGGCGAGCCCGCGCAGGTGCTTCAGGCTCGGGTTGTCCTTCTCGCCGTTGCGCAACTGGCCGATGTAGGCGAAGGAGATCGGCTCGCCGGCTGCGGTGACCGCGTCGGCCACCTCGCGGAGACTGAACCGGCTGCCGTCCGGCTTGCGGATCCGGTCGAAGACCCGGTTGAGGCGTCCGGCCAGCGTACTGCCGCTGGTGGGCCGGTGTTCGTCGGCGGCCATCGTTCGCTCCTCGCCACGGGGTCGGATCGGACCACAGTACCCCTGTGCTCAGCTCTCGATGGTGAAGCGTTCCAGCACGTTGGGCGCCACCAGCCCGATCGCGGAGAGGATCGCCACCACGGTCAGTCCGATCCGGACGAACACCACCTCGGCCTTGCTGCCGGTCTTCAGCGCGATGCTGTTCGGCATCCCGATCATGGTCCACATCCGGCGCCTGATCGGGATGGGCCAGAGGATGGGCACCCCGGCCCGGGTCATCAGGTCACCGAGGATGTGCACGAAGCAGCCGACGCCGACGGCGAGCCCGATCAGCGGGTACCCCCGGTCGCCCGGAAGGTTCAGGAAGGTGAACCAGGCCGCCGCGAGGGAGACCAGGGTGACGATCACCCAGCCGGCGCGCTTGGCCCAGTCGTCGAAGAGCCCGCGCAGCGCCAGGCCGATCATGAAGAACAGGATGCCGATCACGGCCCACTTGCCGTACGTGGCGCAGAGGGCGGTGGTACCCCAGCCGACCAGCACGGTGAACGGGATGGTGTGGGTCAGCGTGCGGTGGCCGTTGTTGCGGTGCGGGTCCTTGCTCAGCTTGGTCGCGTGGTAGACGCCGAGCGACAGCTTCTCGATCACCTCGGCGATGAAGAGCGAGAAGACGCCGAACGTCCGGGCGACGGTGGCCCCGCCCTGGTTGCGGGTCACCTTGCCGGAGAGGTCGAGGTCGGGGAAGAGGGCCCCACCGGCGCAGACCGCCGTCCCCACCGCGATCGCCAACGGCGACTGGTGGTAGTCGGCGAACTGCTCCAGTGCCCAGGAACCGGCCAGCCAGGCGGCGGCGCCGGAGAGCGCGTGGGACGGTCCCATCATGGTGGCCTCATCCTCCCCAGGATCTTGGGCACGAAACTACGCCACTGTGCCAGTGGAACGGGCATCGGGCAACAACCTCCACCGTTCCACTCAGGACACGACCGGTCAGGTCGGCCGGAAACTCTGCCGGATCGTCAGCAACCGGTCGTGGTTCGCCGGCCAGTCCAGCTCCGGGGTCTGCCAGGCCAGCACGTAGGCGTGTACCGGTGAGGTCCGGACCAGCAGCCGCGAGCTGCGCATCCGTACGCCGCCCGGACCGACCCAGCCGCACTCCCAGACCGCCGCGCCGTCGTGCCAGCCGGCGACCGGGGCCAGTTCCACCTGGCGGTAACCGGGCAGCGCGCCACTGCCGGTGAGCCGGCGTTCCTGGTCACGCCAGTACGTCACCAGGTCGGCCGGTGGGGTGACGGTCTCGACGCTCAGCGCCCGGAAACCGCTCGGGTCCCGGAAGCAGGCCGCCGCCCCGTCGGCGAACCGCAGCCAGCCCACCGGGGCGGCGATCCGGAACGTCGGCTCGGTGTACCAGGTCCAGTCCGCCGGTAACAGGTACCGCTCCCCGGCCGGGGTGGGGGCCGGGGCGACCCGCTGTGCCTGGTACGGCCCGGCCGGTCGGGCGCACGGGAAGGCCGCCGGCCGGGCGGTGGCCGGTGGTGGGGCCGGCGCCGGCCCGGTGCCCGGCGGGCCACCCCGGGAGACCAGCGCCACGCCCGCCGCTACCAGCGCGACCGCCCCGCCGGCCACCAGCCACTGCCGGACCCGCCGGAACCGGCCGCCCGGCCGCCCCGGGGCGGGAGGCCGGTCCGGTGCCTCCGTGGCGGTCGGCTGCGGCGGTGCGGGCTCGGCGGCGACCACCGCCCGGAGCAGCTTTTCGGCCTGACCGGCGGTCAACCGTTTCGCCGGGTCCCGGCGGAGCAGCCCGGTCAGCACCGGGCGCAGTGGACCGGCCCGGCGGGGGGTGGCGGGCTGTTCGGTGGCGAGTGCGGTGAGGGTGGCCATCGTGGTCGGCCGGGCGTACGGCGACTTCCCCTCGACCGCCGCGTAGAGGGTGGCCCCCAGCGACCACAGGTCGGTCCGGGCGTCGGCGGTACCGTCCCGGGCGCGTTCCGGTGCGACGTACTGCGGGGAGCCGAGCACCATGCCGGGGCGGGTCATCGCGCCGTCGCCACCGTCGAAGGTGGCCAGCCCGAAGTCGCTGAGCACCACCCGCCCGTGCTCGCCGACCAGCACGTTGTGCGGCTTGACGTCCCGGTGCAGCACCCCGGCGGCGTGCGCGGCGCGCAGCGCGTCGAGCAGGGCCAACCCGATCCGGGCCGCCCGGTACGGGGCGAACGGCCCGTCGGTGGTGAGGATCTGCTGCATCGACCGGCCGGCGATGTACTCCATGACGATCCACGGGTTGTCGCCGGTGTGCACCACGTCGTAGATGCGGACCACGTTGGGGTGGTTGAGCCGGGCGGCGGTGCGCGCCTCGCGCATGGTGCGCTGGCGCAACTCCTCGCGTTCGGCCTCGGTCAGCCACTCCGGTGGGACGACCTCCTTGACGGCGACGTCGCGGTGCAGCATCTCGTCCCGGGCCAGCCAGACCCGGCCCATCCCGCCGCTGCCGACCAGGTCGAGCAGGCGGTACCGCCCGACGATCAGCAGCTGCTGCACGGCGCCACTCCCCATCCGTCACCCGCCGTACACGATAGCCAGCGGAGCGCGGTGGGCCCATCCCGTGCGACGGTCCGATCAGGTCGGTGTGCCGCGCCGGGCAGACCCGGACGACGGGCCCGGGCCGGTCAGCGGGCCGCGACGGCGAGCAGGTTCCCCTCCGGCACCACGATCCGGGCCGGTGCGCCGGTCGACCGTCCAACGGGGTCGCCGGCCTCCCGCCGGGCGGTGGCGTAGGTCGCGGCGGTCCGGGCGGCGATGGTGGTCCAGCCGTACCGCTCGCTGACCATGGTCCGGGCCCGGCGGGCCACCCGGCGGGCGAAGACCTCGTCGGCGAGGAGCTGGCCCACCGCACCGGCCAGGGCGCCCGGGTCGCTGTGCGGGAAGGTGACCCCGGTGACGCCCGGCTCGACGATCTCGGCGAGTCCGCCGGTGGCGGACACCGCCAGCGGGGCGCCGGCCGCCGCCGCCTCCAGGGCGACCATGCCGAACGGTTCGTAGAGGCTCGGCACCACGGTCGCGTCGGTGGCGGCCAGCACCGCCGGTAGCCGGGTGGCGTCGAGGAAGCCGACGAAGTCGACGGTGCCGCCCAGGTCCAGCCGGTGCGCCTCGGCCTGCAACTCCGCCCGGTACGGGCCGTCCCCGGCGATCACCACGCGCAGCCCGGGGTGCCGGTGGCGCAGCTCGGGCAGGCCGGCGATCAGGTGCTGGACGCCCTTCTCGTAGACCAGCCGGCCGGCGTAGCCGACCAGCGGGCCGTCCCCGGCGAAGCGGCTGCGGGCGGCGGCGACCGCCCGGGGCCGGGCGTACCAGGCCCGGTCGTCGACCCCGTTGGGCACCACGTCGACCCGGTCGGTCGGTACCTCGAACAGGCCGGTGACCTGGTCGCGCATGTACCCGGAGCAGACGATCACCCGGCCGGAGGCGTTGCTCAGCCAGTGCTCCACGGCGTGGATGGTCCGGTTCATCTCCTCGGGCAGCCAGCCCTGGTGCCGGCCGGCCTCGGTGGCGTGGATCGTGGTGACCAGCGGCAGGTCCAGGTGCTCGGCGAGGGTGATCGCGGTGTGCGCGACGAGCCAGTCGTGGGCGTGGACGACGTCGTACCCGCCGGTCTCGGCGGCGCGCAGGGCGGCCCGGGTGAGGGTGTGGTTGAAGGCCATGGTCCAGGCGAGCAGGCTGGAGGTGG
>NZ_WVUH01000164.1 GCF_017614955.1 Micromonospora echinofusca
CCACCCCGCTGGAGTGGGCCCGCCGCCGCCGCGCCGAACGCGGCGCCCGACGGGTGGAGGCAGCCGGTGCCCGGGCCATCGGGCAGCTGGACCACCTCGGGCCGTCCTGGCACGTGGTCGAGTGGCCCCGGACCGACCCGGACGCCCAACTGCTGGACCTCGACCGCAGTGGACAGCACGACCGGGCGGGCTTCCTGGCCATCGGCCCGAGCGGCCTCTTCGCGGTCACCATCGCCGACCACGGCCGCTCTCGGGTGCTGGTCGCCGGGGACGTGGTGCAGATCAACGGCAAGCGCCCGGCGTACGTCGCCGAGGCCCGCCGCGACGCGAAGCGGGCCAGCAAGGCGCTCACCGCCGCCGTGGGCATGCCCATCCCGGTCACGCCGGTGCTCACCTTCGTCGGTTCGGGCGACATCAGCGTCTACGGCCTGCCCAAGGACTGCCTCGTCGCGACGCACCGCGAACTGGACCGCCTGCTGGTCGCGGGCGGCAACCGGATCAGCCCGGCCACCGCCGAGAAGCTCTCCCGGGTCGCACAGCATCCGTCGACCTGGATGAACGGCTCGTACCGTCCGGCGGCCGACTACCGGTGGTACGAGGACGGCCGAACGGCCGCTGACAAGCGGGCGAGCCACCGGTAACGTCACCGGCGCCACGCTGGCGGGGGGCGTAGCCCGACAGTACGCCGCACTGCCTCCGACCGCTGCCGCGCGGAGAGCCGGCCCGGCCGGAGGCAGGAAGCCGCAGTGTCACGGGGTGGCCCGGTACGGTCACTACCGGCTAGCGTGGAGTTCACCGTTGGTGTGCATAGGAGGCGCGGTGGCCCACGTCGAACTCTCGCTCACGGAAGTGCTCGCGCCAGCGGTCCACCCACCGACGGAACCCACCGACAGCCTGACCCAGTGGTCAGCGACGGTACGCCACGCCGCTGAGCCGTGCCTGCTGATCGATCGGGACACCCGGGTCGACGCGGTGTCCACGGCGGCGTGCACCCTGCTGGGCCTCGGCACACCGGCCGAGGTGGTCGGGCTCCCCCTGCTCAAGGGCGGGCTGCGGTTGCTCGACTTCACCGCTGCCCGGGCGGAGCTGACCGAGCAGGAGGTGGACAAGATCCCCCCGCTGCTCGCCCTCTCCTCCGGCCGGCTCGCCCGTGGGCTGCTCCGGGTCCGGGCCGGTACGCCCGGCGGGCCGGACGCCACGGTGGACGCCATCTCCACCCCGGTGCTGGTACACGGCGCGGTGGCCGGCTCGCTGACGTTCTTCTCGGAGGTCTGAACCCCCGCCCGGAGGTGTGGCGGGGCCGGCTGTGGCGATGACCGCACCGGCAGAGGTAAACGGCAGGCCGCCGCTCACCGTAAGGTGCCCTCATGCTGGATATCGCTCTGCTGCCGGACGAGTACGCCGTGTGCCGGATCCCGAGCGGCACACCGGTGCCGACCGGCCTGCTGAGCGACCTGAGCGGCACCGAGGTCGCCTCCCTGGCCGCCAGCCCGGACGGGCTGTCCCTGATCTGCCCGGCCGGTCGGGTGCCGGAGGGGGCCACGGTGGAGACGCCCTGGCGGTGCCTGCGGGTGGTCGGCCCGCTGGACCTGGCCCTGACCGGGGTGCTCGCCTCCCTGGTCACCCCGCTCGCCGAGGCCCGGGTGGAGATTCTCGCCTTCTCCACGTACGACACCGACTACGTGCTGGTGCCGACGGTCCGCCTGGCCGAGGCGATCGGCACCCTGACCAACGTCGGCCACCGGGTCGCCACCTGACCTGCCAATCGACGCTCCTCAGGCTCTACGATAGGTCCGGCCGCGCATCCGGGCCGGCCGGACCACCGAAGACAACGACGCCCACCTATCCCAAGGATCCGGCTCGTGCCGCGTATCACCCCTCGACCGTTGCTGGACCCCCGGCTGGTGCTCGTCGGCGCCCTGCTCGGCGTGGTGCTGCCGTTGACCGCCTGCGGCGCCCCGCCCGAGCTACGCGAGCCGACCAGCGGCGCACTGCCGGCGACGTCCGCCCCGCCGACCGTACCCACCGTGCCCGTACCGGCACCGACGGCACAGACGTCCACCCTCCCACCGGTACCCACACCCGCCGACCAGAACGCCGGCCCGTGCCGCACCGGGCCCAGTGCCGACCAGGTGGTCCGGCTGCTCCGGCGCACCGACGGTCTGCTGCCCGACGGGGTGCGCGCGAAGGTCGCCAAGGGACCGCTCTGCGCCGACGGGTGGCAGTACGCGGTGGTCGAGGTGACCGGGCACGAGGCGCTGGAGATGGTGTCCCGGGGCCGCGCCGACGCCCTCAGACTGGTCACCGCCGGCACCGACGTCTGCACCATCGAGGTGCGTACCCTGGCCCCGTCCGGCATTCGGGCCCTGGCCTGTGATGCCGCCACCGGACTCGGCCCGGGTGCGTAGGCTGGCAACCATGCCAGGCACACCGCCCACCCGGTTCGTCTACCTCGGCCCCGAGGGCACCTTCACCGAGCAGGCGTTACGCACCATCCCGGCCGCCGAGCGGGGCAGCCGTACCCCCACCCGCAGCGTTCCGGAGGCGCTGGACGCGGTACGCGCCGGGGATGCCGACGCGGCCGTCGTACCGTTGGAGAACTCGATCGGTGGGGCCGTGCCGGTCACCCTGGACGAACTCGCCGAGGGTGCCCCGCTGACGATCACCCGGGAGATCGTGCTGCCGGTGCAGTTCCTGCTCGCCGCCCGGCCGGGCACCACGCTGGCCGACATCCGCAGCGTCGCCGCCCATCCGCAGGCGTCCGCCCAGTGCCGGGGCTGGCTGCGGGACAACCTGCCGGACGCGGTCGTGGTGGACGTGCTCTCCAACGCCGCCGCCGCGATCTCCGCCGCCGAGGGGCAGCACGACGCCGCGATCTGCGCGCCGATCGGGGCGACCCGGCACCGGCTGGCGGTACTCGCCGACAAGATCGCCGACCATCCGGACGCGGTCACCCGGTTCGTGCTGGTCACCCGGCCGGGGCCGCCACCGCCACCGAGCGGCGACGACGTCACCTCGCTGGCCGTCTACATCGCCCACGACCGGGTGGGTGCGCTGCTCGCGGTGCTCACCGAGTTCGCGGTACGCGGGGTCAACCTGACCCGGATCGAGTCCCGCCCGACCGGTGAGGCGCTCGGCCGGTACGTCTTCTTCCTCGACTGCACCGGCCACGTCGCGGACGTCCGGCTCGGCGAGGCGTTGCAGGGATTGCGCCGGGTCTGTGCGGACGTCCGGTTCCTCGGGTCCTATCCCCGCCACCGGTGGAACACCCCGGCGGCGGATCAGCCGGTGCCACCGCCGGCCGGCCTGTCGGACGCCGACTATGCCGACGCGGTGGCCTGGCTCGCCCGGCTGCGGGCCGGGGAACTCAGCTGAGCCGACCGGGCTCGGGCTGAACGGACCGACCTGGGCTGAGCCGACCGGGTACGAGCGGCGCGGTGGCGCCCCCGGCACCGGGCCGGGGACGCCACCGGAGTGCTCAGCTCAGCAGGCCACCGAGCAGACCGCCCTGCTGCTCCTGCTGCCCGGAGCCCGCCACCGGCGGCTCCTCGGAGGGCTGGACCACCACGAAGCCCTGCCCGGCGAAGCTCATCGTGTACGCCTCACCGGTGCGCCGGCCGAGCAGCGTACCGATGCCGAGCTGCTCGGCCCGGTGGTAGCCGACCTGGAGGTTGGCCGACCAGCAGACCGCCGCCTGCGGGTCGACGTAGGTCGGGGCGTCCACGTTCAGCACCACCGGGGTGCCCTTGGTGGTGATCGCGATCCGGCCGTGCCCGGTGAAGACGCAGTTGAACAGCCCGGCCGAGGACATCATCCCGGCGCCGCTGACCATCTTGATGTCGTACTGGAGGGTGGAGTCGAAGGCGAGCACGCTCGACCCGTTGATGGAGAGGGCGTCGCCCGGCTCCAGGTCGATGATGTGCACGTCCGAGGCGAGGTCGGCGAGGAAGACGTCACCGCGGCCGGTGAGCTTCATCAGCGGGACGCCCTCGCCGGTCAGCTTCTGCTTGAGGAACTTGCCGAGCCCACCCGAGCCGAGTGCCTGGAACTGCACCTGGCCCTGGTACGCGACCATCGACCCGACCCGGGCCATGGCCTCGCCGTTCAGCTCGATCTTCAACATCTTGGAGTTCTGCAGCCGCATCCCCGGCTGGGTGGACTCCTTCTCCAGGTTCTCTGCGGAGAACAGCGCGCTGCGCATCTGAATGTGCCTCCCGATCGGCGTAAGTGGCCCGAGGGTAGGCACGTCGCGCAAGGAGCGGCAACCGGCCTCAGCCCCAGCCGAGGGCGTGCAACCGGTCGTCGTCGATGCCGAAGTGGTGGGCGATCTCGTGCACCACGGTCACCGCGACCTCGTCCACCACGTCCGCGTCGTCGTCACAGATCCGCAGGATCGGATGGCGGTAGATGAAGATCCGGTCGGGCAGCACCCCGGCGTAGTCCCAGCCGCGCTCGGTCAGCGCGTGCCCCTCGTAGAGCCCGAGCAGGTCGGGATCGTCCTCCGGTGGGTCGTCCTCGACCAGGATGACCACGTTGTCCATCAGGCGGAGCAACTCCTCCGGCACCTCGTCGAGGGCGTCGGCGACCAGTTCCTCGAAACGCTCGCGACTCATCTCCACCGGCACGCCGACGATTCTGCCCGATCCACCGCCCCGACGGGCGGTCTGCGCCCGCCGCCCGACCATCGGCTGCTGTGTCATGATTCGGCGGAGTGCCGGCCCACCGGAAGGGCGACCGATGTCCCAGGATCCCCCCGTACCCCGACAGGACAGCCGCGCCGACGAACCGGCCGTGCTGACCTGGGGTGCGGACCCCGGCAACCGTACCGACCAGCCGGAGAGCCGGTGGACCGCCCTGGCCCGGGACCGGCGGCTGCCGCTGGTGCTCGCCGGGTTGGGAGGTGTGGCCGCTTTCGCCAGCCTGGCCGGGGAGTGGTCGGTGATGACGGTGCCGAACTCGGGGCCGGAGGCGACCGAGACGGTCCGGGTACCGGCCGGTGTCTCCGATGTCGGCAACTTCGGTACGGCGTACCTGATCGGGCTGCTCGCCCTGGCCGGCTGCGTGGCGCTGGTCCTCGCCGGCTCCCGGGGGGCCCGGCACAATGCCCGGGTACTGGCCCTCACGCTCGCCGGGGGTCTGCTCGTCCTGCTGACCACCGCCGCCCTCGCGCTCGACCAGGCCGCCGAGCGACGGCTCTTCTACCCGGCCGACGACGGCTTCCGGATCGAGTACGGGCGGGGGCTGATGATGGCTTTCGTCGCCGCAGTGCTGCTCGGTCTCGCCGCGTACCGCGCCGACGGTCCGCCCGTCTCCGGGGCGGACGGCGACGAGGGACCGGTCTCGGCGGGTACCGGTCAGACCGACCCGTTGCCCGCTGCGACCGGTACCGGCGGTTGGCGCCGTCGGCGGGCGGCTGCGGAGCCGGACGACGTACCGGCCGGACCGGCCGACCTGACCGTGGAGCCGACCAACCCGTTCGTCCGCCCGGACCCTCCTGCGGGGCGCTGAGCAACCGGCTCGGACCCGCCTGCGGGCCGGTGGGCACCGCCCGTACCGGCCATCCGGGGTTGTCACCCGGTTCGCCGGAAAGTCATGGTTGCGGCGTTGTCTGCGAGGTACGGTTGCTCCCCGTCGTCACGCGTTGACCCTTACGGACGAGCGAGACGGCCGGCGTGCGCGGGCGGCGGGTGAAGGAGGAGCCATGACCCGCCCCGGACTGCCCAAGTTGATCGCCACCGACCTGGACGGCACGCTGGTACGCAGCGACGACACGGTCTCGGCGTACACCCACCAGGTCCTGGACCGGGTCCGGGCGGCGGGTGTCCCGGTGGTGGCGGCCACCGGCCGGGGCCCCCGACTGACCGAGCTGACCCGCAACGACATCCGGGCGGCCGACTTCCTGGTGATGGCCGGCGGGGGCCGGGTGGTGGACCAGCGCGACCCGACCGGTCCGGTGGTGCTCCGGGACGAGCGGTTGTCCGCCGGGGTGCTGGCCGAGCTGATCAGCAAGCTGGAGGTCGAGTTCGGCCCGCTGACCGTGATGGTCGAGGCACTGGACGGTCACGACGCGCCGCTCTGGGGGGACTTCGACGCGAGCTGGCCGTACCCGACCCTGTTCGAGAGCCGCAGTCGCGCCGAATGTCTCTCGCACGACGTGATCAAGGCGTTCGCGCGGACCACGGACCGGCACGTGGACGAACTGCTGGCCGCCGCCCGGGAGATCGTGCCCGCCGACATGGCGGCCCTCACCCAGGCCGGGTTGGGCTTCGTCGAGATCTCCCCGCCGGGGGTGGACAAGGCGACCGGGCTGACCGTGGTCGCCGAGTCGCTCGGGGTCGACCCGACCGAGGTGCTGGTCTTCGGGGACCAGCCGAACGACCTGCCGATGTTCGAGTGGGCCGGCTGGCACCGGGTGGCCGTGGCGAACGCCCACCCGGCGGTCCGGGCCGCCGCCGACGCGGTGACCCTGCGCAACGACGACGACGGGGTAGCGGTCTTCCTGGATCGACTACTCTCCCGCTGATGGGAACCACTCCGGCCAGCTCACCACCCGCGCCTCGGCTGGTGGCCACCGACCTCGACGGCACGCTCCTGCGTTCGGACCGCACGGTGAGTCCGTACACGGCGGAGGTACTGGGCCGGATCACCGCGGCGGGTCACCGCGTGGTGCTGGTCACCGGCCGTCCGGTGCGCTGGCTGAAGCTGGTGTACGACCAGCTCGCCGAGCCGGTGCCGGCGGTCTGCGCCAACGGCGCGGTGGTGTACGACCCGCTCACCGACACCGTGCTGCGCGCCGACGCGCTCTCCCCCGACCTGCTCGCCGAGGTGGCCCGACGGCTCCGGGCGGCGGTACCGGGGGTGTGCTTCGCGGTCGAGATCACCGACAGTCGGGAGATGCGGCACGAGGCACCCTTCCCGCTGCGGTGGGAGAGCGACCCGGACCTCATCCGGGCCTTCACGTCACCGGAGGAGCTGCACGCCGTACCGGCGGTGAAGCTGCTCGCCCGGCCCACCGAACACGAACCCGAGGTCTTCATCAAGCTGGTGTCGGCAACGGTGGCCGGGCTGGCCGAGGCGACGCACTCGACGTACTCGGGTCTGGTGGAGATCTCCGCCGCCGGGGTGACCAAGGCGGCCGGGCTGGCCTGGCTCTGCAACCGGCACGGCGTGCCGGCCGACCGGGTGCTGGCCTTCGGCGACATGCCGAACGACCTGCCGATGCTGACCTGGGCCGGCCGGGCGGTGGCGGTGGCCAACGCACACCCGACCGTGCTGGAGATCGCCGACGAGGTGGCCCGGTCCAACGACGAGGACGGCGTCGCCGCCTACCTGGACGCGCTGGACTGGTAGGAGCGCCCGGCAGCAGGGCGGTGGAAGTCCTGTTGCCGGGCGCTCTGAGCCCCGGCCCCGGCGGGGCGACCCCGACCCGCCCGCGTCGCGGCGCGGGTCGGGGCCCACCCGGTACCGGGCGTCAGAGGTACTGGCCGGTGCTGTGCGACTCGCCGGCCGAGGGCGGACCGCCCGGCATGCCGGGGATCATCCCGCCCGGACCGCTGGGCAGGGCCTGCCGGCCCCCGGAGCGCATCTGTTCGAGCTGTACCCGGGCCGCCATCTGCTGCGCCACCAGCGCGGCCTGGATGCCGTGGAAGAGCCCTTCCAGCCATCCGACGAGCTGCGCGTGGGCGATCCGCAGTTCACCCTCGGTGGGTACGTTCTCCTCGGTGAAGGGCAGGGAGAGCCGCTCCAGCTCGTCCCGCAGCTCCGGGGCGAGGCCCTCCTTCAGCTCGACGATCGACCGTTCGTGGATCTCGCGGAGCCGGCCCCGGCTGGCGTCGTCCAGCGGCGCGGCCTTGACCTCCTCCAGCAGCTGCTTGATCATGCTGCCGATCCGCATCACCTTGGCGGGCTGCTCGATCAGTCGGGCCGGGTCCTCGCCGTGTACCTCGTCGGTCTGCACGGTGCCGACCGGACGGCCGTCCGGACCGACGACCACCACGGTGCCGGTGCCCTGCCGGTCGGGCTCGTCGTGCTGCTCGGGATTGCGTGGGGCTTCGGTCATACCCCCAATCTTGGCGCAACCCGTGGACCCGCCGCTCGCCGGGAGTCCAGCGGGGCGCGGTACCGTCGCGGCCATGGCCGCCGACCCCCGTGCCGTACTCACCCGGCCCGCGCCGCCACCGGACGTCACGGTGGCGTACGGCGGGCACCCGGACCAGATCGCCGACCTGCGCCGCCCCGCCGGCCGGCCCGGTTCCCCGCGTCCGCTGGTGATCGTGATCCACGGCGGCTTCTGGCGGTCGGAGTACGACCGCGGCCACACCGGGCCGCTCGCCGCCGACCTGGCCACGCGGGGCTACCCGGTGGCCCAACTGGAGTATCGGCGGACCGGCGCCCCCGGTGGCGGCTGGCCGGGGACCCTGGACGACGTCCGGGCCGGGGTGGCCGCCCTGCCTGCGCTGGTGAGCGGGGCGCTTCCCGGGGCGACCACCGATGATCCACCGATCCTGCTCGGACACTCCGCAGGTGGCCATCTGGCGCTGCACGCCGCCGCGACGGCGCCGTCCCGGGTCGGGGGCGTGCTCGCGCTGGCCCCGGTGGCCGATCTGGCCGAGGCGTACCGGCTGGATCTGGACGGTGGTGCGGTGGCTGCGCTGCTGGGGGGCGGACCGGCGGAGGTACCCGACCGGTACGCCGTCGCCGACCCGTACAGCTCGGTACCCAATTCGACACGTACGGTAATCGTGCACGGGGTGCGCGACGAACAGGTTCCGATCATGTTGAGCCGGGCGTATGTAACGGCAAATCGTGCAGCCGGTGCGGAAACCACCCTCATCGAATTACCGGACTGCGAACATTTCGGGCTAATTGATCCAACATCAATGGCCTGGCCAACGGTGACAAAGGCGTTGGAGTCCCTGCACAGCGATCACTAACCATTGACGCAGCGTCGCCGACCAGGTAGAACGCCGAGGGGGCGGCGATCCGGCCCAGCTCAGCGGTGGGAGGATGATCGGTGTCGGAGATGGACCGCAGGCGGGCCCTGAAGCTGCTGGCCGCGCTCGGTACGACGGGTCTCGCCGCAGCCTGCGGCAGCAACCCGGCAAGCGAGGAGACCGCTACCGGGTCGCCGATCAGAATCGGTCTTATCGCCCCGCAGACCGGTGGTTACAAATCCATCGGCGACGAAATCCTCAACGGTTTCCAGCTTTTCCTCGACCTGAACGGCCGGCAACTCGGCGGGCGACCGGTGACCCTGCTGACCGCCGACGAGGGCGAGACCGAGCAGACCGGTAAGGCCGCCGTCGACGGGTTGCTGAAGCAGGGCGTCCTCGCGCTCACCGGCGTGGTCAACTCGACCGCCATGGTCGGTATCCGGGACACCGTCGAGCAGGCCCGGGTACCCCTGGTCGGCTCCAACGCCTCACCGAAGTCGTTGCAGAGCGTCGTCTACATCTGGCGTACGTCGTACGTGCTGGACGAGCCCGGCCGGGCCCTCGGCCCGTACGTCGCCCAGCAGTTGCCCAAGAGCAGCCGGGTCGCGATCATCGCCCCGGACAACCTCGGCAGCCGGGACGCGGTGCAGGGCTTCCGGGAGGGCTTCGGCGCGTCCGACCCGAGGATCGCCGGGGAGACGATCTGGACCGAGTTCCTCACCAACCCGGGCAAGAGCGCGTACGTGGCGAGCATCAACCAGGCGCTCCGCGACAACCCCGACGCGGTCTTCTGCTTCTACGCGGGACCGGCGGCCGTGCAGTTCATCAAGCAGCTCCGGGCCGCCGGCTACCGCAAGGAGATCTACGCCCCCGGGTTCCTCACCGAGGGGAGCGTGCTCAGCGAACTGCGTCCGACCGAGGCAACCGGGATCATGACCTCGTTGAACTACTCCGCCGACCTGAACAACGCCGCGAACCGGAAGTTCGCCTCGGCCTACCGCAAGACCCACAACACCTCGCCCACCACCTACGCGATGGCGTCGTACGACGCCGCACAGGTGCTCGACAAGGCCATCCGGCTGGCCGGCCCGACCGCCACCTCCCAGCAGGTCAACCTGGCACTGGGCAAGGTCGGCCAGATCGACAGTCCGCGCGGTCCCTGGCAGTTCAACCAGCCGCGTACCCCGCAGCAGAAGTGGTACCTGCGCAAGGTCCAGCCCGACGGTCGACTGCTGTCGAACGTCCTGGTCAACGAGCTGGCCACGCTGGGCTGACCCGGTCGCCGGGCCAGCCCGTGGCGTGGCTCGATGGGCTTGCTTCGGTGGGGTGGCTCAGAGGCCTGCCTCAGGGGCTTGCCTCAGAGGCTTACCTCAGTGGCGCAGCTCGGCGATGCAGCACTTCACGCTGCCACCACCCTTGCGCACCTCGGTCAGCTCCACCGGAACGGGTTGGTACCCCACTGCGGCCAGCTTGTGCGCCAACCCGGTCGCCTCGTGGTTCAGCACCACGTGGTAGCCGTCGCTGACCAGGTTGATGCCGAAGGCCAGGGCGTCGGTGTCGTCGGCGAGCACCGCGTACGGGAAGAGCTGGGCGAGCACCCGCTGCGAGGCCACCGAGAAGGCACCCGGGTAGTAGACGATGTTGCCGTCGTCGAGCGCGGCCAGCGCCACGTCCAGGTGGTAGAAGCGCGGGTCGACCAGGCGCAGCGAGACCACCGGCCGGCCGAGCACCTCCTGGGCCTCGGCGTGCGCGGCGGGGTCGGTACGGAAGCCGTACCCGGCGAGGATCAGGCCGCCGTGCGCGTCCGGCACGTACGCGAAGTCGCCCTCGCCCTCGTTGGTCTCGGTGGGGGCCATGAACTGCCAGCCCTGCGACTCGTAGAAGGCCCGGTGCCCGGCGGCCTCGGCGGCCCGCTGCTCGTGCTTGAACCGGGCGCCGTAGACGGTACCGTCCACCACGAAGGCACCGTTGGCGGCGAAGACCATGTCCGGCAGGCCGGGCTGCGCGGGCAGCACGTGCACGGTGTGGCCGAGCCCGACCAGGGTCTCGCGCAGGCGGTCCCACTGCTTGACCGCCAGGTCGGGATCAACCGGGACAGACGTGTCCATCCACGGGTTGATCGCGTACTCGACGGTGAAGTGCTCGGGCGGGCACATGAGATATGTCCGCTTTCGCGGCACTCGCTGCTGGCTCACGGAAACCAAGGGTAGGTACGGTACAACGTCAGTAACAGCCACAAGCATTGCTTCCGGGAGGCGAAACATTGCAGATAGATGGCGTGGACCAGCGGATCATTGCGTCGCTGGTGGCAGACGCCCGCGCGTCGTACGCGGACATCGGAGCGCGGGTCTCCCTCTCCGCGCCGGCGGTCAAGCGACGGGTGGACCGGTTACGGTCAGCCGGGGTCATCAAGGGGTTCACCGCGGTCGTCGATCCGGCGGCGGTCGGCTGGACGACCGAGGCGTTCGTCGAGCTGTTCTGCGCGGGACGGACCACCCCGGCCCAGATCGGGGTCGCCACCCGCCGGCACCCGGAGGTGGTCGGCGCCTACACCGTCTCCGGTGAGGCGGACGCGCTGGTACACCTGCGGGCAGCCGACATCGCCCACCTCGAGCAGGCGCTGGAACGACTCCGCGCCGAACCCTTCGTCACCAGCACCCGGAGCACCATCGTGCTGTCCCGGCTGGTGGAGTCGCCGACCGTGGTACCGGCTCCGGGCTGAGCCGGACCGGTGCGTGCGGTCTCAGCCCTCCCGGGCCGCGTCGATCAGCTCGCGGGTGACCGCCGCCGCGGCGTCCGGACGACCGTGCTGCCGGGCGGCCTCCGCCAACTGCTCCCGCCACTGCGGTTCACGCAGCAGGGTGAGCACCTCGTTGCGGAGGTTCTCCGGGGTGGCCTCCGGGCCGGCGAGCACCCGGGCGGCGCCCGCCTCGGCCAGGTGGCGGGCGGTCCGCCGCTGCTCGTCACCGCCGGTCGGGATCAACGGGATGAACACGCACGCCTTACCCAGGGCGGTCAGCTCGGCGACCGTACCGGCACCGCTGCGGGCCACCACGATCGACGCGGCGGCCAGCACGTCCGGCAGTTCGCCGTGCACGTAGTCGACCACCCGGTAGCGGTGGGCCAGGTGCGGCGGCAGGGCGGCGGCGACCTGGCGCATCCGGTCCAGCGAGTAGCCGCCGCACTGGTGCAGCACCTGACACTCGTTGAGCAGGTCGGGCAGGATCTGCGCGACCAGGTCGTTCACCTGTACCGCGCCCTGGGCCCCGCCGGTGACGAAGACCAGGGGAAGTTCGGGATCGAGCCCGTGGGCGGCGAACCCCCGGGCCGGATCGCCGGCCAGCACCTCGGGCCGGATCGGGTTACCGGTGACCACGGCCCGCTTCCTGGCCCGCGCCGGCAGGTGCTCCACGGACGACGGGTGGCTGAGCAGGATCCGGGTCGCCACCATCGCCAGGATCCGGTTGGCCAGGCCGAGGGTGAGGATCTGCTCGTGCATCACCAGCGGTCGGCGGGTGAGCCAGGCGGCGATCCCGATCGGCACGGAGACGTAACCGCCGCTGGAGAAGACCACCGCCGGCCGGTTCCGTACCACGATCGACACGGCCTGCAACAGGCCCAGCGGGATCCGGAACGCGTCGGCGACGTTGCGGCCCAACTCGCGCAGATTCGGGGACCGGCGCAGCTTGCCGGTGGTGATCGCCCGGAAGGGGATGCCCTCCTCGGCCGCGATCCTGGCCTCCAGCCCGTGCTCGACACCGACCCAGAGCAGGTCGGGTTCGGTACCCGCCTCGCTGAGCCGGGCGCGCAGGGTACGGATCGTGGTCAGGGCCGGGTAGGTGTGCCCACCGGTACCACCGCCGGTGACCACCACCCGGAGCCGGTGCAGCCGCTGGGCGCTGTAGACCGCCATCGTCGTCACTTTCCGTCGTGCAGCAGGAGGGATGCTCAGAGGTACATGCCGGTCCGGTGCTCGCCCGGACCACGGTTGGCCGGCTTGTCCCCCTCGCCGAAGAAGCGCTTGCCGCCGAACTCGCCGTGCAACCGGTCGTCCAGTTCGTCGGCCAGCCCGGTCATCACCTGGACGGCGAGCATCAGGTGGGTGGGCTGGAAGTTGCGACCGAAGACCGGGATGGAGGCCCAGACCGTGTCGTCGGTGCAGTACAGCCGGCCGATCGGCATCCGGTTGGTCAGCTCGGAGAGCTTCACGTAGAGCTGTTCGGTCGGCTCGACCTCGGTGAGTACCGGGGAGAAGACGTCCACCAGCGGAGGATTGTCGCGGACCCGGACGAACACCATCGCCGATCCCGCGCGGATGTTGATGTCCCCGTCCGAGTCGACCTGGAGCTGGTCGGCGCCGGACTTCAACATCGTGGAGACGACCATCCGGACCTGCTCCTCCAGCGGGAGCACGTCGGCGCCACCGGCACCGGCCACCCGGGCGGCGGTCAGTGCGTCGTCCAGGTCGGCTTCGATGTCGCGTGGTGCGCCCGCCTCGGGTCGGGCGGTACCGAGCGGCTCCCCCTCCACCGGTTCACCCTCGGCGTCCTGCACCAGGTACACCAGGAAGGCCGGGTGGGGAGCGCCGAACACGTCCCGCAGGGTACGGGCGACGACGGCGGCCAGCCGGGTGGCGTCGGTGACCGGGCTGGTCAGCCCGAAGTAGTCGCCCGAGCCCTGGACGACCCCCGGCGGCGACCAGCCCAGCGCGACCATGTCGGCCACCGCCGAGCGGTCCAGTCGGAAACCCTCGGGGAGCAGGGCGTTACCGACCGCCCGCGCGCCGAGTTGCCCGTCACCGGCGGCGTCGACGCCGACCGAGTAGACGGCGTCGCCGGTACCGGAGGCGGTGGGGTCGAGGGTCAGCTCGATCCGGGCACCGGTGGGCAGGCCACGCAGGCAGGCGGCGAGCGCCCGGGCGAACTCCTGCCACGCCTCGGTCACCTTCGCCCGCAGATCCGCCGTGGTCGGTTCGTCGAGCAGGATCGACTCGTGCTGGCCCGGTTCACTCCCGGCCGGTCCGTGCGCGGGCAGGGGGTGGTCTGCCGTCATGATCGCCTCCGTCCGTCAGGCACACCCTACCCACGTCACGCGGGTGACGAATCAGTCCGGACCCGGATCGGACAGTGACCGGCGTAACTTCTGATCAGGCCCGGTCACCGGTCGTCGGGGGCGGGTCGGGCCAGGATGCGGCGAGCGCGGTCAGCCGCGCCGCAGCCCGCACCGGATCGGCCCCCCGCCCCACCGCCAGCCCCAGCAGGTACGCGCTGACCGGTGCGCCGGGCCGCAGGACCTGGTGCGCAACGTCCCGGGCCAGGTCGAGCACCACCGGTACCGCCGCCTCACCCGGGTCGATGTCCAGTTCGGCGCAGGCCGCCGCGACCCACTCGTCCATCGTCGTCATCGTGTCCACTCCTCCGCCCGGCGCAGGTCGTCCTCGGTGTCGCAGTCGAACCAGGGTGGTGGCCCGGCCTCCCGCCAGGGCACGTCGACCACGGTCAGACCGGTCAGCAACGACCGCATCGACGCGCCGGCCAGGCTACCGGCCCGGTCCTGGCGGAGCCGGTGCACGGCCGACCGCAACGACGCGACCCGCCACACCCCGCAGAGCGGCTGGCGGCGCCCGTCGGTGTCGGCGTAGCAGACCCCGTCCGGGCCGTCGTCCGCCGCCAGGCGCTTCCGCAGTACGGCCACCGCCGCCCCGGTCAGCAGGGGCAGGTCGGCGGCGAGCAGGGCCACCGTCCGACTGGCCGGGTCCAGCAACGTCAGCCCGGCGCCGGTCGCCGCGACCGGCCCGCCACCGGAAGGGCGTTCCCTGGTCACCCACACCCCGGCCGGCACCCCGGCGGCCGGCCCGACGAGGATCCTCGGCCAGGCGTCGGCCACCGCCGTCAACACCCGGTCCCGCATGGCGAGCCCGCCGACCAGTCGTCCCGGTTTGTCGGTACCACCCATCCGTCGGGCGGCCCCGCCCGCGAGCACCACCGCCGCGTACCCCGTCACGCGATCAACCTAGTCGCGTCGGCCCCGGTTGCGCCGCCCTGTCGGCGTCCCGGGGCGGTAGCGGGGCAGGATGGTGGAATGGGACGGGCCACTGACCGACGCAGCGTGGTACGGATCGACCTCGCCGGTGCACGGTCGTCGGTACGCCGGCCGGACACCCTCAGCGTGGAGGAACCGCTGGAGATCCGGGTCGGCCCGTCCGGACCGGGGCGGCGGAGACCGCTCACCGTGACCATGCGTACCCCGGGCGACGACCTCGACCTCGCCCTCGGTTTCCTGCTCACCGAGGGGATCGTCCGGACCGCTGACGACGTGCTGACCGCACAGCTCTGCGCCGGTGCGGAGACCCCCAACACCTACAACGTGGTGGACGTGACGCTGGCTCCGGGCGTGCCGGCCCCGGACGTGGACCCGACCCGTAACTTCCACACCACCAGTTCCTGCGGGGTCTGTGGCAAGGCGAGCATCGACGCCGTGCGTACCCGGTCGCGGTTCCCGGTCGCGGAGGACCCGCTCACCGTCGACGCAGCCGTGCTGGCCAGCCTGCCGGACC
>NZ_WVUH01000165.1 GCF_017614955.1 Micromonospora echinofusca
CACCAGCGCGCCGACCGAGGCGACCGGCGCCCCGGTGCCGTCGCAGAGGGCGAGGGCGTACCCGTCGGAGCCGGCGGGGCCGGTGGGGCCGGCCGGGCCGACGGGGGTGATCCGGACCCGGAGCGTGGTGGCGCCCTCGGCGTGCAACCGCACGTCGGTCCAGGCGAACGGGAGCTGGGCGGTGCCCCCGGTGGCGCCGGGCAGCGGCAGGTCGATGGCGTGCAGGGCGGCGTCCAGCAGGGCCGGGTGCAGGCCGAACCCGGCCACGTCGGTGCCCTCGGGCAGGGCCACCTCGGCGTGTACCTCGTCGCCGCGCTGCCAGACCGCGACCAGGCCCTGGAAGAGCAGGCCGTAGCCGTACCCGGAGTCGCGCATCCGGTCGTACACCCCGTCGAGGGGGACCGGGGTGGCGCCCGGCGGCGGCCATTCGGTGAGCGCGTCTGGTGTGGTCGGGGTGCCGGCGGCGAGGGTGCCGGTGGCGTGCCGGGTCCACGGGGCGTCCAGCCAGTCGGCGGTGGCCTCGGGCCGGGAGTGCAGGGTGACGGTACGCCGACCGGTGTGGTCGGGGCGGGCCAGCCGGAGCTGCACCTGCACGGCGCCGTCGGCGGGCAGGGCCAGCGGGGCGGCCAGCGCCAACTCCTCCAGCACCGGGGCGTCGACCTGCTCGCCGGCCCAGAGGGCGAGATCCACGAAGGCGGTGCCGGGCAGCAGGATCGTGCCGTTGACGGCGTGGTCGGCGAGCCACGGGTGGGTACGCACGGCCAGCCGGCTGCTGAGTACCAGCCCGTCGGCGTCGGCGAGCCCGATCGCGGCACCGAGCAGCGGGTGCTCGGACTCGTGCAGCCCGAGGGCGGCGGCGTCGGCGTCGCCGGTGCCGGGGTCGAGCCAGTAGCGCTGCCGCTGGAACGGGTAGGTGGGCAGGTCGATCCGGCGGCCACCGGGGGTGAGGGCGGCCCAGTCGACGGCGGCGCCACGCACGTACGCCCCGGCGACGGCGGCGACCACCTCGGTCGGCTCGGGACGCCCCTTGCGCAGTACGGCGTGGAACGCCACCCCGGGCTCGTCGTCGAGGCAGCGCCGGCCGAGGGCGGTGAGTACCGCGTCCGGGCCGATCTCGACGAAGGTGCGGACCCCCTCGGTGTGCAGGGTGTGCACCGCGTCGGCGAACCGGACCGCCTGGCGGGCGTGGCGCAGCCAGTACTCGGGGGTGCGCAGGTCGTCGCCGGTGGCGAGCTGCCCGGTGACCGTGGAGACCACCGGGATCTTCGGGGCCCGGAAGGTGAGCGCCCGGCAGACCCGGCGGAACTCGACGAGCATCGGGTCCATCAGCGGCGAGTGGAAGGCGTGCGAGACCCGCAGTTCGGTGGTCTTGCGGCCCCAGCCGGCGACCTGGGCGGCGAGGTCGGCGGCCGGTCCGGCCGCACCGGACACCACCACCGCCCCGGGACCGTTGACGGCGGCCAGGCCGACGGTGTCGGCGTACCCGGCGAGCAGCGGGGTCACCTCGGCTTCGGTGGCGGCCAGGGCGACCATCGCCCCGCCGGGTGGGAGTTCCTGCATCAGCCGGCCCCGGGCGGCGACCAGCAGCGCGGCGTCCTCCAGGTTGAGTACCCCGGCGACGTGTGCGGCGGCGATCTCGCCGATGGAGTGGCCGGCGAGGTGGTCGGGGCGCAGGCCCCACGATTCGAGCAGCCGGTAGAGGGCGACCTCGACGGCGAACAGGGCCGGTTGGGTGTAGGCGGTCTCGTGCAGCAGGGCGGCCTGCGGGCTGTCCGGGTCGGCGAAGAGGACGTCCCGCAGCGGGGTGTCGAGTTGCAGGTCCAGGTGTCCGCAGGCACGGTCGAGGGCGGCGGCGAAGACCGGGTACGCGTCGTACAGTTCGCGGCCCATGGCGAGCCGCTGGCTGCCCTGGCCGGTGAAGAGGTACGCGACGGGGGCGCTGCCGGTGGTGCCGGTGACCACGCCCGGGGTGTCGGTGCCGGCGGCGAGGGCGGCCAGTCCGGCGAGCAGGCCGTCCGGGTCGGTGCCGGTGACCACGGCCCGATGTTCCAGGGCGGCCCGGGTGGTGGCCAGCGAGTGGGCCACGTCGACCGGACGGGTGTGGGGGTCGGGGTCGGTGGTCAGCCGGGTGTGCAGGTTGGCGGCCTGGGCGCGCAGCGCCTCGGCGGTCCGGCCACTGAGGACGTACGGCACGACGGGCGGGTCGGCGGGCTCAGCCGGCGGGTCGGCGGGCGCTGCGGCAGCCGGCCTGGCGGTGTCCGGTACTGCGGCGTCCGGTCCGGTGGCGGGATCCGGCCCAACGGCGGGGGCCTGCTCCAGGATCAGGTGGGCGTTGGTGCCGCTGATGCCGAAGCTGGACACCCCGGCGCGGCGGGCGTGCCCCGTCTCCGGCCAGGCGGTCGGCTCGGTGAGCAGCCGGACCGTACCGGCCGACCAGTCCACGTGCGGGGTGGGGGTGTCGACGTGCAGGGTCTGCGGCAGCAGCCCGTACCGCATCGCCTGGATCATCTTGATCACGCCGCCGACCCCGGCGGCGGCCTGGGCGTGGCCGATGTTCGACTTCAGCGACCCGAGCCAGAGCGGCTGGTCGGCGGGGCGGCCCTGACCGTAGGTGGCGATGATGGCGCGGGCCTCGATCGGGTCGCCGAGCGCCGTGCCGGTGCCGTGCGCCTCGACCGCGTCGACCTCGGTGGGGCGGAATCCGGCGCTGGCCAGGGCCGCCTCGATGACCCGTTCCTGGGCGGCGCCGCTCGGTGCGGTCAGCCCGTTGGAGGCGCCGTCCGAGTTGACCGCCGAACCCCGGATCACCGCGAGGACCCGGTGCCCGGCGCGCCGGGCGTCGGCCAGCCGCTGCACGACGAGCACCCCGACGCCCTCGGCCCAGCCGGTGCCGTCGGCGTCGGCGGAGAACGCCTTGCACCGGCCGTCGGGGGCGAGGCCGCGCTGCCGGGAGAAGGCGGTGAACCCGCCGGGGCTGGACATCACCGCGACGCCACCGGCCAGGACCAGGTCGCACTCGCCGGCCCGCAGCGCCTGCGCGGCGAGGTGCAGGGCGACCAGCGAGCCGGAGCAGGCGGTGTCCACGGTCATGGTCGGCCCGTGCAGGCCGAGGGTGTACGCCACCCGGCCGGAGGCGACGCTGATCGCGTTGCCGGTGAGCAGGTACCCTTCCAGCCCTTCCGGTGCCTGGTGTAGCCGGGGGCCGTACTCCTGCGGTTCGGCGCCGAAGAAGACCCCGGTGTCGCTGCCGCGCAGGGTGTGCGGGTCGAGGCCGGCCCGTTCCAGGGCCTCCCAGGACGTTTCCAGCAGCAGCCGCTGCTGCGGGTCCATGCTGGTGGCCTCGCGGGGGCTGATGCCGAAGAACGCCGGGTCGAACTCGGCGGCGCCGGCCAGGAACCCGCCGTGCCGGACGTAGCTCTTGCCGACCGCGTCCGGGTCCGGGTCGTACAGGTCGTCGACGTTCCAGCCCCGGTCGTCGGGGAGTGCGGAGATGGCGTCGCCACCGGAGGCGACCAGCCGCCACAGTTCCTCCGGGGAGCTGATCCCACCGGGGTAGCGGCAGGCCATCCCGATCACCGCGAGCGGTTCGCCCGGGTCGACCGGGGTGCGGTCCCGTTTCGGGGTACCGGCCGGGTCGGCGGTCGCGCCGAGCAGCCGTACGCCGAGGGCGCGGGCCAACTCGCCCAGGGTGGGGTGGTCGAAGGCCAGGGTGACCGGCAGGTCCAGCCCGGTGGCGACGGTGAGCCGCTGCCGCAGGTCCACGGCGGCCAGCGAGTCGATGCCCAGTCCCTTGAGGAACCGGTCCGGGCCCAGGTCGTCGGGTACCGGCTTACCGGCGTGCTCCAGCGCGGCGACGACCTCCGCCCGCACCGCGTCGAGCAGCATCCGGTCCTGTTCGGCCCGGTGCCGCCCGGCCAGTCTCCCGGTCAGCTCTCCGCTCATCCGCGCACTCCCATGGCTCATCTGCTGGAACGTCTGTGACCGGTCGGGACGACCCGACCCGGTGTGGGTGGGTCAGGCCCGGACCGGGACCCGGCTGGTCTCCAGTCGGGTGGCGGCGACCACCTCGCCGCCGGAGACGAAGACCTCGACCGGCGCGGGCCGGCTCAGGAAGGTGACCAGGCTGGCGCTGAGCCCGTACCCGCCGATGTTGGGTACCCGCACGATGTCGCCGGGGACCAGGTCGGCGGGGACGGTCACGTCCCGGCCGAGCAGGTCACCGGGGGTGCAGAGCGGGCCGGTCAGGGTGGCCTTCCCGGTCGCGTCGGTGCCGGTGCGCTGCACGCTGACCGACAGCGGCAGCAGCCGGCCCAGTCCGGCCATCCCGCCGAGGGTGTTGATACCGGCGTCGAGGACGAGGAACGTCCGGCCCCGGCTGGTCTTGATGTTGGTGACGGTGGTGAACAGTTCCCCGCAGTCCCCGGCCAGGTAGCGGCCGGACTCGACGGCGAGCTGCGGGGTGCCGGTGCGCCACTGCGGGAAGTGCAGGTCGAGCGCGTCGGTCAGCTCGGCGCGGACCTTGGGGTAGACCGGCCGGTCACCGGGGACGGTGTACGGCGCGGCGAACCCGCCACCGATGTCGAGGAACCGCACCGGCAGGTCGTGGTCGGCCTCGATCCGGGCGGCGGTGGCGATGCTCTGCCGGAACTCGGCGATCAGGCTCTCCTCGTCCCGGGCGTTGCTCAGCGGATAGAAGTGCAGCCCGACGATGCGGGTGTGCGGTACCGCCCGCAGCTGCGGCATCAGCTCCGGCAGGGTCTCCGCGTCGATGCCGAACTGGGACGGCGTGCCGGTCATCCGGATGCTGGTGGTGGCGGCCGACGAGTCGCTGTTGATCCGCAGCAGGCAGTCCACGGTGACCCCGTGCGCCCCGGCCACCTCGCCGACCCGGCGCAGGTCGCCGAGGGACTCCACGGAGTACTCACGGACCCCCTGCGCGCACGCCCAGGCCAACTCGGCGGTGGTCTTGCCGGGACCGCCGTACAGGATCCGGTCGGCCGGGTGCCCGGCCTCCAGCGCGGCGGCCAACTCACCGAGGGAGCAGACCTCGGCCCGGCAGCCGCCCTCGCCGGTGCGCAGCGCCCGGACGATCTCCGGGTGCGGGTTGGCCTTCAGCGAGTAGAAGATGTCGAACTCCTCGGGCAGGGTGGCCCGCAGGTCCCGGCGGGCGGCCCGCAACCGGTCGAGGTCGTAGACGTAGAGCGGCGAGCCGTACGCGGCCACCAGTTCCTCGGGGGTCACCGGGTCTCAGCCTCCAACATCGCGGTCAACTGCTGCTTGGCGCTCTTGCCGTTGAGGGTGAGGGGGAACTCGGCGAGTACCCGGCAGACCGCCGGCACCTTCGCCGGTTCCAGCCGGACGGCCAGTTCCCGCAGCACGGTGGTCGGCGGCAGGTCGGCGGCGACGAAGATGGTCAGGTCCCGGGTGTCGGTGGGGGGCAGCACGGCGGCGGCCCGTACCCCGGGCACGTCCATCGCGGCGGCCTCGATCTCGATGCTGCTCATCCGGGTGCCCTTGCGCTTGAACATGTCGTCGCGGCGGCCGGAGAAGTAGAGGTAGCCGTCGGTGTCGACGTGCCCGTAGTCGCCGGTGTGCAGCCGTACCTCGCCGTCGGGGTGCAGCCGGAAGGTGCGGGCGGTCAGCTCGGGCAGTTTCCAGTAGCCGGCCATCACGTGCGGGCCGGTCACCACGATCTCGCCGACCTCGCCGGGCGGCTGTTCCGCGCCGTCGGCGTCGAGGATGCGTACCCGGGTGCCGGGCAGCGGCCGACCCACCGAGTCGGGCCGGTCGAACTCCTCGTCGGGCGGCATGATGCTGATCCGCTTGCACTCGGTGGTGCCGTACATCCGGACCACCTGCGCGCCGGGCAGGCCGGCCCGCAGCCCGTCGATGACCGCCTGGGGCAGCGCGGCGCCGGTGTTGGTGACCATGCGCAGCGAGGTCGGCCCCGGATCCCGGGCGAGCAGCTTGACCAGGGCGGTGGCCAGGGACGGTACCGCCGGGAAGACCGTGGCGCCGGTGGACCGGAGCTGCCGCAGCAGCCGGACCTCCGGTTCGTCGGCGGCCAGGGCCAGTTCGGCGCCGGCCAGGGTGGCCAGCAGGATCTGGTACAGCCCGTAGTCGAAGGAGAGCGGGGAGCGGCAGAACACCACGTCGTCGGGGCGGTAGCCGAGCATCGCCTGGATGCCGGCGGCGGCGAAGGCCACCGGCGCCTGGGGCAGCACGACGGCCTTCGGTGCGGCGGTGCTGCCCGAGGTGTACATGAACGCCACCGGGTCGTCGGGCTGCACGTCGGCCGAGTCGACCGGAACGACGCCGGTCGGGGTGGCGTCGGCCGAAGTGGCGTCGGCCGGGGTGGTGGCCGCGTCCTGCACGGCCGACCAGCAGTCGCCGACCGGCACGGCCGGTACCGCGCCGAACCGGTCCCCGGGATCGGCGGCGACCAGCGCCAGCACCGGCTCCGAGTCGGCGATCACCGACCGCAGGTGGAAGTCCTTCATGCCCGGGTTGAGCGGTACGAACACCGCGCCGAGCCGGGACAGCGCGAACCACAGCGGCGCGGCGTGCCGCATGTTCGGCAGTTGCACCAGCACCCGGTCGCCGCGCCGGACACCCTGCCCGCGCAGCCAGCCGGCGGCGGCGTGGCTGAGCCGGGCCACCTCGGCGTACGTCCACGCGCCGGTGGAGTCGCTGATCGCGGTGGAGTCGGGCCAGGTGGCGGCGGCGGTGTCCAGGATGTCGTGCAGGTACCGGGCCGGTTGGTCCACCCGCCCACCGGCGGGCTGGTCCAGCTGGGCGTTTCCGGCGTCGACCTCGGGGGTCATCGGTGCGCTCCCCTTTCCGGCCCCGCCGCCGGCCGGTACGGCCAGCAGGGCGGCGGCCCGCTCCTTGAGTGCCTTACGGTCGGTCTTGCGGTTCGGGTTGAGCGGCATCGCGTCCAGGTGCCGGTAGTGGCGGGGCAGCATGCCGGCGGGCAGCAGGTCGCGCAGGTGCCGGGCGATCGTGGCGGCGGGCAGCGGCTCACCGGTGTGGAAGACGAACAGCCTCGGTTCGCCGTCGACGACCGGCGCGACGGCCGCCGCGTCGGTCACCCCGGGGCAGGTGCGCACCGCATGGGTGACCTCGGACAGCTCGACCCGCAGGCCGGAGATCTGCACCTGGTCGTCGGCCCGGCCCAGGTAGGTCAGTTCCCCGTCGGGGAACCGCCGGACCCGGTCGCCGGTGCGGTAGAAGGTCCGCCCGTCGTGCTCGACGAACCGGCCGGCGTTCTCCGCCGGGTCGAGGTAGCCGGCGCACATCTGCGGCCCGGTGACGCAGAGTTCCCCCTCCACCGGGTCGGCCACGTCGGTGGTGACCGGCCGGTCGTCCGGGCCGAGCAGCAGATGGTCGTGGCCGGGGTGCACCGGGCCGATCGGCACGATCCCGTTGGCGCTGCGCGCCGTCGACGCCGCCGACCAGCGGTGCCCGGAGACGGTGATGGTCAGTTCGGTGGGCCCGTAGAGGTTCTCCACCGCCGCGTCGGGGGCGGCCCGCTGCCACTCGTCGGCGTCCGCGCAGCGCAGCGGTTCGCCGGCGAAGAAGCTGTAGCGCAGCCCGGCCAGCGCGCCGGGGGCCAGCCCGCCGGTACGGCGTACCACGTCGATGGCGCTCGGCGCGGAGAACCAGACGGTCAGCCCGTGTTCGGCGGCGAAGGCGGGCAGGGTACGCAGGCCGCGCAGCGGCACCGGCTGTACGCACGCGCCGGAACCCCAGGCGCCGAACAGGTCGAACATCGCGCAGTCGAAGGTCAGGTCGAACGTCTGGGAGAAGACGTCGTCCGGGCCGAAGTCGTACCGCCCGTCGACGACCGAGAAGTAGTGCCGGTTGCTGGAGTGCCGGATCCGTACCCCCTTCGGCACCCCGGTGGAGCCGGAGGTGAACAGGATGTACGCCGCGTCGTCCGGGTCGGCGGGGCGCGGCGCGGCCAGCGCCAGTTCCGGCCGGGGGCGCAGGACCCGCCCGGCGCCCGAGCCGTCCGGGGTGAGGACGGTGGCGCCGTCGGGCAGCAGTTCCGCCAGCGCCCCGGCACCCCGCCCGTCGGTGACGACCGCACCGACCCCGGCGGCGGTCAGCGCGTACCGGTTCCGGGCGGCCGGGAAGTCGGGGTGCAGCGGCACCACCGCCGCGCCGGTGTACAGCGCGGCGAGCGTGCCGAGGTACGCCTCGGCGGACTTGTTGGCGAACACCCCGACCGTGGCCGGCGGCGCGGACAACCCGTCGAGCAGGGTGCCGGCCCAGGTGAGGGCGGTCTCGTGGGCCTGCGCGTAGCTGACCTCCCGCCCGCCGACCCGGAACGCGGGACGGTCCGGTGCGATGGCCAGACCACGCAGGAAACGACCGTGCAGCGTCCCGTCCAGCCGGTCCGTGGCTGCCGTACCGGTCATGGTCTCCTCCTCTCCTGGTGGCGGGCGGTCGGTCCGGCGGTCAGACCGCGGCCGGGCGGAGGCCGTCGAGGACCGACCAGAGCGAGCCGACGGTCTCGAAGGTCTCCCGGGTCAGCGCGTCGTCGACGAAGGCCACCCCGTACTGCCCCTCCAAGGCGGTGAGCAGGTCGACGATGCCGAGCGAGTCCAGCCCGTGGTCGGTGAGGTTGGTGTCGGGGGTCAGCGGCTCGTCGGCCGGCAGGAACGGCAGGTGGCCGCGGAGGATCTCCTCGAACTGCGGGTCAGTCATGACGGGCGGGGTCCTTTCTCGGGTACGGTCAGCGCCCAGCCGGAACCGGCTGACGTCGGGGTTGCATGGCCAGCCGCGGGTTGACCGCGACGACCTCGAAGCTGCGCACCACGCACTCGACCCGGCCGAACATGGCGTCCTGGCCGACGACCAGGACCTTCCCGACGGACCGGTCGCGCAACGTGGCCACCGCGTCCGGCCAGCGGACCGGCCGCACGAAGCCGTCGAGTACCAGGGTGCGGACCTGGTCGGCGGTGGTGAGCAGTTCACCGGTCTGGTCGGAGACGATCGGCACCGCCGGGTCGGCGAAGGTGAACTCCGGCAGGATCTCGTCGCGGACCGTGGCGTGCAGGCCGGTGAAGAGCGACGAGTGCATCGGTGGGCGCATCGCGTAGAGCGGCAGGCCACCCACGGACCGCAGCCGGGTGACGAACCAGTCGACCGCGCTCTGCCGCAGGTTGACCATGTGGAAACCGGCGTCGAGGTGGCAGGCGAACTCGTACCACTCGCCGCGTGCGGTCAGCTCGGCCAGGACCGGTTCCAGCCTGTCGTCGGGTACCCGGACGAAGGACTGGGTGACGATGTCGGTGTGTTCGGTGCGGAAGTAGTCGTCGAGGACGCGGGCCAGCCGGGCGGTGAGCAGCACGGTGTCCTCGAAGGAGAGCGCGCCGGTGTAGCCGGCGACGGTCTTCTGCCCGAAGCTGGCGCCGGTGCACACCGCCGGCACCTCGTCGAGGTGCTGCTGCGCCCACTCGGCCAGGGCCAGGCAGTTCACCAGGAAGGCCACCTGGGCGGCCTCGTCGTAGTCGGTGTCGGCGTCGGCGAAGCGGTCGACGACGGAGTAGCCGAGCACCTCGTCGGCCCGACGCAGCAGCCGACGGGCGATCGGGTTGCCGACCATGAACCTGCCGACCTCGGGGAACCGGCTCGGTCCCATGCCCGGGAAGACGAAAGCGGTGTCCATGGCAGACCCTCCGTGGGTAGCGGCGCCGTCGGCGGCGGGGTCGGATTCACCCGTCCGCCGACAGGGGACCGGTCAGTAAGAACTCTCTGGTACGCGCCGGGGTCAGTGAACCCCTAGCCCCTCCCCGGCTCCCCTAGGCGGAACCGGGGGCCGGGGAGGGACGGTCGAGGTCAGAAATCGTCGTCGTCGTCCTCGTCGTCCTCCTGCGCGGCGATCAGCTCGTCCCGCAGGAACTCCGCCATCTCCTCGGCGGTCGGGTAGTCGTAGATGAGGGCGATCGGCAGGTTCTCCAGGCCGGTGATGATGCTGACCCGCTTACGCAGCTCCACCGAGGTCAGCGAGTTGAAGCCGAGGTCCATGAAGTCCGCGTCGACCTCGATGCCCGCCGGGTCGTCGTGGCCGAGGGTGACCGCCATCTGGCCCCGGATCATTTCGGTGAGGATGCCGACCCACTCGGAGCGGGGTGCCGCCGCCAGGGCCTCGGCCAGTCGGGGGTCCATCCCCTCCTGGGCCTCCTCCCCGGTGGCCGGCGCGTCGGTCGGGACCGCCTCGGCCCCGACCGTCGGTTCCGGTCGCCGCCACCGGGCCAGCGCCGGCAGCAGGGTACGCAGCGCCTCCTGCTGGGCCTCGTCGAGTTGGAGGCTGCGGGTCACCTCGTCGGCGTCGCCACGGTCCACCGCCGCCCAGAACTCCGCCTCGGCGGCCGTCGCGCCGGCCTCCCACAGGTTGCCCGACTCCAGCCAGTAGCGCTGCCGCTGGAAGGCGTACGTGGGCAGCGGCACCCGCCGGGCGCCGGGGAAGAACGCCGACCAGTCCACCGCCACTCCCCGGGTGTGCAGCACACCGAGGGCGCGGACCAGGGTCTCCGGTTCGTCCCGGTCCCGGCGGGACGCGGCGACCAGTACGACGTCCTTCGCCCCGGTCAGGCAGCCCTCGCCCAACGCGGTGAGTATCCCGTCCGGGCCGATCTCCAGGAACGTGGTGGCCCCGGCGGCGTGCAGGGCGGCCACCCCGTCGGCGAACCGGACCGCCGCGCGGACCTGTTCCACCCAGTACCCGGCGCCCGGCGGTTCCTCACCGACCGGCCAGACCCGGCCGGTGACCGTGGAGACCAGCGGCACCTGCGGCGGGTGGTACCGGACCTGCTCGGCGACGGTGCGGAACTCGTCCAGCATCGGCGCCATCAGCGGCGAGTGGAACGCGTGCGACACGGTGAGCTGCTTCGTCTTGCGGCCCAGTTCCCGGAAGTGGGCGGCCACCTCGGCCACCGCCGCCTCGGCACCGGAGACCACCACCGACTCGGGTCCGTTGACCGCGGCGACGCTGACCTGGTCCTCCCGGCCGGCGAGCAGCGGCAGCACCTCCGCCTCGGTGGCCCGCAGCGACACCATCGCCCCACCGGCCGGCAGGGCCTGCATCAGCCGACCCCGGGCGGCGGTCAACCGGGCCGCGTCGGCCAGGGTGAGCACCCCGGCGGCGTGCGCGGCGGCGATCTCCCCGATCGAGTGGCCGAGGACGTGGTCGGGGCGTACGCCCCACGCCTCCACCAGCCGGTACAGGGCCACCTCCACGGCGAACAGGGCCGGTTGGGTCCAGCCGGTCCGGTCCAGCAGGGCCGCCTCCGGGCTGTCCGGTTCGGCGAACACCACCTCCCGCAGCGGCCGGTCCAGGTGGGCGTCCAGTTCGGCGCAGACCGCGTCGAACGCCTTGGCGAAGGCCGGGAACGTCTCGTACAGCGCCCGGCCCATGCCGGCCCGCTGGGCGCCCTGGCCGGTGAAGAGCAGGGCCAGGCCGCCGGTGGTGGTCCGACCGGTGACGACGCTGTCGGTGGTACCGCCGGTGGCGACCGTGGTCAGGGCCCGCAGCAGGTCGTCCCCGCCGGTGGCCAGCAGCACCGCCCGGTGGTCGAAGGCGGACCGGGTGGTGGCCAGCGAGAACGCCAGGTCGGTCAGCGCCGGTTCGGGCTGCCCGGTGAGGTACGCCCGCAGCCGGTCGGCCTGCGCGGCGAGCGCCTCCCGGGTCCGGCCGGAGAGCAGCACCGGTACCGGTGCTGCGCAGCCGGAGTCGGCCGCCGGTACCGGGGTGGCCGGCGATCCGGGGTCCGGGGCAGCCGGCGCCGGGGTGGCCGGTGCCTCCTCCAGCACCAGGTGCGCGTTCGTGCCGGAGAACCCGAAACTGGACACCGCCGCGCGGCGGGGCCGGTCGCCCCGGCGCCACGGGCGGGCCTCGGTCAGCAGTTCGACCGCGCCGACGGTCCAGTCGACGTGCGGGGTGGGCCGGTCGACGTGCAGGGTCCTCGGCAGCATGCCGTGCCGCAGCGCCTGCACCATCTTGATCACCCCGCCGACCCCGGCGGCGGCCTGGGTGTGGCCCAGGTTCGACTTCAGCGAACCCATGAAAACCGGGCGGTCGGCGGCCCGGTCCCGGCCGTACACCGACAGCACCGCCTGCGCCTCGATCGGGTCGCCGAGCGGGGTACCCGTGCCGTGCGCCTCCACCACGTCCACGTCGGTGGCGGCGAGCCCGGCGTTGGCCAGCGCGGCCCGGATGACCCGCTGCTGGGAGGGGCCGTTCGGGGCGGTCAGCCCGTTGGAGGCGCCGTCCTGGTTGGTCGCCGAACCCCGGATCACCGCGAGTACCCGGTGGCCGTTCTGCTGGGCGTCGGAGAGCCGTTCCAGCAGCAGCACACCGGCCCCCTCGGACCAGGTCGTGCCGTCTGCGGCGGCGGCGAACGGCTTGCACCGGCCGTCCGGGGCGAGCGCCCGCTGCCGGGAGAACTCGACGAACGAGGTGGGGGTGGCCATCACGGTCGCGCCACCGGCCAGCGCCAGGGCGCACTCGCCCTGCCGCAGCGCCTGCGCGGCGAGGTGGATGCTGACCAGCGACGACGAGCAGGCGGTGTCCACGGTCACCGCCGCGCCCTCCAGGCCCAGCGCGTACGACACCCGACCGGAGACCACACTGCCGGAGGTGCCGGTGCCGAGGAAACCCTCCACGCCCTCCGGCACCGACGGCAGGCCGGTCGCGTAGTCGTGGTACATCGAACCGGCGAACACACCGGTCTGGCTGCCGCGCAGGGTGACCGGGTCGATGCCGGCGTCCTCGATGGCCTCCCAGGAGGTTTCCAGCAGCAGCCGCTGCTGCGGGTCCATCGCGGTGGCCTCCCGGGGCGAGATGCCGAAGAACGCGGCGTCGAACTCGGCGGCGTCGTACAGGAAGCCGCTGGAGTTGACGTAGCTCTTCCCGGCCGCCTCCGGGTCCGGGTCGTAGAGCCGCTCCACGTCCCAGCCCCGGTCGGTGGGGAACGGCCCGATCGCGTCGCGCTCCGCCGCGAGCAGCGTCCACAACTGCTCCGGGTCGGTGACGCCGCCCGGGTAGCGGCAGGCCATCCCGATGATCGCGATGGGCTCGTCGCTGGCCGACCGGGTGGGTACGACCGGGGTCGGTTCGACCCGGCCGTCGAAGAGTTCCGCGTGCAGGTGGGCGGCCAATTCGGCCGGCGACGGATAGTCGAAGACCAGGGTGGCCGGCAGGCGCAGCCCGGTCGCCCGGCCCAGCCGGTTACGCAGCTCCACGGCGGTCAGTGAGTCGAAGCCGAAGTCCTTGAACGCCCGACCCGGCTCGATGGCGGTCGCGGTGCCGTACTGGAGCACCGAGGCGACCTCGGCCCGGACCAGGTCCAGCACCGCCTGGGCCCGTTCGGCCGGGGTCCGGCCGGCGAGGGTACGGACCAGGCCCGAACCGCCGGCCGAGCGGGCGGCGGCCCGCCGCGACGAGGAGCGGACCAGGCCACGCAGCAGGTGCGGCGGCTCGTCGGCGTCGGCCCGTCGGGCCAGCACGCCCAGTTCCAGCTTGACCGGGACCAGGGCGGCGACCGGTGCGGTGACTGTCGCGTCGAGCAGGGCCAGCCCCTCCGCCCCGGTGAACGCCCCGAAGCCGGTACCGGCCATCCGGCGGCTGTCCACGTCCCGCAGGCCGTCGACCATGCCCTGCTGCCACGGCCCCCAGGCGAGGGAGACCGCCGGCAGCCCGGCCGACCGGCGTACGGCGGCGAGCGCGTCGAGGAAGGCGTTGGCCGCCGCGTAGCTGCCCTGACCGGCGTTGCCGAGCACCCCGGCCGCCGAGGAGAAGAGCACGAACGCGGTCAGGTCCCGGTCCCGGGTCAGCTCGTGCAGGTGCCAGGCGGCGTCGACCTTGGGGCCGAGGACCCGGTCCACCCGGTCGGGGGTGAGCGCGTCGACCACCCCGTCGTCGAGTACGCCGGCCACGTGCACGACCGTGGTCAGGTCCGGCACCCCGGCGACCACCTCGGCCAGCGCCGTCCGGTCCGCCACGTCGCAGGCGGCGACGGACACGTCCGCGCCCAGGCCGGTCAGCTCCGCGAGCAGGTCGGTGGCACCGGGAGCGGCGACCCCGCGCCGGCTGAGCAGCACGATCCGGCGTACCCCGTGCGCGGCGACCAGGTGCCGGGCGACGAGCGCGCCGAGGCCACTGGTACCGCCGGTGACCAGGGCGGTGCCGTCGGTACGCCAACCCGTCGGCCCGTTGTCGGCCTCGATGGGGGGTTCGACGTTGGCTCCGGTGGATCCGGTGTCGGTGCTGGGCTCGGTGAACCGGGTGAGCCGGGGCGCGAGGAGCCGGCCGTCACGGACCGCCAGGTCCGGTTCGCCGGCCGCCAGCACCGCCGGCAGTACCGGCTCCACCTCGGCCGTGCCGGCCAGGTCCAGCAGGACCATCCGGTCCGGGTGCTCGGCCTGCGCGGACCGGAGCAGACCGCGTACCGCCGCGCCGGCCAGGTCGGTGACCTGCTCGTCCGGGGAGACGGCCACCGCACCCCGGGTGACGACCACCAGCCGGCTGTCGGTGTACCGCTCGTCGGTGAGGAACTGCTGGAGGGTGGCGAGCGCCTCGTGCACCGCACCGTGGGTGTCGGCGACGGTGTCACCGGTACCGGCGGGCAGGGTGAACACGACCGGCTCCGGGCCGGTGCTCGTGTCGCTGGTGGTGTCGCCGGCCGAGGTTCCGGTCCACTGCACCTGGTAGAGGAAGTTCGGACTGCCGGCGGCCGGGCGAAGCTGGTCGGCCGAGAAGGCGCGCAGCAGCAGGGAGTCGACGGTGGCGACCGGCGCCCCGGTCGGGTCGGTGGCGAGCACCCGTACGGTGTCCGCGTCGACCAGGGTGAGGCGTACCCGCAGGGTGGTGGCGCCGGTGGCGTGCAGGGTGACTCCGGCGAACGCGAACGGCAGGTGCGCCGCGCCGTCGTCCGTACCGGCCAGCGCGAGACCGTGCAGGGCCGCGTCGAGCAGGGCCGGGTGCAGGCCGAAGCCGTCGGCGCTGGTGCCCTCGGGGAGTTCCACCTCGGCGAGGATGTCGTCACCGGCCCGCCAGACCGACCGGACGCCCTGGAACACCGGCCCGTACCCGAGCCCGAGGCCGGACATCGTCGGGTACAGCGTGTCCACGTCGACCGGTTCGGCGCCGGCTGGCGGCCAGGCGGTCAACTCGGCCGGCACGGTCGAGGTCGCCGGGGTGAGTACCCCGGTGGCGTGCCGGGTCCACTCCGCCTGATCCCCCTCCGGGCAGGAGTAGACGTGCAACGGCCGGCAGCCCTGCGCGTCGGCTTCGCCGACGGTGATCTGCACGTGCACCGCACCGGTCGCGGGCAGCACCAGCGGCGCCTGGAGGGTCAACTCGTCCAGCGTGTCGCAACCGACCCGGTGCCCCGCGTGCAACGCGAGTTC
>NZ_WVUH01000166.1 GCF_017614955.1 Micromonospora echinofusca
CGCCTACACCCAGGCCCTCACCAACCACACCGGACCCGTCGGCATCCACGACCGGTTCTTCGACATCGGCGGCGACAGCATCCGCGCCATCCGGGTCGTCGGAAACCTGCGCAGCCAGGGGATCGACCTCACCGTCGCGGACCTCTTCGCGCAACAGACCGTCGCGGGCCTCGCCCGACTCGCCGACGCGGGTACCGCGACCGGGGAGAGCGCCGAGCCGGTCGACCGGTTCGCGCTGATCACCGCCGAGGACCGGGCCCGACTCCCCGAAGGCGTCGTCGACGCGTACCCGCTGTCGCAGGGCCAGGCCGGCATGGTCTACGAGCAGCTCGCGAACCCGGAGGCGCCGCTCTACCAGAACGTCAGCACCTACCGGGTACGGCACCGCGAGCCGTTCTCCCTGGACGTGCTCCGCCGGGCCGGCGCCCTGGTCGTCGCGCGGCACGAGATCCTGCGGACCGCGTTCGAGCTGAGCCGGTTCAGCGAGCCGCTGCAACTGGTGCACGCCGAGGCGGAACTCCCCATCGACTGCGACGACCTGCGCGGCCGGGACCACGCCGAGCAGCGGGCCGTCGTGGACGCGTGCAACGCGCAGGCCCGCCGGGCGCCGTTCGACCTGACCCGGGCCCCGCTGCTGCGGTA
This sequence comes from Micromonospora echinofusca, assembly GCF_017614955.1. Lineage (GTDB taxonomy): Bacteria > Actinomycetota > Actinomycetes > Mycobacteriales > Micromonosporaceae > Micromonospora > Micromonospora echinofusca_A. The sequence continues at coordinate 643 of NZ_WVUH01000166.1, forward strand.
CCAGGTGCACGTGATCAGCGACGAGGAATGGTGGCTGACCCACATCGAGTGCCACGCCATCCTGGACGGCTGGAGCCACACCTTCACCGTCGCCGAGCTGCTCGACTGCTACGAGAAGCTGCGCATCGGCAAGGAACCGGAGCTGCCGCCGCTGCCCGAGGTACGCTTCGCCGACTTCATCGCGCTGGAGCGCCGGGCCATCGAGGCCGGTGACGACCGCCGGTTCTGGTGGGAACGGATCCGGGACCGGGACCGGCTGGAGATCCCCGAGTCCTGGGCCACCGACGACCCCGACGAGTACGCCTCGATCATCCACGTGCCGTACACCGACATCGAGCCGCAGTTGCGTCGGCTCGCCTCGGCGGCCGGTACCTCGCTCAAGAGCGTGCTGCTCACCGCCCACCTCAAGGCGATGAGCATCGTCACCGGGCAGCAGCGCTTCTACAGTGGTCTGGTCTGCAACGGTCGCCCGGAGCGGGAACGGGCCGACGAGGTGTTCGGCATGCACCTGAACTCGGTGCCGTTCACCCCGGACCTGACCGCCGCCACCTGGCGGGAACTGGTCCGGTCGACCTTCGCCGGCGAGGTGGAACTCTGGCCGCACCGCCGGTACCCGATGCCGCTGATGCACCGCGAGTTCGGCCAGCCGTCGGTGCCCTTCGTCGAGGTCGCCTTCGCCTACCTGGACTTCCACATGCTCGACCCGGACGACCTCGCGGTCGACATGGTGGTCGACTACAGCCCCAGCGACCTGGCCCTGGAGGTGTGGACCTTCCCCGGCGAGGTACGCCTCGGCGCCCGGCCGGGCCGGATCAGCCGGTCCCGGCTGGAACTGGTGGCCCGTACCCACCGGCACGTGCTGGCCGCGATGGCCGCCGACCCGGACGGCGACGCCCGCTGGCTCACCCTGCCGCCGGCCGACCGGGACGAGGTGCTGCACCGGTGGAACGACACTGCGCGGGAGTTCCCGGCCGGTGAGCGGCTGCACGACCTGTTCGCGCAGCAGGTGGCCCGGACCCCGCAGGCCACCGCGCTGCGCCGGGGCGACGACACCGTCAGCTACGCCGCGCTCGACGAGCACGCCAACCGGATCGCCCAGCGGCTGACCGCCCTCGGGACCGGTCCGGAGCGGGTGGTCGGCCTCTACCTGGGCCGTACCCCGGAACTGGTCGCCGCGATCTGGGGGGTGCTGCGGGCCGGCGGCGCGTTCCTGCCGATCGACCCGGAGTACCCGACCGACCGGGTCCGGCACATGCTCGCCGACGCCGGGGTGTCGGTGCTGCTCACCGCCGGGCAGTTCCAGGCCGGTCTGCCCGCCGGGCTGGACGTGACCGTCGAGCTGGTCGAGCCGGTCACCGAGGTCCCGGCGGGTACGCCCGACCCCCGGGTACCGGTCGACCCGGACAACCTGGCCTACGTCATCTACACCTCCGGCTCGACCGGCCGCCCCAAGGGCGTCGCCGCCACCCACCGGGGCGTGGTCAACCTGCGCCACGCCCAGCGGGAACACCTGGACGTCCGGCCGGGCGACCACATCCTCCAGTTCTTCTCGCCCAGCTTCGACGCGTCGATCTGGGAGATGGTGATGGCGTTGACCAACGACGCCGTGCTGGTGCTCCCGCCGGCCGGTGCCGACGCCACCGACCTGAGCCGGCAGGCCCCGCTGGTCACCCACATGACCCTGCCGCCGTCCATGCTGGAACGGCTCACCCCGGCCGACTTCCCCCGGCTGCGGATGCTGATGTCCGGCGGTGAGGCGTGCCCGGCCGACCTGCCGGCGAAGTGGGTCGACCACACCACCTTCCTCAACGGGTACGGCCCGACCGAGACGTCGATTGCCGCGCTGCTCACCCCGGTACCGGCGGACGCCCCGCCCGGCTCGCCGCCGATCGGTCACCCGATCGCGAACTACCAGGCGTACGTCCTCGACGCCGACCTGCGGCCGGTGCCGGTCGGCGCCAAGGGGGAGCTGTACCTCGGCGGTACCGGTATCACCCGGGGCTACCTGAACCGGCCCGGCCTGACCGCCGAGCGGTTCCTGCCCGACCCGTACGGCGCACCCGGCGGCCGGCTCTACCGCACCGGCGACGTGGTGCACCGCAACGCCGACGGTTCGGTGCAGTACCTGGCCCGCCAGGACCACCAGGTGAAGGTCCGGGGCTACCGGATCGAGCCGGGCGAGATCGAACACGCCCTGGCCGGCCACCCCGGCGTCAACGGGGTGCTGGTGACCGCCCAACGCGGTGCCTCCGGGGACGCGGTCCTGGTCGCCTACCTGCGCACCGGTGTCGGCGGGCAGCCGGTACCGACCGCCGAACTCCGCGCCCATCTGCGCCAGCAGCTACCGGACTACATGGTGCCGGCGCACTTCGTGTCGGTGGAGGAGTTCCCGCTCAACCCGTCCGGCAAGATCGACCGGGCCGCCCTGCCGGCCCCGGACGGCAGCCGCCCCGAGTCCGACCGGGAGTACGTGCCGCCGCGTACCCCGACCGAGCTGGCGGTGGCCGAGGCGTGGCGGGAGGCGCTCGGCGTCCGCCAGGTCGGCGCGTACGACGACTTCTTCGACCTCGGCGGACACTCGCTGGCCATGATGCGGGTGATCGCCGCCCTGCGGGAGCGCCACCAGCTCACCCTCACCTTCCGGTCGTTCGTGGAGCACCGCACGGTCGCCGCCCTCGCGGCGGCGCTCGCCCCGGACGGGGACGGGCCGGCGCCGGGCCGGTCGATGATGTGGATCCGCCGGTCCGGCGAACGGGTACCGCTGTTCTGCGTGCACCCCGGCGGCGGCAGCGCCCACTGGTACGTGCGGCTGGCCGAGTACCTGCCCGCCGACCAGCCGGTGGCCGCCTTCGAGTGGCCCGGACCGCACCCGGACGACACCGGGTCACCGACCGCCGAGCAGATGGCCGAGCGGTACCTGACCGAGCTGCGGCAGGCGCGCCCGCACGGGCCGTACCGGCTGTTCAGCTGGTGCGGGGGCAGCGGCATCGCGGCGGAGATGGCGCACCGGCTGCGCGCGGCCGGTGAGGAGGTGCTCTTCGTCCTGCTCGACCCGGCCGTCGACCTGCACGACCGGCCGGACGCCTGGAACGAGCTGACGCTGATCCGCCGCTGCGGTGAACTGCTCGACGTGCTGGCCACCGAACCGGCCGGCGCGGACCTGCCGGCAGCCCGGGCGGAGGCGCTGCGGCTGCTGGAACACCTGGTCGACGACGTCGACCCGGAGACCGGGATCACCCTGCCGGAGCGGGGCGCCGGTGAGGTCTGGCCGGGGGCGGTCCGGATCTGGCGGGAGGTCATGGAACTCGACCTCGCCTACCGGCACCGGCCGGTACCGGGGGGCCTGCACCTGGTGGTCAGCGACGAGCTGGCCCGGGGCGAGCACGAGGTGGCCGAGGGGCAGAGCTTCGACGAGTACCTGGGCCGGTGGCGGGAGCTGACCGGCGGGGCGGTGACCGTGCACCGCATCCCCGGGGACCACTTCTCCGTCATGCGGGCCCCGCACATCGCCCGGCTGACCGGTGTGCTGGACGGCCTGCTGACCGGCCCCGGCACACCGCATGACGACGCGACCGAACAGGACGCGACCGAACAGGACGCGACCGACCACGAGACGACCGACCACGAGGACACGACGACCGAGGGGACCGCGCACCGATGAGCATGCTGGTGGACGAGACGGTACCGCCGCACCAGGCGGCCTACGACTTCTCCCTGTTCGAGGCGATGGAGTCGGAGGTCCGCTACTACTGCCGCAAGTTCCCGGTGGTGTTCGGCCGGGCCCGGGGGGCCGAGCTGTACGCCGAGGACGGCCGGATGTTCACCGACTTCTTCTGCGGTGCCGGCACCCTGAACTACGGGCACAACCACCCGTACCTGAAGCGCCGGCTCACCGAGTACCTCGCCGACGACGGCGTGATGCACGGCCTGGACATGTACACCGTCGCGAAGCGGACCTTCCTGCACCGGCTCCGGGAACACGTGCTGGCCCCGCGGGGGCTGGACCACAAGGTGCAGTTCTGCGGGCCGACCGGTACCGACGCGGTGGAGGCGGCCCTGAAGGTGGCCCGCAAGGCCACCGGGCGGCGCGGCATCGTCTCCTTCACCGGGGCGTACCACGGCATGTCCCGGGGATCGCTGGCGGTCACCGGCAGCCGCCGGGCCCGCGCCGCCGGGCAGGTCGGCACGGCCGACGTGACGTTCGTGCCGTACGAGGACGGTCCGGCCGGACCGTTCGACTCGATCGGCTACCTGGAGCGGATGCTGGTCGACCCGTCGTCGGGGATGGACCTGCCGGCCGCGGTGATCGTCGAGCCGTTGCAGATGGAGGGCGGGGTGTACCCGGCCTCGGCCGACTGGCTGCGCCGGCTGCGCGAGCTGACCACCCGGCACGGCGTCCTGCTGATCTTCGACGAGATCCAGTCTGGGTGCGGCCGGACCGGCACGTTCTTCTGCTTCGAGCACGCCGGGGTGGTGCCGGACGTCATCACCCTGTCCAAGTCGATCGGCGGGTACGGGCTGCCGCTGTCGATGGTGCTGTTCCGCCCGGAACTCGACGTCTGGTCACCGGGGGAGCACACCGGCACCTTCCGGGGCAACCAGCTCGCCTTCGTCGCCGGTGCCGCCGCCTGCGAACTGTGGGGCCAGGAGGCGTTCCGGACCACCGCGACGGTCGCCGCCCGGCGGCTGGAGCGCTTCGGCGCCGAGCTGCGCCGGATCGAACCGGACCTGACCGTCCGGGGGCTGGGCATGGTCCTCGGTCTCGACTTCGGCGCGGCCGGCGGCGCCGACCGGGCCGACCGGATCCAGCGCCGCTGCTTCGACACCGGCCTGATCGTGGAACTCTGCGGCCGGTCCGACGAGGTGGTCAAGGTGCTGCCCCCGCTCACCATCGACCTCGCCCGACTGGAGCGGGGACTCGATCTGCTGCACCAGGCCGTTCAGGCCGGCTGACACCACCGTGACCAACCTTCGTGAGGTGAGTGGCAATGACAGTTGAGCAGGGTCCACAACCACGACGTGTCTCCGTCTTCGACTCCACGCTCCGGGACGGGGAGCAGGCGCCCGGCAACGCGATGACCCCCGAGCAGAAGCTGGAGATCGCCCTCGCCCTGGAGGCGGTCGGGGTCGACGTGATCGAGACCGGCTTCCCCAGTTCGTCGCCGAGTGACTTCAAGGCCACCCGGCTGATCGCCGAGTCGCTGACCACCGCCCGGTTCGCCACCCTGAACCGGGCCGACCCGGCCGACATCAGCCTCGCCGCCGAGGCCGGCGGGGTGGGCCCGAACCACCAGTTGCAGCTGATGGCCACCGGCAGCGACATCCACCTGGAGCACAAGCGCGGACTGACCCGCGCCCAGGGCATCCAGGAGATCGTGGACAGCTTCCGGTTCGCCCGCAGCCTCGGCTTCGCCACGGTCAGCCTGGCCATCGAGGACGCCAGCCGGGGCGGCGAGGCGTACCTGCGCCCGCTGATCGAGGCGGGGGTCGCCGAGGGCGCCGACACGGTGGTCGTCGCCGACACCACCGGTTGCCTGATCCCCGCCGAGTACGCCGACCTGATCGCCCGGGTCCGCTCCTGGATCCCCGACGACGTGGTGCTCTCCTGCCACTGCCACCACGACATGGGCCTCTCCCTGGCCAACGCGCTGGCCGGGATCGCCGCCGGGGCCGACGAGGTGCAGGTGACCCTGGCCGGCATCGGGGAACGGTCCGGCAACACCCCGCTGGAGGAGCTGGCCGTGGTGCTGGCGTACAAGGGCGAACAGCTCGGCGTCACCAGCACCGTCCACACCGACCGGCTCTACCCGGCGTACCAGCTGCTCTGCGGGTTCATCGGGCTCACCCCGCCCCGGAACAAGGCGATCTTCGGGGACAACGCGTTCGCCACCCAGGCCGGCATCCACCAGGCCGGCATGCTGCGGGCCCCGATCACCTACGAGTACGTCGAACCGCACCGCTTCGGTCGGGAACGGCTGCTGCTGGTCGGGCGGCACTCCGGCCGTAACGTGGTCCGGCACGTCATCGAGCAGGCCGGCGTACCGGTCGACGAGGCGCTGGTGGAGCACCTCTACGAGGACTACGTGGCCAACCGGACCAACGGGGAGTGCGTCTCCACCGACGACCTGCGGCAGCTGGTGCTGGCCAAGGTCGCCGGGCACCCGACCGGCCCGACGTCCGGTCCGGCGGTGGCCCGATGAGCGGCCGTACCCTGGTCGAGAAGGTCTGGGACGACCACCTGGTGCACCGGGCGGACGGCGAGCCGGACCTGCTCTACGTCGACCTGCACCTGGTGCACGAGGCGAGTTCCCCGCAGGCCTTCGACGGGCTGCGGCAGACCGGCCGGCGGGTCCGCCGTCCCGACCTGACCCTCGCCGTCGAGGACCACAACGTCCCCACCGACAGCCTGCTGATCTCCGACCCGATGGGGCGTGCCCAGGTCGAGCAGCTCGCCGCGAACTGCGCCGAGCACGGCATCGAACACCTCCGGCACGGCACCGCCCACCAGGGGGTGGTGCACGTGGTCGCCCCGGAACTGGGTCTGGTGCAGCCGGGCATGACGGTGATCTGCGGGGACAGCCACACCTCCACCCACGGCGCGTTCGGCGCGCTGGCCTTCGGGGTCGGCACCAGCGACGTGGAACACGTGCTGGCCACCCAGACCCTGCCGATGCGCCGGCCGAGGACGATGGCGGTGGACTTCGTCGGCCGGCCGTCGGCCGACGTCACCGCCAAGGACCTGATCCTCGCCGTGATCGCCCGGATCGGCGCGAACGGCGCCCACGGCCACGCCCTGGAGTACCGGGGCGAGGCGGTGACCGCGCTGACCATGGCCGGTCGGATGACCATGTGCAACATGAGCGTGGAGGCCGGTGCCCGGGTCGGGGTGATCGCCCCGGACGAGACCACCTTCGCGTACCTGGCCGACCGGCCGGCCCGCCCCACCGGCGCCGCCTGGGACGACGCCGTCGCCTGGTGGCGGACCCTGCGCAGCGACCCCGACGCGGTCTTCGACCGGACCGTCGACATCGACGTCACCGCGCTCACCCCGTTCGTGAGCTGGGGTACCAACCCGGGCCAGTCGGTGCCGCTCGGTGCCGCCGTACCCGACCCGGCGTCCTTCACCGACCCGGGGCAGCGCTCCGCCGCCGAACGCGCCCTGGACTACATGGGACTCGTCCCGCACACCCCGATGCGGGACATCGGCATCGACACGGTCTTCCTCGGCTCCTGCACCAACGGTCGTCTCGACGACCTGCGGGCCGCCGCCGAGGTGCTCCGGGACCGCCGGGTCGACTCCCGGGTGCGGATGCTGGTGGTGCCCGGGTCGATGGACGTCCGCCGCCGGGCCGAGGCGGAGGGGCTGCACGAGGTCTTCCAGTCCGCCGGCGCCGAGTGGCGGCTCTCCGGCTGCTCCATGTGCATGGGCATGAACGCCGACCGGGCGCAGGGCAGCCAGCGGATCGCCTCCACCTCCAACCGCAACTACGAGGGCCGCCAGGGGGACCGGGCCCGTACCCACCTGGTGTCACCCGCCGTCGCCGCGGCCACCGCCGTCGCCGGCCGGCTGGCCGCCCCCAGCGAGCTTTAGGAGCAACCGATGCGAGCAGTGAGCGAACACACCGGTCGGGGGGTCGCGCTGCGCCGGGACGACGTCGACACCGACCAGATCATCCCGGCGGAGTTCTGCAAGCGGCTGACCAAGAGCGGGTACGCCGACACCCTCTTCGCCAACTGGTTCACCGACCCGGCGTTCGTGCTCAACCAACCCGACCGGGCCGGCGCCTCGGTCCTGGTCGCCGGGCACAACTTCGGTACCGGCAGTTCCCGCGAACATGCCGTGTGGGCGCTGCGCGACTGGGGTTTCCGGGCGGTCGTCGCCACCAGCTTCGGCGACATCTTCCTGCGCAACGCCTGGAAGAACGGGCTGCTCGCGGTGGTCCTGCCGGAGCCGGCGGTGGCCGAGCTGGCCGACCGCGTCGACGCCGATCCGGCCTTCCCGGTCACCGTCGACGTGGTGCGCACCGAGGTCCGCGCCGCCGGGTCGCGCTGGTCGTTCGAGGTGGACGAGCGGGCCCGGTGGCTGCTGCTCAACGGGCTCGACGACATCGGCCTGACCCTGGGTCGGGACGCGGCGATCAGCGCCTACGAGCGGGCCCGCCGGCCCTGGCTGCCGACCCTGCACCGGGGCCGGTTCGGCACCGCCGTGACCGTGGGGGAGCAGCGGTGAGCGCGCGGACCGCCGGCCGGTTCGGTGCCGCCCGTACCCGGGACCTCGCCGGCAGTGCCCTGGTCCAGTTGCTGGTGCTGGCCCGGCAGCGGCAGGCCATCGACCTGGCGGTCGGCACCCCGGGGTTCCCGCACACCCCGCCGGCCATGATCGACGAGGCGGTGGCCGCGCTGCGGGGCGGGCACAACCAGTACGCCGACCCGAGCGGCGACCCGACCCTGCGCGCCCGGATCGCCGCCTCGTTCGCCTCCCCGGCCGACCCGGACACCGAGGTCACCGTGACCGCCGGGGGCACCGAGGCGCTCGGGGTCGCGGTACTCGCCGCCGTCGACCCCGGTGACGAGGTGGTGCTCCTCGAACCGTTCTACGAGAACTTCCGCAACGCCGTGGCGGTGGCCGGCGGGGTGCCCCGGTTCGTGCCGCTGCGCGGCCCCGACTGGCGGTACGACCCGGCGGAACTGGCCGCCGCGTTCGGCCCCCGGACCCGGGCGGTCGTCCTCAACTCGCCCAGCAACCCGACCGGGCGGGTCCTCGACGCGGACGAACTCGCCGGCATCGCCGAACTCTGCGAGCGCTGGGACGTCACGGTCATCTCCGACGAGGTGTACGCCAACCTGGTCTTCGACGGCCGGCGGCACCTCTCCGTCGCCGACGTGCCCGGACTCGCCGGGCGCAGCATCGTGATCGGCTCGCTCTCCAAGAGCCACGCGGTCAGCGGCTGGCGGATGGGATACCTGCGCGCCAACCCGGAGTACACCCGGGTGCTGCGCCGGGTGCACGAGGTCACCACCAACGGCACCGCCGCCCCGCTCCAGGTCGCCACCGCCCGCGCCGGTCTGCTCGACGGCGCCGCCTGGCAGCCGGTACCCGAACTGGCCGCCCGCCGGGACCTGGCCCAGGACCTGCTGACCGGGCTCGGCCTGACCGTGCACCCGGCCGAGGGCGGCTGTTTCCTCTTCGCCGACATCGGTCCGGTCACCGCCGAGGACAGCGCGTCCTTCGTGGAACGGGTCCTGGTGGAGTGCGGGGTGCTGCTGGTGCCCGGCTTCCCGTTCTTCGCCGACCGGGCCCGGGGGGACCGGTTCATCCGGGTCGCCTTCAACCGTCCCCGGGAGACCCTGCTCGCCGCGGCGGAGCGGTTGACCGCCCGGTTCGCGCCCGCCGTCACCCGACCCTGAGCCGGAGGAGACCCGTGCCCACCATCACCGTCGTTCCCGGCGACGGCATCGGCCCCGAGGTGACCCGGGAGGCCGTCGCCGTGCTCGACGCGCTCGGCCTCGGCCTCACCGTCGACGTGCTCGACCACGTCCACGCGGACCGGTTCCTGGCCACCGGGACGGCCCTGACCGACGACGACGTCAGCCGGATCCGGGCCAGCGCGGCCACCCTGCTCGGCGCGGTCGGCGACCCCCGGGTGACCTCGCCCGACTACGCCCGGGGCGTACTGCTGCGGCTGCGCGCCGAACTGGACCTGTACGTCAACCTCCGGCCGGTCCGGCTGCTGCACGAGCGGCTCAGCCCACTGCGCGACGGCCGTCGCCGGGACCTGGACTGCGTGATCGTCCGGGAGAACACCGAGGGCCTGTACAGCGGGATCGGTGGCACCCTGCGGGCCGGTACCCGCGACGAGGTGGCCGTCGACGCCGACGTGAGCACCTGGCTCGGGGTGTCCCGGGTGATCGACTACGCCTTCGGTGCCGCCCGGCGCGGGGTCTGCATGGTCGACAAGTCCAACGCCGTACCCGCCGGGGGCCGGTTGTGGCAGCGGTGCTGGCGGGACGCGCTGGCCCGGTACCCGCAGGTGCCGGCCCGGCACCTGTACGTCGACGTGGCGGCGATGAACCTGGTCGCGCAGCCGGAGACGTTCGACGTCATCGTCACCAACAACTCCTACGGCGACATCCTCAGCGACCTGGCCGCGACGCTGGCCGGTGGGCTGGGCGCGGCGGCCTCCGGCAACCTCAACCCGGCCACCGGGTTCGGGCTGTACGAGCCGGTGCACGGCAGCGCCCCGGACATCGCCGGTCAGGGGATCGCCAACCCGGTCGGCGCGGTGCTCAGCGCCGCCCTGCTCGTCGAGCACCTCGGGCATCCCGACGCGGCCGAGGCGGTCCGGGGCGCCGTCCGGTCCACCGTCGAGACCGGACGGTGCACCCCCGATCTCGGCGGTAGCCTCACCACCGCCGGGGCGGGGGCCGCGATCCGTGCCGCCCTCGGTTGACCGAGCCCGGTCGGCGCCATCCGCCGCCACACCGTACCGATCCTGGAGGATCCCGATGGACCGTCGTCCCCGCCGTCACCTGCTGTCGATCCGTGACCTGAGCGACGCCGACCTGCGGCACCTGGTGGCCCGCAGCGCCGACTTCGCCGCCGGTCGGGTCCGCCCCGCCGACCAGCTGCGCGGTCTGGTCACCGCGGTCTACTTCCGTCGTACCTCGACCCGGACCCGGACCGCGTTCTCCAGTGGGGCCCTGCGGCTCGGCTCGCAACTGATCAGCTACGGCCCGGGGGACCTGCAACTCAACACCGGCGAGACGATCGAGGACACCGCCCGGGTGCTGTCCCGGATGGTCGACCTGTTCGTGGCCCGGACCGCCGACCCGGTCGTCGAACTGCGGGCCCTGGCGGCGCAGGACCGGATGGGCGTGGTCAACGCGATGAGCGCGGAGGAACACCCCACCCAGGCACTGACCGACCTGAGCACGATGACCCAGCGGTTCGGCCGGGTCGACGGGCTGCGGGTGCTCTACGTGGGGGAGGGCAACAACAGCGCCGCCGCGCTCGCGCTCGCCCTCAGCCGGTTCACCGGCACCCGGCTGTACCTGCGTACCCCGCCCGGGTACGGGGTGGACCGGGACATCCTGTCCACCGCCGAGGTGAACGCGAAGCGGACCGGGTCGGCGGTCGTGGAGGCGCACCACATGTCGGACCTGCCGGAGGTCGACGTCGTCTACACCACCCGCTGGCAGACCACCGGCACCAGCAAACCGGACGCCGACTGGCGACGCATCTTCGCGCCCTTCCAGGTCGACGCCGACGTACTGGCGAGCAGCCCGCGTGCGGTGTTCATGCACGACCTGCCCGCGCACCGGGGCGAGGAGGTGACCGCCGACGTGCTCGACGGCCCCCGCAGCATCGCCTTCGACCAGGCCGAACACAAGCTGTTCAGCGCCCAGGCCGTACTGGAGTGGTGCGCCGGCTGAGCGTGCCCGGCCGTCGTGGGTCGGGCGGTACACGTCCGTCCGGGTGGTGTGCGGTGCGGTACACCACCCGGACGGACCCGGGCCACCGGTGCCGCGACGTCGGTCGGACCGGCGTTGCGGGTCGGCCCCGCGACGACGACCGGATCAGTGTGCGGCGACGACGGCCACCGCCGGGTCGACGGCCGCCAGCCGCGCGGGGCGGACCACGACGACGAGGACCACCAGCGCCGAGACCATCCCGCCGGCCACCACCAGGGCCATCGCCACGGCACCGGTACCGAGCACCCCGACCAGCGGTGCGGCGAGCGCGCCGACCCCGAACTGGACCGCGCCGAGCAGCGCGGCGGCGGTGCCGGCCGCCTCACCGTGCCGGGACAGGGCCAGCGCCGGGGCGTTCGGCAGGGCCAGGCCGGACGCGGCGAGCACCACCCACAGGGCGGCCAGCAGCCCGGCCAGGCCCCCGACCCCGGTGACGGCGAGGACGATCAGCAGCAGACCGGCGGCCGTACCGACGGACAGTGAGCTGACCAGGATGCGTTGCGGGGTGTACCGGCGCAGCAGCCGGACGTTGAGCTGGGTGGCGGCGATCAGCCCGAGCGCGCCGGCCCCGAACGCCAACCCGAACTCCTGCTCGTCGAGCCCGTACCCGTCCTGGAGGACGAAGGACGAGCCCGACACGTACGCGAACAGCGCCGCCATGGCCAACCCGGTGACCAGGACCAGCCCCACGAACGGACGGTCCCGCAGCAGCGTGCGGTAGACCCGGCCGGTACCGGCGATCCCGTCGTGCCGACGGCGTCCGGCCGGCAGCGTCTCCGGCAGCCCGACCGCCGCCACCACGATGAGCAGGAGACCGAAGGCCGCCAGGGTCACGAACACGCCCCGCCAGTTCGTCCAGCCCAGCACCGCGCTGCCCAGCGTCGGGGCCAGGATCGGCGCGGCACCCATCACCAGCATCAGCCGGGAGAAGAGCCGGGCGAAGGCCGCCCCGGCGAACAGGTCCCGGACCACGGCGGTCGCCACCACCGCGGCGGCGGCGACGCCCAGCCCCTGGAGCACCCGCAGCACGCCGAGGGTGCCGATACCCGGCGCGACGACGCAGAGCAGCGAGGCGACGACGTGCAGGCCGACCCCGGCGAGCAGGGGTACCCGCCGGCCCACCGCGTCCGACACCGGACCGATCAGCAACTGACCGAGGGCGAGCCCGGCGAGGGTGCCGGTCAGGGTGAGCTGGACCGCCGCCGGGGTGGTCGACAGGTCGGTCACGATCGACGGCAGCGCCGGCAGGTACATGTCGATGGTCAACGGCCCGACCGCGATGAGCGAGCCGAGGACGAGGACGAGGCGGAGCCGTTGCCGGCGGCTCATCAGCTCTCCGGGAGTGGGTGGGGCGGACGGTTGGATCACGGCGGTCATGTCTGCTGGCAAATCCCGACAGCGGCCCGGCATTCCCGATCCGGGCAGAGGTGCCCCAGCTCACACCGCCTGCTGGCGGCCGGTACGGTCATCAGTCGACCCCGGGTACCAGTCGGCTCCGGTGGCCGGTCGACCCGGGTTGGAGGAGGAACGGTTGAACGGCGACAGCGTGGTACTGGTGCTCGGCGGTGCCGGCGTGGACACCATCGTCCACGTCCCCGAGCTGCCCCTGCCGGTGCGGGACAGTTACCTGGTGCCCGCCATCGAGACCCGTGCCGGGCAGACCGGGGACAACGTGGCGCTCGGCCTGCGGGCGCTCGGCCTGCCCGTCACCCACCTCGACGTGCTCGGTGCCGACCGGGAGGGTGACCTGGTCCGGGCGCTGCACGAGGCGCACGGCGTCCCGCTGGTCACGGTGCCCACGGCCGCCGGTACGAAACGGGCGGTGAACCTGGTCGACCCGACCGGCCGGCGGTTGTCGCTGTACGACGGCAGCCGGGGTGCGGGCGACGAGCGGTTCCCCGCCGACCTGCTGGCGACACACGTGTCGGCGGCCCGGCTGGTGCACGTCTCGATCACCCAGCCCTGCGGCTACGCCCTCGACGAACTGCCCGACACGGTGACCGTCTCCACCGACCTGCACAACTGGGACGGGGAGAACCCGTACCACGAGGCGTTCGCCTACCGGGCCGATCTGGTCTTCCTCTCCGCCACCGCGTTGACCGACTGCCCGGCCACGCTGCGCCGGATCCTCGACCGGGGTCGGGCCCGGCTGGTGGTCGCCACCGCCGGGACGGACGGCGGGTACGTCCTGGTGCGCGGCGACGAACGGGTTCGCCGGTTCGAGGCCGTTCCGCCCCCCGCCGGAGTGGTCGACTCCAACGGGGCCGGGGACGCCTTCATCTCCGCCTTCCTGTACGGGTACCTCGCGGGTGAGCCGCTGGAGACCTGTGTGCGGTACGGCGCGGTGGCCGGGGCGCACGCCTGCACGGTGCCCGCCACCCGGGTCGACCCGATCGACCTGCCCACCCTGCGGGAGCGGGCCGGGTCGGCGGACTGAGACCGGACCGACCCGGTGACGCGCCCGGGTGGGTCAGGGCGCGGTGACCAGCTCCGGCTCGCGGGTCGGCCGGCCACGCAGCCGCCACACCGTGTCCAGCGCCCAGCGCCCCGGGCCGAGGACGGCGATGAGCAGGAACGACCAGCAGAACAGGGTGGCGAGTTCACCGCCGTTGTCCATCGGCAGCAGCGCGCTCGGCTGGTGCACCACGAAGTAGGCGTACGCCATCGAGCCGGAGCAGACGACGGCCGCGGTCCGGGTACCGAGTCCGACCAGGACCAGCAGGCCCCCGACGAACTGGATCAGGGCGGCCCACCAGCCCGGCCAGACGCCGAACTCGATGGCCTGCCCGCTGCCCCGGACCCCGCCGAGGACACCGAAGAGCGAGGTCGTGCCGTGCAGCAGGAACAGCAACCCGACGACCGCCCGGAACAGACTGAGTACCGGCTCGGTGAGGCGATTGAGCATCACAGATCGACCCTTCACTGGTAGGGGCGGACCACCCGGCCCTCGACCGGGCGACGGATCCTTCCGCCAGCGGTTCCGTGGCGTCACCGCCCGGTGACACCGTCGTAACGATCCGGGGGTGGGATGGCGCTGTTTGCAGGTGTCCGGTCGATTCCGGGTCACCATGACTGAGCGGAAAGTTAGTTGACTCCGCAAGTAGTCCGCTCTGAGATTTATATGCTGCTTCGTAGGGCTTTGTCAATGAATTCCGCGAAGTTCTGCGGCAGAGAGTTTCCGGCCTGCGACGTAACGTGACTGACACGAGGTGGCGGAGGCGTCACCGCGGGGGCCGGTGGCGGG
>NZ_WVUH01000167.1 GCF_017614955.1 Micromonospora echinofusca
AAGCACACCCTCGCGCTGACCAACCGGGGGGACGGGTCCACGGCAGCCCTGGTGGCGCTGGCCCGCCAGATCCGGGACGGCGTGCACGACCGGTTCGGCGTGACCCTGCACCCCGAGCCGGTACTCGTCAACTGCGTCATCTGACTCCCGCCACCAGCGGGGACCGGCGTCAGGCCGGGGCGACCGCCGACCAGGCCACCGTCAGTTCACCGAGCCGCCACCGGTTCGGCCGGTCCAGCAGCGGCCAGCCGGCCGCGCGTATCGCCCCGACCGCGTGCAGCCAACGCTGCCGGGGGCCGAACGGCGCGTACGGCGCTGCCGCCCGCCACCCGTCGTCCAGCGCGGTGACGAACGCGTGCACCGGTTCGCCGGGTACGTTGTGATGGATCAGGGCCTTGGGCAGCCGCTCGGCGAGCGTCGCCGGGGTGTCCAGGGCGGACAGCCGGGCGGCCAGGGTGAGCGACCGGGGTCCGCTGCCGTCGACCAGCAGCCAGGCACCCAGCCGGCCCAGTTCGTCGCAGGTCCCCTCGACCAGTACGCCACCCGGGGCCAGCCCGTCCGTGACCGTCCGCCAGGCACCCGCCACCGCCGACTCGTCGTACTGCCGGAGCACGTTGAACGCCCGGACCAGGACCGGACGGAGCCCGGCGAGTTCGAACCCGCCCCGGGCGAAGGTCAACCCGGGCGGATCGGCGGCGGGTGCCGCGTCGGCGACCCGCTGCGGGTCGATCTCCAGCCCGACCACCCGTACGTCCGGCCGGACCAGGGCGGCCAGCCGGGCCCGCAGCTCGACGGCGGTGACCGGGGAGGCACCGTAGCCGAGGTCCACCACCAGCGGGTCGGCGGCGTCCCGCAGCAGGTTCCCGCAGGTCGCGGCGATCCAGTTGTCGACCCGGCGCAGCCGGTTCGGGTTGGTCGTCCCCCGGGTCACCACGCCCTGCGGCGTAACCCGGGCCGCCACGCCCTGCGGCGTAACCCGGGCCATCAGCCGACCCGGTGCACCTTGTGCTGGGCGGCCTGGGCCAGCGGGCGGACCACCAGCCGGTCGATGTTGACGTGCTGCGGGCGGGTGGCACACCAGGCGATGCAGTCGGCCACGTCCTCGGCCACCAGCGGCTCGGCCACCCCGGCGTACACCGCCGCCGCCCGGTCGGCGTCCCCGTCGAAGCGGACCAGGCCGAACTCGTCGGTCCGCACCATCCCGGGATCGATCTCGACGACCCGGACCGGCCGGCCGCACAGTTCCAGGCGCAGTGTCCCGGTGACCGCGGTCTGGGCGTGCTTCGCCGCCGCGTACCCGCCACCGCCCTCGTAGACGGTGAAACCGGCGGTCGAGCTGACCACCACGATGGTGCCCGCACCCGAGGACTCCAGGGCGGGCAGCAGCGCCTGGGTGACCCGGAGGGTGCCGAGCACGTTCACGTCGTACATCCACTGCCAGTCCCCGACCGAGCCGGACTCGACCGGGTCCAGGCCGCGTGCGCCGCCGGCGTTGTTGACCAGCAGGGTGACCGGGCCGGGGGCCTGCCCGGCGGCGGCGGCCAGCCCGGCGACCGACTCGTCCGAGGTCACGTCGCAGGTGACCGCGGTGGCGGAGCCGCCGGCCTGTTCGATCTCGGCGACCAGGTCGGCCAACCGGTCGGCCCGACGGGCGGCGGCGAGTACGTGGAAGCCCTCCCGGGCGAGGCGGCGGGCGGTGGCCGCGCCGATGCCGCTGGAGGCGCCGGTGACGATCGCGACGGAGGTCATCGGACCATTCTCGCCGACCCGTCGGCCGGTCCGGCGGGGCGGTGGGATGCCGGACCCGACGCATGAGGTGGGTCACGTCGGTCGACGGCCCGAGGAATGTCGATCCGCCGAACGGGAAGATGAAATCCGGCGCAGAGGTTGCTTCTGGGGCGCCGGTCGTGCGGGACGGCCTGTAACCGTGGCAGAAGGAGCGGATGTGGCGGAAATGCACACCGGTGTCGGTCGCCAGCGTGGTGCGCTGCCGTGGCCCCGGCCCCGACGGATCGCGACCCTCTCGGTGCACACCTCTCCGCTGCACCAACCCGGCACCGGTGACGCGGGTGGGATGAACGTCTACATCCTGGAGGTCGCCCGCCGGTTGGCCGAGGCCGACGTGGAGGTCGAGATCTTCACCCGGGCCACCGCCCGCGACCTGCCGCCGGTGGTCGAGATGGCGCCCGGTGTGACCGTCCGGCACGTCGCCTCCGGCCCGCTGGAGGGCCTGACCAAGGAGGAACTGCCCGGCCAGCTCTGCGCGTTCACCGCCGGGGTGCTCCGGACCGAGGCCGCCCGGCCGCCGGGCCACTACGACCTCATCCACTCCCACTACTGGCTCTCCGGTCAGGTCGGCTGGCTGGCCAAGGAACGTTGGGGAGTGCCGCTGGTGCACACCGCGCACACCCTTGCCAAGGTCAAGAACGCCCGGCTCGCGGTTGGCGACCGTCCGGAGCCGAAGGCCCGGGTGATCGGCGAGGAGCAGGTGGTGGCCGAGGCGGACCGGCTGGTCGCCAACACCGGCGTGGAGGCCCGGGACCTGATCGCCCGGTACGACGCCGACCCGGGCCGGGTCGCCGTGGTCGAGCCCGGGGTGGACCTCGACCGGTTCCGGCCGGCGACCGCCGGTCGGGAGGCGGCGACCCGACGGGCCGAACGCCGCCGGCTCGGTCTGCCCGTCGACGGGTACGTGGTCGCCTTTGTCGGCCGGATCCAGCCGTTGAAGGCACCGGACGTGCTGGTACACGCCATCGCCGCACTGCGGGAGCGGGATCCGGAGCTGGCCGCACAGGTCACCGTGGTGATCGCCGGTGGGCCCAGCGGAAGCGGGCTGGACCGGCCCACCGCCCTGATCGAACTGGCCGCGTCGCTCGGCGTCGCCGACCGGGTACGGTTCCGGCCGCCGGCCACCGGCCCCGACCTGCCGGCGCTCTACCGGGCGGCCGACCTGGTGGCGGTCCCCTCGCACAACGAGTCGTTCGGGCTGGTCGCCCTGGAGGCCCAGGCCTGCGGTACCCCGGTGGTGGCCGCAGCGGTGGGTGGTCTGGTCACCGCCGTCCGGGACGAGGTGAGCGGCCTGCTGGTCGACGGCCACGACCCGGTCGACTGGGCCCGTACCCTGGGCCGGCTGCTGCCCGCGTCGGCCCGCCGCGCGGAACTGTCCCGGGGTGCGGTGGCACATGCCCGCAACTTCTCCTGGACCCGTACGGTCTCCGGTCTGCTCGACGTGTACGCCGAGGCGATGGCGGAGCACCGGTCCCGGCTGGAGGCGGAGCTGAGCGGGTACGGAGCGGGTTGCGGCAGCCGGCCGTAGAGTGGGCCCGATGAGCGCCAAGAGCGATGTGGCGGCCCTGATCGAGACCGTCTGCACCGAACGTGAGCTGGCGTACGAGTCCACCGGCGAGGCGTCGTACGCGGTCACCCTGCCCGGTACGCACAAACTGAAGACGATCTGCAACCTGATCGTCGGCGAGCACTCGCTGCGGGTCGAGGCGTTCGTGATGCGCCAGCCGGACGAGCGTCGCGAGGAACTGTGGGCCTGGCTGCTCCAGCGCAACGCCCGGATGTACGGCGTGGCCTTCTCCATCGACGCGGTCGGCGACGTCTACCTGACCGGCCGGGTCAGCCTGGGCGGGGTCACCGAGGACGAACTCGACCGGCTGCTCGGGGCGGTACTCACCTACGCCGACGAGTCCTTCGACACCATGTTGGAGATCGGTTTCGGCACGGCGATCCGGCGGGAGTGGGAGTGGCGGGTCAAACGCGGCGAGTCCACCGCCAACCTGGCCGCCTTCGCCCACCTCTTCGAGCGGTGACAAGCGGTAAGGAAGGGCCCCTTCTTAACGTTTTCGGTAGAGGAAGGGCCCCCTGTTAACACCTGACCTCGCAGGTTTGGCTGCCCACGGACGGGTATGCCGTCGCGTGCGGCGGGGCGGTGCACTCCCCGTACCGCCGGGAGACGCCACTGTCGAGGAGCGTGAGAACGCCATGCCTCAGCGGAACAGTTCAGGTCGCGGTGGTACCGCGACGGCGACGAGGAGCCGGTCGTCGGGTACGGCGACGGCGACGGCGACGAGGAGCCGGTCGTCGGGTACGGCGACCGCGACGAAGGGCCGGTCGTCGGGTACGGCGACCGCGACGAAGGGCCGGACGTCGGGTACGGCGAACCGGACGTCCGGCGCCACCACAACGATGCGCAACCGGTCGTCCGGTACCGCGATGGTGCGTAACCGGGCGTCCGGTGCGGGCCGGATCGCCGAGGCCGACATCGCCCGGATGCGGGTGGACGAGATCCGGGCCGAATTGCGCCGCCTGGGTGTCACCGGTACGTCCGGGCTGCGCAAGCCGGATCTGATGTCGACCCTGGCCCGCGCGATGCGGGGGCAGCGACGTCCGGGCGGCGCGGCCAGACAGGCCGGCGGCCCGGCGGGGGCGAAACGCACCGGCCCGACGGGGGCCAAACGCACCGGGCCGGCAGCCGGCCGCGCCGCGTCGACCAGCAACCGCACCGGCACGGCGGCCAAACGCACCGGGGCGGCGGCCAAGCGTGCCGCGCCGGCTGCTCGGACCGGTGGACCGACGAAACCGGGTACCGGGACAGCCGGGCGCTCCCGGACCGCCAGCGCGACCGGCGGGGCCCGGCAGGGCGCCACCCGGTCCCGGTCGGTGCGGTACGCCCAGCAGATCTCCTCGCTCAGCGACCAGCCGGAACGTCCCGGCCGCAGTCTGGTCACCAAGAACCACGACGTGATCCGTCGCTGGGCACGGGCCCGACAGGCGAAACCGGCGACGATCACCGGGACCGAACGGGACGGCCGGCCCGGGGTGCTGACCTTCAACATGCCGGGGTACCGGGAGAGCTCCCGGCTGAAACAGATCACCTGGGAGGAGTGGTTCCGGACATTCGACGCCCGACGGCTGAATCTGATCTATCAGGAGCAGTTGCGGGACGGGCGGCAGAGCAATTTCTTCCGTACCGAGTCACCCGATCGTGAGGATGGTTGACCGGAATTCGGGGAATGCAGGCCCCATGGACGACGTTGGCCATATCCGAGGCCGGGTGCCGCCACCGGAACGGTCGGTGTGACCGGCGAGACAGCCCGATCAGGTTGTTTCTGGATTCTGGCCGATCTAACTTTATTGCACCGCACCACGCTCGGAAACGTTCGGGGGAGCGGCGGATCACGCAGATCCGCGCACCGAGCGGGGTGCTGGAGGACAGGTGACCGTTTGCCGTTGGGGGACGGTGGTCACCTGTACACCGGCGGCGCGTGCGGGCGACGCTTACGGGGGTGAGTGTCGCCCGCCGCCGCCGGGCACCGGGGACGTAGGACCCGACGATGTCGGCGCCGGTGAGCCAGGAGCGCCCGGTGACCCGGGAGGGCCCGGCGACCAGAGCGCGGCGACCCGGCGCTCCCGGGGCGGTCCGGCCAGCAGGTGCCCGACCACCGCGAGGAGACCCACTCCACCGACGACGATCCAGTGGCCGTCCCCCAGGTACTGGAGGCTGACCCCGCCGAGCGTCGGTGCCACGAACGCCGCTGCCGGAAAGGTCAGATAGAAGACCGACTGGTAACGGGCCCGCAGTGGAGCCGGTGCCAACTCCGCGTTGATCTCGGCGTTGGGCGGCGCGGCGAGCATCGACCCGATGGTCCAGGTCACGCAGGCCGCCAGGTACAGCGGTAACCCGTCGGCGAAAGCCAGCGCACCGAACCCCACCCCCATCAGCCCCGTGGAGACGGCCAGCACCCGGTGCTTGCGGTGGCCGTCCAGCAACCTGGGTACGAAGAGCTGCCCCAGCACGATGAGTGCCCCGCCGACCGCCACCACCAGCCCGTACGCGGACGGGCCGAGCCCGTCGGCCCGGATCGACAGCGGCAGGATCGTGGACGTCTGGGTGGTCAGCACCGCCAGCACGAAGGTCAGTCCGACGAAGACCAGGAAGGTCCGGTCGGTCAGCGCGGTACGCAGCCCACCCCCAGTGGCACCACCCGGTCGGACCCCGCCGGTCGCGGCTCCACGCCGGCTCCGCGCCAGGGTCTCCGGTACCTTCCAGGCGATCAGTACGGCGGTGGTCAGCGCCGCCCCCGCGTCGACCAGGAAGAGCGCCAGGTAGCTGGCCTCGGCCAGTACCCCGGCGAGCAGGGAGGCGACCGCCATCCCGAGGTTGAACGCCCAGAACTGGAGGTTGAACGCCCGGGAACGGCGCTCCGGCGGTACCACGTCGATGATCGCGGCGACGTACGCCGGGCTGGGCATGGAGTGGACCACGCCGAGCAGCGTGGCGAGCACCGCGATGACCAGCAGGTTGCCGGTGACGGCGAGCGCGACCATCGTGGCGCCGGACGCGACGTGTGACCAGAGCAGGGTGGCCCGCCGGCCCCACCGGTCGGCGAGCACGCCCCCGAGCAGCACACCGACCGCGCCGCCGGCCCCGTACGCCCCGACGACCAGGCCGGTGAGCGCCGTGCTGGCGTCCCGGACGTCACTCAGGTAGAGCGACAGGAACAGGACCACGAAGGCGCCGGCCCGGTTGATCAGCAGTCCGGACCAGAGGTACCAGAAGGTGGCGGGCAACCCTCCCGCAGTGTCGTGCAGCCAGCGCCGCAGGGCGGACACGGATCCTCCTGGAAACTTTCCTAACAGCTCGCCCCGGACGCTATCTGATCAGCGGCGGGCCGCGTCAAGCGGCTCGGTCGCGGCGGTGGCCGGTACCCCGTCCGGCGTGGCACCGACCGCCGGTCCGACCGCGGTGGCGGCGACGGCGGCCGGGCCGGTGGTGGCGGCCGGTGCCGCCGCCGAGGCGGCAGCGACCGTCGGCGGTGCGTCGACCGCCGGGGCCGTCACCGGTGTGGTGGCCAGGCGCAGCGTGGCGGCCCGCCGCTCCCGGGCCGGGCCGGACGCCAGGTGCGCCCCGGCGACCAGCAGTCCCAGCGCGGCGCAGCCGAGCCAGAGGACCGGGTCGCCCAGCCGCTCCCGGACCAGGCCCCCGAGGATCGGTGCGGACGCCCCGGCGATCTGCCAGGAGAGGGAGAAGACACTTTGGTAACGGCCGCGCAGGTCGGCGGGGGAGAGTTCGGCGATCAGGCTGGAGTTGGACGGCGAGTTGAGCATCTCGCCGAGGGTCCAGATCAGCACGGTGACCGCGTAGAACCAGGCGGCGTCGGCGAAGGCGGTCAGCCCGAACCCGATCCCGACGATGGCCGAGGCGAGTGCCAGCACGTGGGACCGGCTACGCCCCCGGATCAGACGGGGGACGAAGAGCTGGCCCGCGACGATGAGCACACCGTTCAGCGCGATCACCGACCCGTAGGAGGCGGGCGGGAGACCGTCGGCGCCCATCGCGATCGGGAGCATCGAGATGTGCTGGAGGAAGATCAGCGCGTTGAAGAGGTTGAGCAGCACGAAGACCAGGAAGACCCGGTCCCGCAGCGCGGTCCCCAGTCCGCCCGGACGGGTACCCGTGGCTGTGGTGGGATGCGCGACGACGGCCGTGCGCGTCTCACCCACCTTGACGAAGACGACGACCGCGGTGACCAGGGTGGTGGCCGCGTCGACGACGAAGAGCAGCAGGTAGCCGGCCTCGGCGGCGAGCCCGGCGAGCAGCGCGGCGCAGGCGAAGCCGAGGTTGATCGCCCAGTAGTTGAGCGAGAAGGCGCGCAACCGGTCCCGCGCGGGCACCACGTCGATCACCATGGCGCCGAAGGCCGGCCGGGCCGCCTCGGCGAAGAGGCCCAGCAGCAGTGCGGCGCCCAGCACCGTCCGCAGCTCGTGGGCCAGGCCGAGGGCCACCATCATGGTGGCCGCGCCGAGGTGGGCGGTGAGCAGCGTCGGCCGCCGACCCCACCGGTCGGCGAGCACCCCGCCGGCCATGGTGCCCACCGCGCCGCCCACCCCCCAGGCGCCGAGGACCAGGCCGGCCTGGAAGGCGGAGAATCCGCGCTCCGTGGTCAGGTAGATGGCGAGGAAGATCAACACGAACGAGCCGAGCCGGTTGATCAGGGTGCCGACCCAGAGGTACCAGAAGGTGCTGGGTAGTCCGCCGGTGGTTTCCCGGAACCAACCCCGCACCGTCCGCATCTGCCGCCCCCCGACACGTAATGACCCAAACATCTCCAGCGCCTTACAACCTAGTGCCGCCCGGATGCGCTGGTCATCCGCTTTTCCACGTGGTGGTCGTCACCACCACCGGCGGCATGTCGCCCGGCGGGGTCGGGCAGGATGAGCGGCATGACTGCGAGCGAGCGACCTTCCGTCGGGACGCTGGTCCTGCTGCGGCACGGCGAGAGCGACTGGAACGCGAAGAACCTCTTCACCGGCTGGGTCGACGTCGACCTGACCGCCAAGGGCGAGGCCGAGGCCCGCCGCGGCGGCGAGCTGCTGCGCGAGCACGACCTGCTGCCCGACGTCGTACACACCAGCGTCATGCGCCGGGCCATCCGGACCGCCGAGCTGGCGCTGAACGCCGCCGACCGGCACTGGATCGCGGTACGCCGGTCCTGGCGGCTCAACGAGCGCCACTACGGCGCCCTCCAGGGCAAGAACAAGAAGCAGACCCTCGACGAGTACGGCGAGGAGCAGTTCATGCTCTGGCGCCGGTCGTACGACACCCCGCCGCCGCCGATCGCGGACGACGACGAGTTCTCGCAGGTCGGCGACCCGCGCTACGCGCTGCTGCCGGGCGAGCTGATGCCGCGTACCGAGTGCCTCAAGGACGTCGTCGAGCGGATGCTGCCCTACTGGTACGACTCGATCGTGCCGGACATCCTCGCCGGCCGGACGGTCCTCGTCGCCGCGCACGGCAACTCGCTGCGGGCCCTGGTCAAGCACCTGGACCAGATCTCCGACGCCGAGATCGCCAAGCTGAACATCCCCACCGGCATCCCGCTGCGGTACGACCTGGACGCGGAGCTGCGGCCGACCGTGGTCGGTGGCACGTACCTCGACCCGGAGGCCGCCCGGGACGCCGCTGCGGCAGTCGCCAACCAGGGCCGCTGAACGGTTAGGAAGGGCCCCTTCCTATCGCATCCGGTATAGGAAGGGGCCCTTCCTAACACCACCCCCTCCCCAGGGCGTGGTGTGTGGGTGTGGTCAGTCGACCACCGGTTCCCCGGTGATCAGGTAGATCACCTGGCGGCCCGCGTTCACCGCGTGGTCGGCGTACCGCTCGTAGAACCGGCCGAGCAGCGCACCGTCGATCGCGGTCTCCGCGCCGTACGGCCAGTCGTCGTCCAGCAGCACCTTGAACAGGTCCCGGTGCAGGTCGTCCATCGCGTCGTCGTCCCGGTCTAGTTCGGCGGCGAGGTCCACGTCCGGCTCGGAGAGGACGGACGCGATCTTCTCCGCGATCCGGTCCGCCACCGCCGCCATCTCCTTGAACACGCCGCGCAGTTCGGCCGGTACCGCCGGGGAGGGGTGCCGGCGCAGCGCGGTCTTCGCCACGTGGTCGGCCAGGTCGCCCATCCGTTCGACGTCGGCGGCGACGTGCAGCGCGGTGATCATCGCGCGTAGGTCGGAGGCGACCGGCGCCTGCCGGGCGAGCAGGTCGCAGACCCGCTCCTCGACCTGGCGGTAGAGACTGTCGATCTCGGCGTCCCGGGCGATCACCGCCTCGGCGGCGTCCCGGTCGGCGGTCAGCAGCGCCCGGGTCGCGTTGCGCATCGCCGCGCGGACGGCCTCGGCCATGTCGACCAGTAGTTGACTGACCAGATGGAGGTCGGCCCGGAACTCCTCGCGCATCATCACGTCCTGTGCTCGGTGGCCGCCGGCCCGGGGTCGGGATACCGGCGACGAGGTACGGATAGGCGGGTGTCTGCGGGCCGGTGGGGTACCGGTCCGCCAGCGCCCGCCGCCCACGGTAGGTCGGTACGGCGGACCGCAGGTGAACCCCGGTGAACGGGACCGGACCGGAGGGTGAACTTTCTTCGACGTCGGTCTGATTCCTCCCGTTCTGTGCGCGGGCCGGGTGAACAATGACCCTACGATCGCCCGGTGGGTTGGACAGTGGTGGTCGCAGTCGCGGCGGGGTTGGTGATCGGCCTGCTCGTGGGGCTGCTGCTGGCCCGGTGGAACCCGCAGGGCGTCGACCGGTCCGCGAGCGTACGAGCCTGGATGAGGGGTAGGGCCGCGATGGCCGAGGACGAGCAGGCCGCCCTCGCCGGGGTCGGCCGACGGGCGATCGACTCGCTGCGCGCCGGAGTGGTGGTCCTCGACGGGGACGACGTACCGGTGCTGGTCAACCCGGCCGCCCGGGCGATGGGGCTGCTGCGCACCGGGCCGACCCCCGGTTCGGTCGCCGCGCACCCGTTGATCCGTACCCTGGCCGGCCAGGTGCGCCGCACGGGCGTCCGGCGCGAGATCGAGCTGGACCTGCCCCGGGGCCGCGACAACGCCGGTCCGGACCCGCTCGGTGTGCACCTGCGGGCGATGGGACTCGGCAGCGGGTTCGTCGCCGTGGAGGCGGCCGACGTGACCGAGTCGCACCGGCTGGCCCGGGTACGGCGGGACTTCGTGGCCAACGTCAGCCACGAGCTGAAGACCCCGATCGGGGCGCTGCAACTGCTCGCCGAGGCGCTGCTGGACGCCACCGGCCCGGCCGGTTCCGTCGGCTCGGTCGGTCCGGCCAGTCCGGTCGGGGTGGAGCCGGCCGGGGACCTGGTGGCCGCGCGGCGGTTCGCCGAGCGCATCCAGAAGGAGTCGACCCGGCTCGGCCGGCTGGTGCAGGAACTGCTCGAACTGACCCGGTTGCAGGGGGCCGAACCGCAGCCGCCACCCGAACCGGTCGCGGTGGACTGGGTGGTCGCCGAGGTGATCGACCGGACCCGCACCGCAGCCGCCGCCCGGCGGGTGCAGGTCGAGGTCGCCGGTGAGCGCGACCTGACCGTGTACGGCAACGACAGCCAGATCGCGACGGCGGTGGCGAACCTGGTGGACAACGCGATCGCGTACTCCGGGGAGGACACCACCGTGACGGTGGCCACCCGGGGGGACGCCGAGCACATCGAGATCGCGGTGACCGACCAGGGTATCGGTATCGCCCCCAACGACGTGGACCGGATCTTCGAGCGGTTCTACCGGGCCGACCAGGCACGTTCCCGGGCCACCGGTGGTACCGGGCTCGGCCTGGCCATCGTGAAACACATCGCCAGCAACCATGGCGGCCGGGTCGAGGTGTCGAGCACCCTTGGCGGTGGGTCGACGTTCACCCTCCGGTTGCCGGCCCGTCCTCCGGACGACCTGCTGCCGTCGGGTCCGGTAGGTGGGATCGAGGCCGGCACGGCCGAGCTGCGGCCCGCATGACCGGTCGGGTCGGGGCCGGTACGACCCGGCACCGGTGAACCGGTACGGCCCGGCGGTCGAGATGACCGGCGGATCAGAGAAGTTCTCCGGCGGGACCTTCCGCCGGTGAGGAAAGGACAGCCCCGTTGAGCCGCGTTCTGGTCGTCGAGGACGAGGAGTCGTTCTCCGACGCCCTCTCCTACATGCTCCGCAAAGAGGGATTCGAGGTCTCGGTGGCCGCGACCGGCACCGCCGCCCTCACCGAGTTCGACCGGACCGGCGCGGACATCGTCCTGCTCGACCTGATGCTGCCGGAGATGTCCGGTACCGAGGTCTGCCGGCAACTGCGGCAGCGCTCGCACGTGCCGATCATCATGGTCACCGCCCGGGACAGCGAGATCGACAAGGTGGTCGGCTTGGAGATCGGCGCGGACGACTACGTCACCAAGCCGTACTCGCCCCGGGAACTCGTGGCCCGGATCCGGGCGGTACTCCGCCGGCAGTCCGTCGAGTCCGTCGAGTCCGGTGCGCCGACGTTGGCCGCCGGTCCGGTACGGATGGACATCGAACGGCACGTGGTGACCGTCGACGGAGCCCCCGTGCAGCTGCCGCTGAAGGAGTTCGAGCTGCTGGAGCTGCTGCTGCGCAACGCCGGACGGGTACTGACCCGGGGGCAGCTCATCGACCGGGTCTGGGGTGCCGACTACGTCGGCGACACCAAGACCCTGGACGTACACGTCAAGCGGCTGCGGTCGAAGGTCGAGCCGGAGCCGTCGGCGCCGCGCTTCATCGTGACCGTGCGAGGGTTGGGCTACAAGTTCGAGCCGTGAGCCAGGTGCCCGCTGGGTTGATTGCAGGGGTCCCTTCCTATCGTTTTCGGTATAGGAAGGGGCCCTTCCTAACAGCCGGGCATTCCGCTCAGCGGACGACCTTGAAGTTGAACAGCGGCGTGCCCAACCGGCCGTAGAGCCGGAGCCAGATCGAGAGCAGCAGTTCGGTGCCGCGCGCCGTACTGATGTCCCCGAGGTCGATCACGTCGGTGTGGCCGAAACTGACCAGCAGTTCGGTGACGACCTGCTTGGCCTCCGCGTCGTCGCCGGAGACGAAGACGCTGTGCGCGCCCCCCGCGAGCTGCTGCGGGTGGATCATCAGATCGGCGGTGAGGGTGTTCAGCGACTTCACCACCCTCGCCTCGGGGAAGGCACGTTGGATCTGCTCGGCCAGGGATTCCTCGTCGCTGCTCAGGACCGGGAACGGAAAGCCCCGGTCGACACCGAGCGGGTTGGCGATGTCGAGCAGCACCTTCCCGGCCAGGTGCTTCTCCCCGGCGGCGGTCAGGGCGGCCAGTGAAGCCGTACCCGAGGTGGCGTTGACCACCAGGTCGGCGTCGGCGGTGGCGTCGGCGAAGGTGGCGAGCCCGACCCCGGGGTGCTGCGCGGCCCACGCCGCCCAGTCGCCGTCGCGGTCCCGCAGGGTCGCCACGTTCCGGGTACCGATGGTCACTTCGTGGCCCAGTTCGGCGGTACGCCCGGCGATGGCCCGGCCCACCATGCCGGTACCCAGTACTGCGATGCGCATGTCGACTCCCTCAACACCTGACGGCGCCCACTGCGCCGCTCCGGGTGCGAGTCAAACTAACAGACAGGTCTGTCTACTCTCTTGTTTCTGCACCCTATTCCCACTGTGACAAGGTGAACAGGACCACACAGACCGGTCTGTATGATGGCCCTGAGCAGCGAGAAGAGGAGCCCGGATGGACAAGCGACCCCCCGGTGGCGCCCGGGAGCGGATCCTGGACACCGCGTTCCGGCTCTTCTACGCGTACGGGCCCCGGGGCGTCGGGGTGGACACGGTGATCGCCGAGTCCGGGGTGGCCAAGGCGACCCTCTACAAGCACTTTCCGAGCAAGGACCAGTTGGTCCTGGCGTACCTCGACCGGGTCGACCAGGTCTGGTTCGCGTCGCTCCGGTCGGCCGCCAGAGCCGCCGGTCCGGAGCCCCGGGAGCAGCTCGTCGGGATGTTCGACGCGCTCGGCTCAGCGTGCCGACGGGAGGGGTACCACGGCTGCGCGTTCATCAACACCGCCGCCGAGTCGCCGGCGGGTAGCGCCGTGCACGCCCGTACCGTCGAACACAAGCGCCTGGTCCGGGCCTGGGTGACCGACCTGGCCCGGCAGGCCGGCGCGGCCGACCCCGACCTGCTGGCCCGGCAGCTCACGCTGCTCGTCGACGGCGGTCTGGCGGCCGGGGTGCTGGACGGCGATCCGGCGGCGGTCGAGGCGGCGCGGCAGGCCGCCCGCAGCCTGGTCGACGCGGCGCTCCGCTGAGCCCGGGTGTTAACAAGGGGCCCTTCCTCTACCGAAAACGTTAAGAAGGGGCCCTTCCTTACATGCTGGCGGGGTGGGGGGCGACCAGGCCGGTACGGACCCGCGCGGCGCAGAGTTCGGCGAGTTTCGCGTACGCGGCCTCGCCGATCAGCGCGGTCAGCTCCGGGGCGTACGACAGGTACATCGGCTCGGTGCCGACGTGCGCCTCCGGGGAGGAGGTGCACCACCAGTCCAGGTCGTGCCCACCGGCGCCCCAGCCCCGCCGGTCGAATTCGCTGAGGCTGGAGACGAGCACCTTGGTGTCGTCGGGGCGTCTGGTCCACTCCTGGTCCCGGCGGATCGGCAGCTGCCAGCAGACGTCGGGTTTGTACTCCAGCGGGTGTGCCCCGTCGCGTAGTGCCTGGGCGTGCAGGGCGCAGCCGCCGCCACCGGGGAAGTCCGGATCGTTGAGGAAGACGCACGGCTCGTCCTCGCCCCGGGTGGCGGTACGCCGGGCCGGGTTCTTGCCGTCGATGCTGTCCATCTCGGTGTAGTTCTTGAAGCCCCGCCGGTAGTGCTGCCAGGTGGCCGGGCTGAGCCGTTTCGCGGCGGCGCGGACCCGCTTCTCGTCGTCGGCGTCCGTGAAGAACGCGCCGTGCGAGCAGCAGCCGTCCCCGGCCCGGCCGGCGACGATGCCGTGGCAGGACTTGCCGAACACACAGGTCCAGCGGGAGAGCAGCCAGGTCAGGTCGGCGCGGATCAGGTGCCGGCTGTCGGCCGGGTCGAGGAACTCTATCCACTCGCGGGGGAAGTCCAGCTCCACCTCGCGACTGCGCGGGTCCTGCGGGTCGTCGACGAGTATCCGGAGCTCAGTGCGGCCTGCCACCCGGCCAGCGTACGCCGCTGCTCCGGTCCCGGCCGGCTGGCCGCGCGATTGGGCCTTAGGGTGGCCCACATGCGACTGGGTGTGCTCGACGTGGGCTCCAACACCGTGCACCTGCTGGTGGTCGACGCCCACCACGGTGCCCACCCCTGGCCGGCGCGGTCGGTCAAGGCGGTGCTCCGGCTGGCCGAGCAGATCGGCCCGGACGGGGCGCTGACCCGGGGTGGTGCGGACGCGCTGGTGGGGGCGGTGGCCGAGGCGCGTGCGTCGGCGGTCGAGCTGGCCGCCGACGACCTGATCGCGTTCGCGACCTCCGCGGTGCGGGACGCCACCAACGCGCCCGAGGTGCTGGCCCGTGTCCGGGACGAGACCGGGGTACGCCTGGAGGTGCTCACCGGTGCCGACGAGGCGCGCCTGACCTTCCTGGCCGTCCGCCGGTGGTTCGGCTGGTCGGCGGGCCGGCTGCTGGTGCTGGACATCGGCGGGGGCTCGCTGGAGATCGCCGCCGGTATCGACGAGGAGCCGGCGGTGGTGGAGTCGTTGCCGCTGGGGGCCGGGCGGCTGACCCGGGACCGGCTGCGGGTGACGCCGGAGACCGACGTGCCGCCGTCGGCCGAGGCCGTGCAGGAACTCCGGGAGTACGTGGAGGGTCTGCTCGACCCGGTGGTGGAGCGGATCGGTGCGGTCGGCTGGGAACGACCGGTCGCCACCTCGAAGACGTTCCGCACCCTGGCCCGGTTGGCCGGTGCCGCGCCCTCCGGGGCCGGGCTCTGGGCCCGACGCAGCCTGTCGTTGACCGGCCTGCGGCAGGTCACCGGCTTCATCCGGCACATTCCGCCGAGCCAGCTCTCCGAGCTGGAGGGGGTCGGCACGGGGCGGG
>NZ_WVUH01000168.1 GCF_017614955.1 Micromonospora echinofusca
TGGTGGTCATCGACTGCACCGACACCGGCGCACCCCCACCCACCGGCACCGAACCGACCATGATCTGACGACTGGCCCGACGGGGCGCGAGCGGCGGGGGCGGTACGGCGGGCATACCGAGACTGACAGCGGTCACTTCAGGCACTCACCTTGAGAAGAGCGTTATCGGATTGACGACGTCCGCGGTGACGGTGAGCAGCGTGAACGCGCCGCCGACCAGGATCACCGCGTACGTGAGGGGCATGAGCTTGAGATAGTCGACCCGGCCCGGGTCGGGCCGGCCGATCCGGGTGAAGATCCAGGACCGGACGCGCTCGAACCAGGCGATGGCGATGTGCCCCCCGTCGAGCGGCAGCAGCGGCAGCAGGTTGAAGATGCCGACGAAGAAGTTCAGCGAGATGAAGAGGAACACCAGGATCTGCCAGACGCCGGCCTCCAGCGCCTCGCCGCCCAGCCGGCTCGCCCCGACCACGCTGATCGGGGTGTCCTTGTCCCGCTCGCCGCCGGTGATGGCGGTCCAGAGCGCGGGGACCTTCTGCGGGATCCGCTTCATCGCCTCGTAGGTGCCGACCGCCAGTTGGCCGGTGTAGTGGCCGGTGGCGCCGAACGCCTCGACCGGCCCGTACGTCACCATCGCCGGCTTCTGCACGTCGAGGTCGACACCGAACGCGGCGACCGGGCCGACCGGACCGGCCAGGTTCTCCAGCGGCGCACGCTGCACCTGGGCGAGGGTGACGTCGGCGCGGGCCGGTACGCCGTCCCGGACGTAGTCGACCGTGACGCGGCCGGGCGGGGTCGACCGCAGCGTGGTGAGCAGGTCCCCGTAGGTGCCGATCGGGGTGCCGTTGAGTGCGGTGATCAGATCCCCGTCGCGGAGGTCGGCCTGGGCCGCCGGGCTGACCGGGTCGCCCGGCTGGCAGGCGCGGGCGACGTTCTCCACGACCACGCAGTCCTGCACGTTGATCGCCGCCGGCTCGCGGCGGGCCTCGTCGTTGGTGGTCGGGTACTCCGGGTTGGGCAGGCCCATGAAGATCGCGGCCAGCCAGATCG
Organism: Micromonospora echinofusca; assembly: GCF_017614955.1. Classification (GTDB taxonomy): domain Bacteria; phylum Actinomycetota; class Actinomycetes; order Mycobacteriales; family Micromonosporaceae; genus Micromonospora; species Micromonospora echinofusca_A. Next base: position 1,051 of record NZ_WVUH01000168.1, read on the forward strand.
CGATCAGCGCGAGGGCGAAGTGGGTGATCGAACCGGCGGACATCACGATCGTCCGCTTCCAGACCGGGAACCGCCACATCGCCCGGTGCTGGTCGGCGGGCTCGACGTCGTCGTCCTGCGGCGTCATGCCGACGATCTTGCAGAAGCCACCGAGCGGGATGGCCTTCAGACCGTACTCGGTCTCCCCCCGTCGGAACGAGAAGACGGTCGGGCCGAACCCGACGAAGTAGCGGGTGACCTTCATCCCGAACCGCTTGGCGGTCAGCATGTGCCCGGCCTCGTGCAGGCTCACCGAGATGAGGATCCCCAGAGCGATGACCACCACCCCGAGCAGGTACAGCATCAGGCTTCCTTCCCCGACCTCGCAATGATCTCCTGGGCGTGTGTCCGCGCCCACGACTCGGCGGCGAGCACGTCCTCGACGGTACCTGGTTCGGTGAAGTCGGGCGCCGCCTCCAGCACCCGTTCCAGGGTGTCGACGATGCCGAGGAAGGGCAGCCGCCCGGCGACGAAGGCCGCCACGCACTCCTCGTTGGCCGCGTTGTAGATCGCCGGACGGCAGCGCCCGGTCTCCCCGGCCGCCTTGGCCAGCCGGACCGCCGGGAAGGCGTCGTCGTCCAGCGGGAAGAACTCCCAGGTGTGCGCGGTGGTCCAGTCGACCGCCGCCGCCGCGTCCGGTACCCGGTCCGGCCAGCCCAGCCCGAGCGCGATCGGCAGCCGCATGTCCGGCGGGCTGGCCTGGGCGATGGTCGACCCGTCGACGAACTCCACCATCGAGTGGATCACCGACTGCGGATGGACCATCACCTCGATGTCGGCGTACGGCACGTCGAACAGCTCGTGCGCCTCGATCACCTCCAGCGCCTTGTTGACCATCGTCGCGGAGTTGATCGTCACCACCGGCCCCATGTTCCAGGTCGGGTGGGCCAGCGCCTGGGCCGGGGTGACGGCGGTCAGCTCGTCGCGCCGCCGACCCCGGAACGGCCCGCCGCTGGCGGTCACCACCAGCCGGCGCACCTCGGCCCGGGAGCCACCGCGCAGGCACTGGGCCAGCGCGGAGTGCTCGGAGTCGACCGGGACGATCTGCCCCGGCCGGGTCTGCGCGGCCCGGACCAGCGATCCCCCGGCCACCAGGGACTCCTTGTTGGCCAGGGCGAGGGTACGGCCGGCGCGCAGGGCGGCCAGTGTCGGCGCCAGACCCAGTGAGCCGACCACGCCGTTGAGCACGATCTCGGCCGGCCACGCGGCCAGCTCGGTCATCGCGTCCGGACCGGCGACGATCTTCGGGATCCGGAAGTCGCCGGTGGCGTACCCGCGCCGGGTCGCCTCGGCGTAGAAGGCCAGTTGCAGGTCCTGGGCGGCCGACGCCTTCGCCACGCCGACCACGTCGACGCCCAGTTCGAGGGCCTGGGCGGCGAGCAGTTCGACGTTGCCGCCGCCCGCGCCGAGCGCGACCACCCGGAACCGGTCCGGGTTTCGTCGCACGATGTCGATGGCCTGGGTACCGATCGAACCGGTCGAGCCGAGCAGTACGAGTTCGCGGGGGAGGGTCACCCGGCCATTCTTCCCCAGCGGCGCACCGCGCCCACCGGGAGCCTCAGTGCCCACCCGTCCGCCCTGCTCCGGGTACCCGTCGAGGGGCCAACCGTCGGGTACCCGCCGGACCGCCACTGTTCACCCGGCCGTCCCGGTACCGGCGGTGAAGGGTACCGCCGGGGTTCACCTGCCGGCAGGACGGTGTGGGAAACGCCAGCGACCAGCGGAGACAGCCGGACGACCGGCACCGCGGAGGGTACGAAGGAGTCGGATACTTGCTACGCAACGCGACATCACGCCGGTTCAGGGGTGGGGTGGGAGCGGCGGTGTCCCTCGCCGTCGCCGGCACACTGCTGGTCGGTGTCACCCCGGCGGCAGCCGTCGACGGCGACCCGGCCGACGCGGTCGTCCTCACCGAGGACTTCTCGTCCGGGCAGCTCCCGGCCGGGTGGACCAGCCACCTCGGCACCTGGCAGGTCAGGGACGGCCGGTTGCACGGTTCGTCGGTGAGCGGCCAGCGGGCCCGCATCACGTTCGGTACGAGTCACGAGAACTACCGGCTCGACGCCACCGTCGACTTCCTCCAGGTGACGGACCCCTCGCGCTGGCTCAACCTGGCCGCCGACTTCCACGGCGCCGAGGACTACGGCTCCGTCTTCGTCGTACGCAGCAACACCACGCTGAGCAACGGGCTCGAGTACGCGGTACGGACGTCGGTCGCCGGCTCGTACACCTCGCCCACGGTGGCCGCCGCCGGGGTCGCCCTGGGCACGGACAGCACCCACGCACTGTCGCTGGAGGTCCGGGGCGCCCGCGCCACCCTCTCGATCGACGGTGTGCCGTACCTGTCGACGAACGACCTGTTCCGCAGCAACGGCACCCTCGGTCTGGTGGTCAACAACGCCACCGTGGCCTTCGACGACATCAGGGTCACCCGGCTGGCCCGGGAGGCCACCGGGCCGGGCGAGCCGACCGGTCTGCGGGTGGCGTACGACGACACCCGGGCCACGCTGAGCTGGCAGCCACCGGCCGAGCCGGGCACCACCGCGGGCGGAGCCGCCGCGACGGTGACCGGGTACCAGGTCGCCGCCGGCCCCGCCGGTACCGGTCCCGCCGGCCTGACCTGGACTCCGGCCGCCGGCACCAGCCACACCTTCGCCGGGCTCGCGCCCGGGGCGTACACCCTGTGGGTGCGGGCGGTGAACAGTGCGGGCCGGGCCGGCGAGCCGGCCGGCGCGAACGCGTCCCCGGGGGTACCCCGGATCAAGGGCTTCCACCAGAACGTCAGCGGCGGCGCCTGGCCCGCCGGGCACGTGCAGGGCATCGCCGTGGACCAGGAGAACGGGTTCATCTACTACTCGTTCACCAATCTGCTGGTCAAGACCGACCGGGACGGCAACGTCGTCGGCACCGTGGGCGGCTTCACCGGCCACCTCGGCGACCTCGACTTCAACGAGACCGACGGCCGCGTCTACGGCTCGCTGGAGTACAAGGCCCAGAACGCCTTCTACATCGCCATCGTCGACGTCGACGCGATCGACCGGATCGGGATGCAGGCGCAGAACTCCGCGCTGGTCACCACCGTCCACCTGGCCGAGGTGGTCGCCGACTTCACCGCCGACCTGGACGGCAACGGCGTGTTCGACGGCAACACCGGGGACACCCCGGACCACCGCTACGGCAGCAGCGGCATCGACGGCGTCAGCTTCGGCCCGAGGTTCGGCGAGACCGGCGGTACCCGGTACCTGACCGTCGCGTACGGCGTCTACGCGAACCTCACCCGGACCGACAACGACCACCAGGTGCTGGTGCAGTACGACGTACGTGACTGGGCCGGCTACGAGCAGCCGCTGGTGGAGGCGGCCCCCCACCGCAGCGGCCCGACGGAGGTGTCGGGCAAGTACTTCGTCCGCACCGGCAACACCACCTACGGGGTGCAGAACCTGGCGTACGACGACTTCCTCCAGCGCTGGTTCCTGGGGGTGTACGCGGGCGCCAAGCCGGAGTTCCCGAACTACACCCTGTTCGCGGTGGACGCCGCCACCCGGCCGGTACGCGGTGAACTCATCGGCACCGGCGGGGAGCAGGGCCTGCTGGTCCCGCTGGCCACGGACGGGCTGACCCATCCGGCCACCGGCATCCGCGGCTGGTTCCAGAAGGCGGACGTGGGTATCGAGTCGCTCGGGGACGGACTGTTCTACCTCGCCCGCAACGGTACGAGGAACGGGCAGCAGACCGCCGACCTCACGCTGTACCGGTGGACCGGTGCCGCCGACGCGCCCTTCGCAGCGGTGTCCCGCGAGTCCGAGCTGTACCGGGCACCGGTCATGACCTCGGCGGCGCCCCCGGCGGCGAAGGCGGGGCGGACCTACTCCCACACCTTCACCGCCTCGGCCTTCCCGAAGGCGACCTTCACGGTCGTCGCGGGGGCGCTACCGGCCGGGCTCACCCTCGACAGCGCGACCGGCGTGCTGTCCGGCGTGCCGGTGCGGCCGGGCCGGGCCGCCTTCACCGTCGCCGCCGCGAACGGGGTCGACCCGGGTGCGACGCAGGCTGTCGTGATCATGATCGCGCCGGCCCGGCAGGGGCCCGACAAGGAGCACTGAACCGGGGCCCGGTCCGGGCAACCGGAGTCCGGAGCCCGGGGCCAGCGGGTCCGTGCCGACGTCGAGCGTCCGCACGGGCCCACCGGCCGTCAGTCCCGGCGCAGCAGGAACGCCTCCAGTTCCTCACCGCCGTACCAGTCGGTGCGCCGGCCCACCTGGGTCATGCCGAGCCGCCGGGCCACCGCCATCGAGGCGTCGTTGCCCGGGGAGACCACCGCCCAGATCTCCGGCGTACCGGTGGTGAACTCCCGGCTGACCGCCGCCTGGGCCGCCTCGGTGGCGTACCCGTGCCCCCAGGAGTCGGGGTGCAGGTGCCAGCCCACCTCGATGTCGGTGGTGGGTACCGACTCGTCCCGACCGGGCAGCGGCTTGACCAGGACGCTGCCGACCACCAGCCCGGTGTCCCGCCGCTCGATCGCCCAGATGCCGTACCGGTCGCCGTACGCGACGAACCGGGCGTGCCAGCGTCGCACCAGGTCGACGGCCCGCGCCGGGTCGGTCAGCGGCAGGCCGGGGGCGGCACCGAGCCAGCGGACCACCTCGGCCCGGGAGTAGATGTCGTAGGCCCGGTCCAGGTCCGCCGGGGATTCGCTCCAGTCACGCACGATCAGGCGTTCGGTGGTGAGAACGGTCATGGCCGGGAAGCCTAGTGAGTGGCGGGGGTACCGGCGGGGAATGAGATGACGATGGGTGACGCATGGCGGCGGGTACGGCGGGTGACGGCGGCTGCCTTCCGGCCGGTACGGGGCCGGGACCTGTCCCTGCACGCGGCGGCGATCACCTTCTACGGGGCGATCGCCGTGGTGCCGGTGGCCCTGCTGGCCATCTGGACGACCGGACTGGTGGCGGGTGCCGGGCGGGTACGCCGGCTCACGTCGCACGCCGTGGAGACGCTGCCGGACGCCATCGGTGCCGACCGGGCGGTGGCCGCGCTGGTCGGTGCCGGGCTGGAGATGACCCCGCTGTTGGCGTTGGCCGCCCTGCTGCCGGCGTCGTTCTACGGCGAGGGGTTCCGCCGGGCGTTCGTCTCGGTGGCCGCCCCGCCGGATCCGGGCGAGTCCCTGGTCGGGTGGCGGGGCCGGTTGCTGCTGCTGCCGCTGCTCGCCCCGGCCCCCGCGCTGCTGCTGTCGATCCTGATGGCGCTGCCGTTGACCACCCGGTTGGTCCGCCAGGGTGGCTGGGCCGGCGCGCTCGGCGTGGTGCTCTCCTTCCTGGCCGTGTGGCTGGTGCTCACGCCGGTCCTGCTCTGGGTGTTCCGGGTGGTCGGACCGGCCGCACCGGACTGGCTGTCGGCGCTCGCGGTGGGTTCGTTCACCGCGGCCAACCTCTCCGGGTTCCTGCACGGCTTCGTGCTGTTCTGCTCGCTGCCGCTGGATCTCGGCGTGCCGTTCGGCGGGTTCGACGAGATCGGTGCCGGGGTGGCCGTGCTGCTCTGGCTGTACCTGTTCCACGTCATCGTGCTGGCCGGGTACTCGGCCACCCTGGCGTTGAGCCGTTGGCGGGCGCGCCGCCGACCGGCAGCGCCTCCTCCGGCAGCGGGTCAGCGGCGGAACGGGCCGGTCACCTCGTAGGTGATCCCGCCGGTACCGGCGACGTTGCCCGAGGTGCCGCGCTGGGAGGAGAAGTAGAACCGGGACCCGTCCGGGGAGAACGCCGGGCCGGTGATCTCCGAGGACGACTGGCCGAGGAGGCGCAGGAAGGGCGCCACCACCCCGTCCGGCGTGATGATGTTGATCTCCATGTTGCCGCCGTCCTCGGCCACGTAGAGGTCTCCCCCGGCGGTGCCGGTGATGTTGTCCACCCCGGTCAGCGGCGCGGCGCCGTCGGGCACCAGCGAGTCGTCGTACGCCAGGTCCAGTCGCTGGCCGACCGCGTCGTACGCCCACACCCGGTTGTCGCCCTTGGTGGTGAACCAGCAGGTGCCGTCGGCGTACCAGCAGCCCTCACCACCGGCGAAGTGCTTCGCCGCGTCGACCTGGTGCCGGGTGGCCACCGGGAAGCCGTCCCGGTCCGGGACGTCGACCCAGGTCACCGGCCCGGCCACCTGGTCGGCCGGGGCGCAGAGCACCTGTACCCGACCGCTGCTCAGGTCGCCCCAGGTGTCCGGGACGAACCGGTAGAAGCAGCCGTCGGACTCGTCCTCGGTCAGGTAGACCACCTGCCGCTGCGGGTCGCAGGCGGCGGCCTCGTGGGTGAACCGGCCCATCCGGGTCCGTTCCTCGGCGGCCCGGCCCCCCTCCGGCCAGGTCTCGAAGACCCGGCCGAGGGGTACCTCCTCGCAGGAGAGCCAGGTGCCCCACGGGGTGGGCCCGCCCGCGCAGTTGACGTTGGTGTTGGACAGGATCCGGTACGCCGACGCGATCGACCCGTCGGCGGCGAACCGGACGGCGGAGGCACCGCCGAACAGCGGGATCTCCGAGTTCGACACGTAGATCCAGCCGCTGCCGGCGGCGAAGCAGGCGCCCCCGTCGGGGGCCGGGTGCCAGAGGTGGCCCGTCCCGGGTACCCGCTGCCCGGAACGGGCGATCACCCGGCTGGTGAAGCCGACGGGTAGCTGGATGCCGTTGGCGTCGGCGGGCAGCAGGGCGCCGTACGGCCCCGGCCCGGGTTGGGCGACCCCGGCGAACGCCTGCTGCCAGAGTGCTCCGGAGAAGGCGGCGGTGCCGGCGCCGAGGACGGCGGCGCGCAGGACGGTACGACGCTCCACGGATTACCTCCAGATGTGTCGATGCCCCCACGACAGTAGACCGCCGAGGCATCGACAGTCGCAACTATCCGGTGAACGCGTGGTGACGGTCCGCCGGCTCCACGACCGGCGCCCCGGCCGACGGTGCACCGGCTCCGGCCGGCGCCGGGTCGACCGACTCCCGGATGCCGTACCGGCGGTAGATCCGGCCCAGCGGGCCCGGGGCCCACCAGTTCCACCGACCCAGCAGCCGCATGGTGGCCGGCACCAGCAGCGCCCGGACCAGGGTCGCGTCCACCACGATCGCCACGATCATGCCGATGCCGATCAGCTTGATGTACGCCATGCCGCCGGTGGCGAAGCCGGCGACCACCACGACCAGCAGCAGTGCGGCGGCGGTGATGATCCGGCCGGTCTGCTGGAGGCCGGTGGCCACGGCGGTGGTGTTGTCCCCGCTGCGGTCCCACTCCTCGCGGACCCGGGAGAGCAGGAACACCTCGTAGTCGGTGGCGAGGCCGAAGAGGACGGCGAGCATCAGGATCGGGTTGCTCGGCTCGATGAAGCCGGTCGGGGTGAAGCCGAGCAGGTCGGCGAGGTGCCCGTCCTGGAAGATCCAGACGATCACCCCGAAGGACGCCCCGATCGAGACCAGGTTCATCAGCACCGCCTTGACCGGCAGGACCACCGAGCCGAAGGCGAGGAAGAGCAGCACCAGGGTGGCCGCCGCCATGATCAGGGCCATCCAGGGCAGCCGGGAGGAGAGGCTGTCCAGCAGGTCCCGGTCCGCGGCGGGCCGACCACCGACGAGCACCTCACCGCCGTCCGGCGCGGGCAGGGCACGCAGTTCGCGGACCACCCGCTGGGCGGCGTCCCCGGTCGGTTCGCCGGAGTAGGTCACCGAGAGCAGGGTGGCGTTCCCCCGGTTGGCCACCGGCTGCGCGCCGGTCACCCCGGGCAGCCCGGCGATCCGCTGGGCGAACTGTCCGGCCTGCTCGGCGGAGACCCCGGTGACCAGGACGTCGACCGGGGCGACGGTACCGCCGGGAAACTCGGTGCGGATCCGCTCGGAGACCACCCGGGCCGGGGCGTCGGCCGGCAGCACCCGCTCGTCGAAGCCGCCGAACTCCATCCGCAGCGAGGGCGCGGCCAGCGCGAGCAGCACCACGACCACGCCGACCGCGAAGAGCGCCGGACGGCGCATGACCACCCGGGCGATCCGGGCCCAGCCGCCGCCGGTCAGGGTGGGGACCGGCCCGGCGGCCTTCGCGCCACGCCGCCACGGCAGGGGTACCCGCAGCGCGTCGATCCGGTGGCCGAGCACGGCGAGCAGGGCCGGGAGCACGGTCAGCGAGGCGAGCATGGCGACCAGTACGGCGGCCATCCCGCCCAGTCCCATCGAGCGGAGGAACGCCTGCGGGAAGATCAGCAGGCTGGCCATGGCGACCGTGATGGTGAGCCCGGAGACGAGGACGGTACGGCCGGCGGTGGCCATGGTCCGGGCGATCGCGGTGGGGGTGTCGTGGCCGGCGGCGAGTTCCTCGCGGAACCGGCTGACCACGAAGAGCGCATAGTCGATGGCCATGCCCAGGCCGATCAGCGTGATCACGTTGATCGCGAAGACGGAGACCTCGGTGACCATGTTCAGCAGTCGGACCGCGATGAACGCGCCGAGGATGGCCAGACCGCCGATGAGCAGCGGGGTGGCCGCCGCGACCAGACCACCGAAGATCAGGATGAGCAGGACCAGCAGCACCGGCATGGAGAGCAGTTCGGCCCGGGTGACGTCCTCGGTGGTCTGGGTGTTCGCGTCGGTCAGGAACGGCACCGTGCCGCCGACCTGGGTGCGTACCCCGGGGGCGTCGAGCGCCGGGCGCAACGCCTGGTACGCCTCGGTCTGCGCGTCCTCGTCGTCGGCGGTCAGCCGGATCAGCGCGTACGTGGCCCTGCGGTCGTCGGAGAGCAGGGCCGGCGACGGGGTGTCGTACCAGCTGGTCACACTGGCGACCTCGGGACGGCTGCGCAGCCCGGTGAGGGTGCCGGTGACCGGGTCCCGGAAGGCCGGCTGGTCGGCGGTGGCGGTGTCGCTGGACCAGAGCACGATCACGTCGGCGCCCTGCCGGCCCAGCGTCTCGGTGATCCGCTCGGCGGCGCGACTGGACTCGCTCGCCGGGTCGTCGAAGCCACCGCCGGTGAGCAGCCCGAACACGCCCGCTCCCCAGGTGGCCCCGACCGCCACCAGCAGCAGCGCGGCGCCGAGCACCGCGTGGCGCAGCCGGACCACGGCGCGCCCCCACCAGTCGAACATCGCGTCCCCCAAGCCGTAAGCTGTAACCATAGATAATCTGAGTGAACGGCGTTAACTATCGCAACGGCGTTTGCTCCCGTCAAGCCGCGCCGGACCACCCCTCCGTCGCGCCCGGCACAGGAGGCCGTCGATGACCGCACCAACCCGGCGGGAACGGCTGCGCACGGCGACCGTCACCGAGATCAAGGACGGAGCCCGGCGGCTCCTCGTGACCGGCGGACCGGAGGCCGTCTCGCTGCGCGCCATCGCCCGGGACATGGGCATGACCGCGCCGGCCATCTACCGCTACTTCCCCAGCCTGGAGGCGCTGGTCGCGGCGGTCGCCGGGGACCTCTACGACGAACTGCGCAGCACCATCGAGGCCGCCCGGGACGGTGCCGGGGACGAGCCCGTCGGTCAGCTCATCGCGATGGCGAGGGCCTTCCGGAACTGGTCGGTGACCCATCCGGCCGAGTTCGGTCTGCTCTTCGGCGCGCCCACGCCCGGGCTGGACGCGTTCGTCGCCGGCTGCGGCGACGCCGACCATCCGGGAGCCCGGTTCGGTGCGGTCTTCGCCCAACCCCTCCTGGACCTCTGGCAGCGCACGCCGTTCCGCACCCCGCCACCGGAGGTGATCCGCCAGCGCCTCGGCGACCGGCTGGAGCCGTTACGGCTCAGCCACGGCGAGATACCGATCGAGGTGGCCTACACCTTCCTCGCCGGCTGGACCCGCCTCTACGGCCTGGTCGCGATGGAGGTGTTCCGGCAGCTCACCTGGGCGGTCACCGAACCGGAGGCGCTGTTCGAGAGCGAGATGGCCATGTTCCTGGACGAACTGGGGAATTCCCGCCAGGTACTGCCGCCGGCAGGTTCCGCCGACTAGGCTCGCCCGCCATGAACGCTGAGCTACCGGCCCGGGCCGATGTCGTAGTCATCGGAGCCGGGCACAACGGCCTGGTCTCCGCCGTCCTGCTGGCCAGAGCCGGCCTGGACGTGCTGGTGCTGGAGGCCGCCGACACGATCGGCGGCGCCACCCGCACCGAACAGCCGTTCCCGAAGGTCCCCGGCCTCCGTCACTCCACCGGCTCCTACCTGCTCGGGTTGATGCCACCCGAGCTGCTCGCCACGCTGGACGTGACGATCCCGGTACTGCGCCGCGACCCGCACTACTTCCTGCCCACCCCGGGCGGGGCCGGCTCGCCGTACCTGCTGATCGGGAGCGACCGGGCGGCCACCCGGCAGCAGCTCACCGAGTTCTTCTCCCCCGCCGACGTGGCCGCCGACGACGCCATGCAGGCCGAACTGGCGGCGCTGCGCGACGACCTCGCCCCGGCCTGGCTCACCGGGCCGCTACCGGTCGAGGAGACCGCCGAACGGTACGTCCGGCCGGCGCTGCGGGAGGTCTTCGTCAACCTGGTACGCGGCTCGGTCGCCGACCACCTGGCCCGTTTCGACTTCCGCTCCGAGCTGCTGGTCAGCATGTACGCGGTCACCGACGGGCTCTCCGGGCTCAACGCCGGCCCCGACGACCCCGGCACCGGCCACAACTTCCTGGTGCACAACATGTGCCGGCTACCCGGCTCGGACGGCACCTGGATGATCGCCGAGGGCGGCATGGGCACCGTCTCCCGGACCTTCGCGCAGGCCGCCCGCACCGCCGGGGCGACCATCCTGACCGGTACGCCGGTCACCTCGGTCACCCTGGACGGCGGCGCGGCCAGCGGGGTGGTCCTGGCCGACGGCCGTACCGTGGCCGCGTCGGTGGTGCTCGGCGCCTGCGACCCGTACCGGCTCATCGACCTGCTGCCCGACGGGGCGCTCCCGGCGACGCTGACCGACCGGATGGCGGCGGTCCGCCGGCCCGGCACCACGCTCAAACTCAACCTGGCCCTGACCGGGCTGCCCCGCTTCCGGTGCCTGCCCGACGACGCGCCGAGCCCGTTCGGCTCGACCATCCACCTGCTGCCCGGCTCGGCCTCCCTGGCCGGCGGGGACGGACCGGCGCCGATGGCCGCGCTGCGGGCGATGTGGGCGGACGTGCAGGCCGGGCGGCTGCCGGCGGAGCCGACCATCGAGTGGTACCTGCACACCACCGTCGATCCGTCCCTGTCCGACGAGGCGGGTCACCACTCGTCGGCGCTGTTCGTGCAGTCCGTGCCGTACGCCCCCGCCGGCACCACGTGGGACGAGGCGCTCCCCGGTTACGTGGACCGGCTGGTGGCCATCTGCGAGCGGTACGCCCCGGGGGTCGGGGACCTGATCGCCGACGCGGTGCCGCTGGCGCCGCCCGGGATCGAGGCGCACTTCGGCATCACCGGCGGGCACATCCACCACGTGGACAACACCGTGTCGTTCACCGACCGGATGCCGTACGCCACCGGGGTCGACGGCGTGTACGCCGGCAGTGCCGGTTGCCACCCGGCGGGCAGCGTGATCGGGGCGGCCGGGCACAACGCGGCCCGCCGCATCCTCGCCGACCTCGGCCGCTGAACCAGGTTGATCATGGAGTTGTGGTGGGGCAGTTGCGGCGGAATGCGGCTTCTGCGGGACACCACAACTCCATGACCGCCCGGGTCGGGTGGCGGGGTCGGCGCCCGCGTCAGTCGGCGGTCACCGGGGCGTCGGCGCGGTGCGCCCGGATCTGGTGCCCGACGCTGGTCAGGCAGCGGCCACTGGCCAGGTCGAACTTCCAGCCGTGCAGCTGACAGGTGAGCTGGTTGCCCTCCACGATGCCGAACCGGCTCAGATCCGCCTTCAGGTGCGGGCAGCGCCGCTGCACCACCCAGTCGCCGATGGTGATGTCCTCGGCGTCGACGTTGCGCTCGTGCTCGTCGTACCAGCCCTCGGCGTACTGCATGCGCTCCCGGGAGAGGCACTTGAAGAAGGCGTAGACGAACTCGTTGTACTGCCCGATCCGGGCCGCCGAGAAGCGGCAGGAGAGGAAGAGCGAGTTGACCCAGTCCACCTCGTCGACGTACAGCAGGTGCTCGACCAGGGCGCGCTCGGTGCGGAACCGGTACCGGACCTTCTCGTCCGCGTACGGCCGGACCTGCTTCTCCGGGAAGTCCACCACGATCGACTCGACCGACTCGCCGTCGTAGCCGACCAGGTCGAAGCGGACCGGGCCACCCACCCCCTTGGCCAGGTAGACCGACTCCTCCAGCAGCGGCTCGATCCGCCGCTTCATCTCCTTGAGCACGTCGATCTCGGGGTGCCGCCAGGAAGCCTTCTCCGCCTCGATGATCGGCCGCTTGCGCTCCCGCATCTCCTCCAGGTGCGCGACCTTGCCGGCGAAGAACTCCGCCACGGGTACCGGGTGGGTGGTGGTGCAGCCGGTGGTGGTGATCTCGGCGACGCTGCCCGGCAGCAGCACCACGCCGTTGTCCCCGCCGACCTTGGCGTACTCGGCGAGGAAGACCGACTGGTCGGGGAAGATGTTCCCCTCGTCACCGTGGATGTCGTTGAACTGCCACAGCGCGTCGTCCAGGAAACAGGGCGGCCCCGCGATCGGGAAGACGTGCGACGCCTTCAGGTCGTCGATGTAACGCCAGGTCCGGTCGAACTGCCGCTCCCGCTTCTGCTTGCCGAACGCGGTCTTCGCCGCCGCCGGCAGCTCGTAGACCATCGGGTACCAGATCGCACCGGAGAACTGGAGGAAGTGCGCGTGCACGTGCCCCAGCTCGGCGAAGACACCCAGGTCGGTCGGGCGGGCGTCGTTCTGGTTGAGCAGCCGGACCCCGTCGTACTCCACCCACAGCGACGAGTCGCCGATCGGGCCGTCGGTCGGGCTGGTCAACGCCTGGATCATGATCTTCAGGCCGCCGTCCAGCTCGACGACCTGCTCGTTGGGCGCCCGGAGGAACTTCGTGAAGCCGAGTTCCCGCAGCTCGTCCTCCATCTCGGAGGTGGGGAACTCGGGCAGCAGCACGGTGGCCGACTTCGCCACGAAGTCCCGCAGGTGCGCCGCGTCGAAGTGGTCCCGGTGCAGGTGGGAGACGTAGAGGTAGTCGACCTGACCGAGTGACTCCCAGTCGAGCTGGGAATTGTCCGGGAACGGGAACCACGAGGCGAAGTAGGCGGGATTGACCCACGGGTCGCAGAGGATGCTGCCTGCGGCCGTGTCGATCCGCATGCTGGCATGCCCCGTTCCGGTCACTCGCACCGCACTGTCCCCCTAGAGAAGGCAATCAGATGTACGCCCCGACGCTACCGGAGCCGCTCCGGGCACCTGCCCGCGACGGGGCTACTCGACACCGCCGGTCGTACCCGCCGGGGTGACCGGAGGGCCAACCGGTCGGACCCTGCGCCGGGCCGGCCGGGGGGCGTGCCAGACTACTCCTCAGATCCACGTCAAGAGGGAAGGACCGACAGTGGCAGGAAGCGAGCCGGTAACGTCGCCAGACCAGCACAAGCCGGGGCACCGCAAGGCGGGTCGGATCGGGGCGGTCGTCACCGCACTGGCCCTGCTGGCGATGATCTGCGGCAACCACGAGGGCAGGGTCGAGGACATCTGGCTGATCTCCGGTGCGGTGATCCTGCTGTCCATCGTCATCGGCGACGTGGTGCTGCGCCGCAACGGGCTGCGTTCCTGATCCACCCCGGCACCCCGACACGTTCCCCGTGGACGCACGGGTGAGCGGAGACAGCACGGCGAGGGCCCGCCCCCAACACGGGAGCGGGCCCTCGCCGTTTCAGTTCATCGCCCGAGCAGGATGTCCTGTACCTCCTTGAGGGCGGCATCCACCTCGGCCTCGAAGTAGCCACCCGGCACCAGCCCGAACCGCAGGCCGTCCAACTCCTGCGGGTTCACCGGCATCGGCCCACGGCCGGACATCCCGGCGAGAAGCCGGTCGAAGAGCTGATCCACCTGGTCCGGGTCGTACCCGCTGCCGAAGCGCCGTACCTGGAAGGTGCGCCGGATCTGGTCCACCCGGTACAGGTCACTGCCGGGCGGCCCGGCCATCGGGGGTCCACCCGCCGGCGGGCCGGCCACCGGCGGCGGCCCGCCGACCGGCGGACCGGCGGGCGGGGACGCCGACGGGCCGCGCCCCCGGGGGTCGCGCAGCTCGCGCTCGGGCATCCGGATCTCCGCGGTCATGTCGGCGCGGCCATGGCGACCCGCCACGAAACCGTCGAACCGGTCCTCGGGGCCGAAT